>JBPOIQ010000029.1:0-38710 GCA_052034355.1 Minisyncoccota bacterium
AACAGGCGAACACAAGGCGAACGAAGCCCGCTTGCCGGCGTAGAGGGTTCCAGTCTCTTGGCTGAAGCTAGCAAAAAAGCCCACCACATGGTGCGCTTCATTGCTGGTGCGGTCGGAGAGACTTGAACTCTCAAGCCCTTGCGGGCGCTACCACCTCAAGGTAGTGCGTCTGCCAATTTCGCCACGACCGCTCTTTCGGGAACGGGAGTACTGTACTTCAATGTTCTACGATTGGCAAGCCCCATCGTTCGCGAACGACGGGGCAAGACCTAGGACAGTAAAATGGGACAGAGGGGTCAGACCCCTCTGTCCCATCGGACGCTTGACGGGAAGGCGATTTTATACTATAGTTCCCGGTCATTTTGGACCCTACTGTGGGCAGCTCGACCCCTACGGCAGGGCAAGCCGAATAGCGACAATCGTGGAGGGTCCATGTCGGACATGTCGGAAATGACGCGTTACGCAGGAACCAAACCGGGCTCATTTCTCGTCACGATCGGCGACGGCATCTCGACCATCGAGATCCTCCAGGCACTTCGGATGCTGTACTACGGCGGCGTGCGGCTTCACGGCTGCGAGGCGGACCAGATCCCGCACACGCCGGCCGGCCAGATCGCGTTCCACGTGTGCGAGTGCATGGAGTTCCGCGACAGCGCCAACCCGCTGGCGTCGGAGGTCCTCCGCGACCTGCACGCCGACCTCGACAACTCGATGACCTACGAGATCGGCTTGCGCTGGTTCCTTGCGTCGCCGTCGACGCACATCCGGACGTTCCCAGTCCGTTCGATCTACGTTCTGCCCAAGGACAGCATCGTGCAAGGCGGCAAGCCGTGCGCGCTGGTCTTCTGCGCGGGCGCGGAGACTCCGAAGATCAGGCTCGAAGCGATCGACCCCGACAGGCCCTTTCCGAACGGGGACTTCCTGATGTCTCATCCGTTGTACCCCGTATCCGCATCGGGTCGAGGTCCAAGCCCCTACACGCGGTGATCTGACGGTACCGCATTCGTCGTACCACTCGTCTCGCGCATCCGCGCGGCAGAGAGCGTCACTCGCTCCTGCCGCCCGGGTGCGCTCTTTATTTTTTGCTCGGTCTCTTGGTACACTGCGCATGCTTTAAAGCCATTGCCATGAATTTTGAAACACCGTCTGCTAACAAGGAGGCTCCGGAATATTGGTTGAAAAAAGCTGAAGCGAAAGTACGGACATTCCTGCACGAGGTCGATCCTGAGCTGCGTGTAAATGCCGAGATCCGTTTTATCCGCGAAGACAACGGCATAGAACGTTTCGATGCGGTACTGATGTTCCGACACCCAACGGACCCGAGGTTGGAGTGGTCTATGGATATCGGCAGAAATAACGAGTACATCGACCAAAAGCTCGAAACGGTCGTACGGAACACATACAAGAGAAAGAAACAGGAAAACGAGGCGGGTAATTAAGAGCCTGGCCAAATTGCAAATACAAAACGTCCCTTGCGGGACGTTTTGAGAGTGCCAATTACTGGCGCTCCGGGCGGGGCTGGGCTTCGTTCAGGGCAACCGGACGACCGACAATTTCCTTGCCGTTCATCTCAGCGATCGCCGTGGCGGCCTCCTCAGCGGAGGACATCTCGACGAAGCCGAAACCGCGCTTGCGGCCGGTCATACGGTCGACCGGGATGAACACGGAAACGACCGTACCGAACGGAGCGAAGGCGGCCTTGAGGTCATCCTCGGTGGCCTGAAAAGACAGGCTGCCGACGAAGATTTTGGCGCTGGCCATACTTGCGTTGGGCTTAGCGGGTGAGTTACAAAGGTTCGTAAACCTTTCACTCGTCTTTCGCACTGCGAGCTGAGTATGGCTGACGCCGACCTCGTTCCTCGTGCTACGTACGCGTGTAAAGGCATGGTACACGAACCGGGGTATTTTGTCAATAAAAGCGCCCTTGCCTGTCAAGAGAAGAGGCGATAGGCTGATGGAGCCCGAAATATCCGAGCCATAGGCGAGGAAGAGGAGCGGCCGACAAGCGAGAGGGAGCGCAGACCCGCGCGACCGGCAGCTTGTCGGGTAAGCGACGAGGGCGCTTAGCTCAGTTGGTTAGAGCGACTCGTTTACACCGAGTAGGTCGTGGGTTCGAATCCTACAGCGCCCACCAAAAGACGATCCGACAGGGTCGTTTTTTGTTTTGTGCGCATCTTGACGAAACCGCTGTTTTTTGCTACGTTATCCCGTCGTCGAGAAATCGGCGCATCGGGGCAAACGTGCTCCGAATCGGCAAGGCGGGCGGTTCGTTTTGCCGAGAATCCAAAACCGCAACGTTGGAGGCTACGATGTCGGGATATTCTTTGGAACGGAAGGTGCACGACGGGCGCTCGGAGCAGACGCTCCTGATTCCGGTCGAGGACGGCAAGTGGGTCGTGCCGCATGTGGGTACGAGCTACTCGTACGAAGCTGTGTACGATGAGCAGGGCGGGCTGCTGCACAGCGAACGCCTCGTCTCGGCCTACGTGGTCGTTGGCTCGGAGCCCGTTCGTCACGTGCTGGCGCGCAGCTCCACCCGCTTCGTCGCTCACCGCGGGGGCGGGTCGAACAACGCGCTGGTCGGGGACCGCCCCTTCGGCGTGATTCTCACTGAGGAGGAGAATGGTCACGAGCAGTTCGGTCTGCGCTTCGTCTGTGCCCGCCAGATCCACAAGGGTGAACTCGGGCAGCGTCCGATGATCGTTCGTCCGCGCTTCGCGCGCGAAGCTCCTGCGAGCGACGCGGTCGTGTCGTCGCTGACGGAGCGTCCGATCCGTCGCCGTGATCTCCGTCGGGGCAAGATCGGCTGGGCCCGCCTGGCGGACGTCGCCGCGCTGCTCGGCATGGACGCGAAGGAGCTCATCCTTCGGTACGTGCGCTTCGTCCATGCGGAGCACGCCGTCCTCGACGTGCACTTCGCGGAGCGCTTCGAGGAGATCCACGGCAAGCCGGCGCGGCAGCCAGAGCACTTCAGCGCGTACGCGCTCGAGAAGCTCTTCTCCCGCGATCTGGACACTGCCTGGATCCGCAAGGGCTTCGCCTGCACGGCGCTGTACCTGCACCACCTCGGTCACGTCCCGGAGCCGCACCCGACCGTGATGTCGCGCACGGAGCTCGTGCGCGAGACGTCCGTCATCGTCCCATAGGCTTCTCGCCCCGTGAACAACGCGTTCACGGGGCCTTTTCTTTTTATGGTATACTTTTCCTATATGATTGGACGCATTCTTGGAGGATTGCTCGGCGCGGCGCTCGGTTTTGTGATGGTCTGGAAGTCCAATTTTTTCGCCGAAACGTTCGGTTCGTTTTCCAGCTGGGCCGACACGCACTTGGGCGGCATGCGCATGGTCTACAAGCTGCTCGGCGTGCTCGTGATCTTCATCTCGTTCCTCGTCATCACGAACTTGCATTTCATTTTCTTCCGCGCCGTGTTCGGAAGCCTCTTCGGGATCCCGGACGAAGCGACGCTCTAATATGAACTACCTGCCGACCGGTCGTGCGCTGATCGATCCGTTCAACGCCTTGGCGAAAGCGGGCATCCGTGAAGAGATGCGCGTGGCGGATTTTGGCGTCGGCACGGTCGGGCATTTCTTGTTTCCGGCGGCCAAGCTTGTCGGCGCGAAAGGGCACGTCTACGGCGTCGATATTCTGAAGTCGGTCATCCAAGCCAATCAGAGCCGTATGCGGAGCGCTGGCGTCGAAAACGTCGAACTCGTTTGGGGTAACTTCGAGCGGCCCATGGGCTCGCGCTTGCCCGACGCCTCGATGGATATGGTACTCATGGTCAACGTGCTGCATGTCGTCGACAAATTGCCGGCGCTGCAAGAAGCCAAGCGCGTGCTTCATACGGGCGGCCTCCTGCTGGTCGTCGAGTGGAACACGGCCGGCGCGGCGCTCGGCCCCGCCCCCGAGAAGCGGCTCTCGAAAGAACAAACATCGGCTCTGGCCGCGCAAGCGGGCTTTACGGCCATCGGACAATTCGAAGCTGGTCCGCATCATTACGGCGTGGTTCTCAAAAAGCCTTGAGCTGCCGGCACTTGCGTGAACGGCGGCTCTTTGTTTACTCTTTGAACGTTAACGGCAATTTTTACCTATGCCTCTCCTCTCCTGGTCGTACTGGTTCAGCCTGCAAGCACGCGAACTCATGCCGAACGTCAAACTCGCGATGCTCGTTCTCTTTGTCGCGTTGATCGTTTTCGGGGTGGTTGCTTCGCGTTTCGTGAAGAAGTCGGGATCGATGCTTATGATCGAAGGCGCCAAACGCCTCTCGTTGTTCGGTATTTGGATGGGAATCATGGGGCTGATCCTCGTGTTCTTCACCCACGAGCTCGTCTATTTCTTCGGCGCGCGTTTCTGGTATCTCGTCTGGCTCGTCGTTGCTGTGTGGTGGCTGATCGCGATCATCCGGCATCTTACGGTCGTTGTGCCGGGACAGTCCGCATCGTTCGCCGAGAAAGCCCGCATCGAGAAATGGATTCCGAAAGGAAAGTAATCGGCAATCACGGAGAAGACCTCGCGGCCGCGTTTCTGCGCTCGCGAGGTTTTCGCATTCTGGAACGCCAGGCGCGCGTGTCGAGAGTGGGGGAGATCGATATCGTCGCGCTCGACGGGCAGACGCTCGTCTTTGTTGAAGTGAAAGCGCGGCGCGGTTCCTCGTTCGGTGCGCCTGAAGAGGCCGTGACGCCGTCGAAATTGCGTACGATCGCCGCCTGCGCCGAAAGCTGGAGAAATGCCAAAGGCTATCTGGCGCGCCCATACCGCATCGATGTTGTCGCGATCGACTTAACGCTTCGCGAACCCAGCATTCGCCATCTCGAAAGCGTCGGTGGTTGACGTTTCGTCCACATTCTGCTATGCTATGAACGTTATATGCCAGCCTTTAAAAGAGGTTGGCATTCTTCATACCCAACTTTTTATGGCCAGTCCCATTGTTCAAGCGATCCAGCAGATTTGCGAGGAAAAAAACATCCCGTACGAGGTCGTGATGGAAACCATCGAGGCCGCTCTTGCGGCCGCTTTCCGCAAGGATTTCGGCAACAAGAATCAGAACCTCAAAGTCGAATTCGACCCGGAGACGATGAAGATCCGCGTCTTCGACGAGAAGCTGGTCGTTGAAGACCAGGAGCTGCCGACGGAAGAAGAGCTCGCTGCGCTCGAGGCCGCCCAGGCCGCCGGCGCCGTCGAAGAACCGGAGCTTGATGAAAACGGCAATCCGATCAAGCGCTTCAATCCGAAGCTCGAGATCATGGTTTCGGAAGCGAAGAAGATCAAGCCTGATGCCGACCTGAACGAAACGCTTCGTATGGAGCTCGACGTTCCGGGCGAGTTCGGACGCATGGCCGCGCAGACCGCGAAACAGGTCATTATCCAGAAGCTCCGCGAAGCCGAACGTGAAAACGTCTTCGGCGAGTTCAAAGGCCGCGAAGGCGAGATCATGAACGCCATCGTTTCCCGCAAAGAAGGCCGTCTCGTGCTGGTCGACCTCGGACGCATCATGGCCACTATGCCGCCGGAAGAGCAGATCCCGAGCGAGAATTACGCTCCGGGCGCTCGCATCAAGGTCTATGTCAGTACTGTGACCATGACGACCCGCGGACCGATGATCATCGTGAGCCGCGCGCATGCCGATATCGTTCGTAAGCTCTTCTCGACCGAAATTCCGGAAGTCGCTTCCGGCGCGGTGCAGATCCACTCGGTCGCCCGTGAAGCCGGTTCGCGCTCGAAAGTCGCCGTATCTTCGGAAGATCCGAACATCGATCCGATCGGCTCCTGCATCGGCCAGCGCGGCACGCGCATTCAAACGATCATCAGCGAACTCGGCGGAACAGAGAAGGTTGACGTCATCCTGTACGACCAGGACGCTGCCGTCTTCATCGCCAAAGCCCTCGCTCCGGCCAAGGTGAAGCGCGTCGACCTCGATGAAGCAAACCGCGTCGCCACGGTGCGCGCCGACGCCGACCAGCTTTCGCTCGCGATCGGCAAGGGTGGGCAGAATGTCCGCCTCGCTTCCCGCCTGACGGGTTGGAAGATCAACGTCATGGACGCGAACGAGAACGCGGTCGTGGCTACGGCTGAAGGCGCCGACGATTCGTCCGCCGAAGCTCCGGCGAAGGAAGATGAAATCACCGAAGAGGTGACCGAAGAGATGGATTCGCTCGCCAAGGGCACGGAGGTTCCGTCCGACGAGAAAGGCGAGTAGAATACCGTCATACGTAACCACTACCCATGCTTGCGATCTATCACGCAGTCCTGTACCAGCCGATCCTGAACCTGCTCGTCGGTTTGTACGACATCCTCTTCAACGATTTTGGACTGGCGATCTTGGCGCTTACCGTTATTGTCCGTGGCCTTCTCTGGCCGCTCAGTCATAAGGCGCTCGAGAACCAGAAGGCGATGCTCGACATCCAGCCGAAGATCAAGGAGATCCAAGCCAAGTACAAGGACAACAAGGAGGAACAGGCCAAGGCCATGATGGCCGTCTATGCGGAGCATAAGGTCAGCCCGTTCTCTTCCTGCCTTCCGCTCCTGATTCAGCTTCCGTTGTTCATCGCGCTCTATCAGGTGTTGTCGGCGGGATTGAAATCGCAGGGCTTGAGCGGCTTGTACGCGTTCGTCCCGAATCCGGGAACGATCTCGACTCTGTCGCTCGGCTTCCTCGACCTCTCGCAACGCAGCATACCGCTCGCGATCCTGGCGGCCGCGGCGCAATTCTTCCAAGCGAAGATGATGAACCGCAAGGAACCCGCAGTGCAGAAGGAGGAGAGCAAGGATGAGGATACGATGGCGATCATGAACAAGCAGATGTTGTACATGATGCCGGCCATGACGCTTTTCATCGGTTGGAACTTGCCGGCGGGCCTCACGCTCTACTGGCTGCTCACCAACCTGGCGATGATTCTTCAGCAGAAGCTGGCTTTCAAGAAGAAGTAAACGACTGGAACAAACGGCGCTTTCCGGCTATGCTGGAAGCGTCGTTTTGTTTTTCTATGGCTGTTCTCGAAGACAAAAAATTGCGCAACTTGCCGGGTGAAACGAAGGGTGGGACCGGTCTCGGCCGGGTCATCGGGTTCGATGTCGAACTCGAAAGCCAGTCGATTCTGCGTTGGCGTGTCCGTCCGAACGGCTTGGCTTCCCGTATGTTGTCCCACCCCCTGATCGTCTCGCGGGAACAAGTGCTTTCGATTTCGGAAGAAAAAATGGTCGTCGACGATGCGGTTGAAAAAGAGATGGAGCTCGCCAAGGCGAAAGCCATCGGTCTCGTCTCGAACGTCAAAGCATGAAAGGCGTCTTGGGCGGAATCTTGTCGGCGCTCGCGTACCATGACGGATTCGACGCTCCGCTCACGGCACAGGAGATTTTTTTTGCGCTGCCGGCGATCGATGACGTTCGCCCAACGTTCGAAGAGACGGAGCGCGCGCTTGCGGACGCGCTGGCGCGCGGCGTTGTACGCGCTTCGGAAGGTTTTTATTGCTTGCCGGGCCGCGAAGAGATCGTCGGCTTGCGAAAATCGCGGTACGCGCTGGCGGAAGGGAAGTATGCGCGCGTACGCGCTTTCTTGTGGTTGGCGCGGCACGCTCCGTATTTGCGCGCCGCCTTCGTGTGCAACACGCTCGCGCGTTCCAACGCCCACGCCGAAAGCGACATCGATTTGTATCTTGTCGCTTCGCCGCGGCGCATTTGGTCCACGAGGCTGTTCGTCACCGGGTTGGCCGCACTGCTCCGCGTGCGCCCGACGGAAACCGAATCCGCGGACCGCATCTGTCTTAGTTTCTTCGTGACGAGCGATGCGTTGAATGTTCGTCCGCTCGCGATCGAAGACGACGTCTATTTGGCGCATTGGCTGCACGAACTGTATCCCGTCTATGACGAGGAAGGTGTCGCGCGCCGCATTGCCGCTGAAAACGGCTGGTTGCGCGACGTCTTGCCGGGTACGCGACCGCAAGCGCCTTCGCGTCGTCGATCGCTCGCGCCGTCTTGGCGCGCAGGAAAAAAGGCCGTCGAACGCGCGCTCGATACGATCTTCGGAGACCGTCTTGAACGGTGGGCGAAACGCCGGCAGCTCGCATGGCTTCCGCCGGGTCTGCGCGCCAAGGCTGCGAGTCCAACCTCAAGCGTCGTGCTGTCCGACGAGGTGCTCAAGTTTCACGATCACGACCGCCGCGCTGAAATCAGGGATACGTATCGCGAAAAATACGCCCATGTCCTTCGCACTCTGGCGTGATCGCCTTCTTCTCCTCCTGCTTGCGCTCCTTCCGTGGCAGGCACGCTACATCAAGGAAGCGGCCGCGCTTTTTGGTGTGCCGTGGGAACAAGGGACGGCCGCGCTCTTTGTGCTCGATGTGCTATTGCTTGCCGCAATAACATGCCACCTCTTGGATGTCGCGGTGTCATGCGAGCCGCGCAAGAGGGGTGCGCCGATGTGGCTTGAACTCGCCGCGCTCATTCCGGTGTACGCGTTCATCTCGGTCTTCTGGGCGTACGACACGACGGGGGCTTTGTTTTCCTTGATCCGGCTTTGCGAAGGGTATGCGCTTGCTTATCTGCTCTGGGTTTCAAAAATGCCGTTGGTTTCCGCCTTGCGCGCGTTTGTTTTTGGCGCCACCGTGTCCGCGGCAGTCGGGCTTTGGCAATTTTTTACGCAAACATCTTTTGCTTCGGCGTGGCTCGGCGTTTCTGCACATCCTGCCGGAGAAGCCGGCGTAGCCGTTATCGAGAACGCCTCTGGCCGGTTCCTGCGCGCCTATGGGACACTGCCGCACCCGAACGTTCTTGGCGGCTATGCGGCGGCTGGCTTGATCGCCGTTTCGGCGCTTTCGATGCACGCGCGCCGCTTCCGCGCGCCGCTCTTTGTTTCAGCGCTTCTTTTGGGAGCTGGCCTCGCCGCTTCCTTTTCGCGTTCCGCCTGGCTTGCGGCCGCCTGCGCGTTCGCGACGGCGCTTTTGTTTCCCCGTGCGACGGGCACCGCGGAAGCGAGACGTCATGTCGCTCCGGCGTTGCTTGCCACGTTGGGCGGGGCCGTTGTTGTCGCGTTCTTCGCCTGGCCGATGCTCTCGACGCGCCTTTCGTTCGACGGCCGCCTGGAGGCGCGTTCCGTTGCCGAACGCGCGGTTGCGGCCACGGGCGGCACGGAAATGCTCCTTCGGTATTTCGCCACCGGCGTCGGTGTCGGCAATTATCTGCCGACCGCGTTTCTCTCTCTCGGTGTTCCCGAGGATGTCTACGCGATGCAGCCTCCGCATTTCGTTCCACTCTTGCTCGGAGCGGAGCTTGGATTCTTCGGTCTTGCGATCCTGCTCGGTTTCGTCTTTGCGTGGTGGTACGCCGCGCTGTGGCTCTTGCGCCGAACGCCGTCGGCGCTCGTCGCCGTCACTGCGACACTGCCGTTGGTTATCCTGCTAGTGAGTTGTTTCGACCATTATCCCTACGACATTTTCGCCGGCACGATGTTGACCGGTGCTTGCTTCGGCTTTTTTCTCAAGGCAGGGGAGGAAGAGGTGAGTTGACGCTCAGGTTTTTTGCGTCTACGATAGGACATCCGCGGCGCTTTTGCCCGGAAACCAAGGAGGCTCGCGTGTTCAAGCCATCGCTCCAGCCCGTCGTCCGCAAGTTCGCTCCGATCCGCACCGTGCTCGTGACAGCGATCTTCTTCTTCGGCGTCGTGTTCGGCGCCATGCTCATGTCCATCCCGGGTACGGCGCCATCCGTCGATGTTCGCATCACGGTGTCGCAGCCCGCGTTGTCCGGGTACGTCGTCGATGCCTACGACGGCAACGAGTCGCTCGTCTGCCGTCCGTACGACGACAGCTTCGATCGCCTGGGGCCGCCCGAGACGATCAAGGTCGTCCCAGGCGGCTACGGTCTCGGCTATGCGCCTTTCGACTACTGCCCGCCCGGTTCCATGCACATCGTGTGGAACAACGAGCCGTCGTGCGAGCCGCGCCTGATCCGCCTCAGCCGCATCGTGTGGTAGGCGATGCGCGAGCAAGTATTGGCGCTCGGCACGACCGCCGCGTTCGTCCTGTGTACAGTTCTGTATGTGTTCATTGGTCGCGCTCGCTGGAGCCTCGTCAAAGAGGGGAGATGCCTTCGCATCACCCGCCATGGCTGGGTCCGCACCGTTGGCGTGTGTCCGCACACGTACGACGAACTTCATCGCGATGAGCTGGACACCGATTTTCACTTCGACGACGGGACGTTCGTTGTCGGGCGCAGAGACGTCGGCTACGACGGTCCGCTGCCCGCACGTATCCGCCTCGAAGTGAATTGGCTCGGAGCATACCGCGTCGTGCCTATAGCTCAAGAAACGAAAGTCGCCTGATCACGCCGTTCTCACCGGCGTGTTTTTTATTTTTTCTTTGAAAAGAAAAACGCCGTGGATCACACGACGATAGCGAACTGGAGCACCATGAAGGTGGTCACCCAGGCGAAGAAGAGCAGGGCGGCGAGCGTGACCAGGGCACCGAGCCCACGAAGACCCTCGATGCTCGCGGCTGCGATCAGAAGCCAGAGCGCAACAACAGTCCAGATGGCGAGCAGTACGCCGATGCTGATCTGAATGACACGGCTGTCGCTCACGATGCCAAAAACGCCTGCTGCGATGTGGATAACGGCGCTCACGATGAGCGTAAGCATTCCAGACTTGCCGTCCAGACGCATTGCCTGCAAGAGGCAGAGCATGGCGCAGAAGAACAACAAGATCCCAACGGCAACGGTCATGGCCTTTCTCCTTGGAAGAACTGGCTAGAGCATATGGTGTACCCGTCTGAGTGTCAAATAAAAGAAAAACGTCGCGGGTTACGCGAACGTGATGGTAGAGACGCCGATGATCAATGCGTTTATTGCTCCAAGAGAAGGGAAGATCGAACTGAGGATCACGGCCGGATCGGGGTTGTCGTTATCGCGCTCGGCTATGAAGGCGATGACGCCTATGAGGATCTCGAGGAGAAACGAGATGAGTATGATGATCCAGTGTACGAATGCACTCTCACTACCGAGATGTGGGTGTTGTGCCTCGAGAGCGCCGATCACTACGAGAACCGTTATCGCGAACGACCCAAGGAACAAGTTGATGATCGCTCGACGCTCTGTGAGGAAGATGTACGCCTGCGCTGCAAACGCCGACGCCAGGATCAGGAACAGGATGCCGATGGCAAGGGACATGCGGAACTCCTTGTTTGACCGGCAAAACCGTAGCATGGCAAAGGTGGTATGTCAATCTTGGGTCACAGGGTTTGACAGTAAAAACGGCCTTGTTTACACTGCGGCTAGCACTCCTCTGATTTGAGTGCTAACATCAACACTCACGATAATTCTTCACGCACCTACGGTATGCATCTCCGTCCTCTCGGTGACCGCGTCGTGGTCAAGCCTCTCACGCAAGACGAGGTGACCAAGTCCGGCATCATCCTTCCCGAAACCGTCGATAAAGACCGTCCGGAGCGCGGCGAAGTGATCGCCATCGGCCCCGGTAAAATGCTCGAGAACGGCGCCTTTGCGCCCATGGGCGTCAAAGTCGGCGATAAGATCGTCTTCAAGAAATACTCGCCAGACGAAGTGAAGATCGACAACGTCGAATACCTCATGGTCGCGGAATCCGACATTATGGCTGTCATTGAATAACTATGGCCAAGCAAATTTTCTACGGCGACGAAGCGCGCCTCAAACTCAAAGCAGGCGTCGACAAGCTCGCGGACGCGGTCAAAGCGACGCTCGGACCGAAAGGCAAGAACGTCGTGATCGCTCGCGGCTATGGTGCGCCGATCGTCACGAAAGATGGTGTCACTGTCGCGAAGGAGATCGATCTCGCCGATAAGACGGAACAGATGGGCGCCGAACTCGTCCGCGAGGCGGCCTCCAAAACCAACGACTCTGTCGGCGACGGCACTACGACCGCCACACTCTTGGCGCAGGACTTGATCAATCTCGGCTTCGAGAAGATCAAGAATTCGCGCTTTGAAGTCGACGTTCATGCCATGCGCTCCGGCATGCAGGAATACGTCGAAGAGGTTTCGAAGAACCTCGACGCCCAGGCCGAGCAGATCGCCGGCAACCGCGACCGTATCGCGCAGGTCGCCACCATCTCCGCCAACAACAACGAGGAAGTCGGCAACTTGCTGGCCGATTTGATGATGAAAGTCGGCAAGGACGGCGTCGTCACGGTCGAAGAATCGCAAGGTGTCTCGATCGAAACCGAGCATGTCGAAGGCATGCAGTTCGATCGCGGCTACGTTTCGGCTTACATGGTCACGAACGCCGAGCGCATGGAAGCCTCCTATAACGACGCGCACATCCTGATCACCGACAAGAAACTGTCCTCGATCCAGGAGCTCCTGCCGATTTTGGAAAAAGTGGCCGCGACCGGCCGCAAGGAAGTCGTCATCATCGCCGAAGACGTCGATGGCGAGGCGCTCACGACGCTCGTCGTGAACAAACTGCGTGGTGCCTTCAATGTGTTGGCCGTCAAAGCCCCGGGCTTCGGCGATCGCCGCAAGGAAATGTTGAAGGATATCGCTACGCTTACGGGCGGGCGAGTCATCATGGACGAAATCGGACTCAAGCTCGAAACCGTCGAGCTTTCCGATCTCGGCCGCGCTTCCCGCGTCACCGCGACGAAAGATAAAACCACGATCGTCGGCGGCAAAGGCAACGAACAGGACATCCAGAAGCGCATTGCCGAGATCAAGAACGAACTCGCCAACGCCTCCAACGATTTCGACAAGGAAAAACTTCAGGAACGCCTGGCCAAGCTCACGGGCGGCGTCGCCGTCATCAAAGTCGGCGCTTCGACCGAAGCGGAAATGAAGGAAAAGAAATTCCTGATCGAAGACGCGGTCAACGCCACCAAAGCCGCGCTTGAAGCCGGTATCGTCGCCGGCGGCGGCTCGGCACTTCTGCGCGCCAAAGTCGAACTGGGCGAAAATAAAGTCGCTGACGAATCCGCCGTCGCCGCTTCCAAGCATGTCGGCCGCGAAATCGTTGCCTTGGTGCTCGAAAGCCCGATGCTTCAGATCACGAAGAACGCCGGTAAGAACGGTCTCGACATCGTCACCTCCGTCGCCGCCAAGATGAAAACGTCGAAGCGCGCCGGTTACGATGCTAAGAGTGAAACACTCGTCGACGACATGCTCGCCGCAGGCATCGTCGACCCGGTCAAAGTCACGCGCAACGCCCTTCAGAACGCCGTCTCGGTCGCCGTCATGTTCCTCACGACCGAAGCTGTCGTCGCTGAACTCCCGGAAAAGAAAGAAGCCGCTCCGATGGGCGGTGGTATGGGAGGCATGGGCGGGGGAATGGATTACTGAGCCTCGGACACGCCTTTGCTTGCTGCGGAACTCGGCTTCCCCCGACGTACGTCGGGGGAACCGGCTCGCAGGGTTGCTCGCCTGCCTCAGACAGTCCTCGCTGCGCAAACGCGTGTCCGAGGCTCTCGGGGTGGAGTGGGAGAAAAAAACCGGCCTCGTGGCCGGTTTTTGCTATACTGGTTTCCTATGCTGAAACTACGGAAACCCGTAAGTAAGAATCTGCGCACGGTTCTCGCAATCCTGGAAGACGAAGTGCGGGGTGATGTGAATGCTGCTTTGAAGAAATTGGCGAAGGGATATACGAACACGTGGGTGTACAAAGGCTACGACGGAAAACTGTTTCCGCGCACGAGCCCCGACCTCCGCGGGGAGTTGAAGGATGCGTACGTGATCAAAGGGAGAACCTACGACATCAAACACATCGCGGAAGGTAAGAATCTCGTAATGGTCGAACTTGTCGAAAGCTATCCCGACCCGAAAACGAAAAAAGTATATCGCACGCCCCTCGTGCTCGTGCTGGAGATGCATGCCGGTAAGGTGCGAAAGGGGAGGCACTACTGCGATCCGCGACTTTCGCTCCTCTTTCTCACGAAGAAGCAGGTCGAAAAGGCATTTCGTTAACGGTATGAACCGGCCACGTGGCCGGTTTTTCGTTCGGACAAAAAAAGACCGGCGGTGTCTCCGTCCGGTCAGCCGATCATGTATCCGCGTTGGATGCCGAGCGCCTTGTCGCGCTGGTGCGAGGCGGCAGCCGCTTGTGAAGTTTCGACGGGGTGGGCATGGACCCAGTTCTTGCGGTTCGGCAGTTTGCCGAAGGCGCGCGGATCGCCCAGCCACAGGGTGTTGCCGCAGCTGAGGCAGAAGCAACAGGCTTGGGTGGTGGTCGTGCCGGTGTCGTTGTTGTGGAACGAGTCGGTGAAGACATCGTCCTTCATGACTTCCAGAACCGCTTCGCAGCCTCCATCTTGGTCGCAAACGACGGTCGCCTGCCAGTCCGAGTGGTGCTTGCCGGATGTGATGATCTTCATGCGCGCTCCTCCTCTAAAAGGATCCGCATGGAACGTAGCGGAAAAATGCCATTCCGTCAAGAGTGCGGTATACTGATGAGGAAGAATCCTTATGCGCAACGGTGCACAAATCTTGGTGATCTCCGGCTTGTTCGCCGCGACGGTGATTGCAGCGCTCGTCTTGTTCGTTTCGAACGTGCCGCAAGCGGATCCTGTGCCGGCCACGGCACTGCCGAGCGTTTCGGAGCCGCAGAAGGAACCCGCATTGAGCCTCAAAACCTACACGCATACGGAACTCGGTTTTTCCGTCGAGTATCCGGACACGATCTTGTACACGGAAGACACCGAAGAGATGCGGCTCTCGGGGTATATTCCCGTCTGCGATCCTGAGCTTGCCGTCGTCTGTTTTCCGGTCGCAAAGGATGCATATGCCGGCACGAATTTTGGCAGCGCGGCTTTTGCCGTCCATCTCCGTACCGATTTGAAGAAGAGCGCGTCATGCGAAGCCCCGCAAGGTGGGGAAGTCGCCGATGGCGACGCGACGATTCGTGGAACGTCCTATAAGAAGTTTTCTTTCGGCGACGCAGCCGCGAGCCACCGACTCGAAGGTGAAAATTACCGCGTGTTCCGAGACGGTTCGTGTTTCGAACTTTCGACGCGCGTCGCCACGACTGTGTTTGAAGTCTATGAACCGGGCGCCGTCATGCGCTTCTCCGATGCCAATCGCTCGGCGCTTCAAGCGATGCTTGATGCCATGCTGACCAGTTTTCGTTTCACGTCCGGCCCTTGACCCGTCACTCGCGAGTGACGGGTCTTGAAAGAAAGGCTAAAAAATGGTAGACTGATCCCATATGGATCAGGACGCCAAGAACCATCGCACGACCGCCGCACTTTCATACGTGCTGCTTTTGTTCATCGTGCCGATGGCGAAAAAGGACAGCGCCTTTTGCCAGTTTCACGCCAAGCAGGGAATTGCGCTGTTCGTCACTTGGGTCGTCGTTTCGTTCTTTGCCTGGATCCCGTTCATCGGCTGGGCCGCTTGGCTCTCGCTTCTCATCGTCAATATCTTGGCGATCGTGAAAACCCTGAATGGCGAAATGTGGGAGTTGCCGATCCTGGGAAAATACGCTACACAGATCAAGCTGTAAGTAAGGCATATCAACGTCGAAACGATATGAAGGATATTCTTGAACGAGTCGGCGCGCTTTCTGAGCGCATCTCCTCCACACGGAGGTTACTTTGACGATGCTGCCACGCGGGAAGAATTGAAGAAATACGAAGAACAGATGCTCGATCCGGCATTTTGGAATGCGCCGGACCGGGCCAAAGTCATCGCGCAGCAAGTCAGCGAAATTAGGCGCGAACTCGAAACCTGGGACGTGATCGAGAAAGAAGCGGCGGATTTGAAAGAGCTCGCTTCCGGCATGAAGCCGGAAGAGGAAGCGGAGTTTCGCCCCGAAATCGAAAAGCAGATGAACGCGCTCGAGAAACAATTTTCGGAGCTCGAGTTTTTGGTGCTCTTCAGCGGTCGCTATGACGCCATGAACGCCATTTTGACGTTCCATGCCGGCTCCGGCGGCACCGAGGCACAAGACTGGGCCGAGATGCTGTTTCGCATGATTACGCGTTTTTGCGAAAAGAAAGGTTGGACGGTGCGGATGCTGAACGAAAGCAAGGGACAGGAAGCGGGGCTCAAAAGCGCGACGATCGAGGTTATCGGACGTCACGCCTACGGCTTCTTGAGAAGCGAGCATGGCGTGCATCGTCTCGTGCGCATCTCTCCGTACGATGCGGCCAAGGCGCGCCATACGTCGTTCGCGATGATCGAAGTCATGCCCGATATCGGCGACGCGTCGGACATCAAGATCGATCCCAAGGACTTGCGCATCGATACGTTCCTTTCGGGAGGCCATGGCGGACAAGGCGTGCAGACGACCTACTCGGCCGTGCGTATCGTGCACTTGCCGACTGGTATCATGACGACGTGCCAGAACGAGCGCTCGCAGCAGCAGAACCGCGAAAACGCCATGAAGATGCTGAGGGCCAAGCTCGCCGCCATCGAGGAAGAAAAGCATCAAAAGGAAATGCAAGGCATTCGCGGCGAATACCACAGCGCCGAATGGGGAAACCAAATCCGATCGTACGTCCTCCAGCCGTACCGCATGGTCAAGGATCATCGCACCAAACATAGGACGAGCGACACCGACGGCGTCCTGAACGGCGGTATCGACGAGTTCATCGAGGCGTATCTCAAATGGATGAAAGATCCCGAAGCCTATCTCAAATCCCATGCCCAAGAAGACGACGACGAAGAATAAGACGGCGCTCGTGACAGGCGGAGCGGGCTTCATCGGCTCGCATCTCGTCGATCGCCTCATTGCCGAGGGTTTTACGGTTGCGGTCGTCGACGATCTGACGAACGGTCGCCGCGAATACCTGCACCCCGACGCGCATTTCTACAAGATTAGCATCACCGATCCGAAACTCGAGGTTGTGTTTGCTGCCGAAAAGCCGAGTGTCGTTTTTCATCTCGCAGCGCATATCGACGCGCGCGTATCGGTGGACGATCCGGTTCACGACGCCGAGGTAAACATCCACGGATCGCTCCGCGTGCTGAAGCAATGCGTGCGTCATGGCGTGCGGAAGCTCGTCTTTTCGTCGTCCGGAGGCGCCATTTATCACGGCACGAAGAAATTTCCGACCTCGGAATCGGAAGCGCCGTCTCCGCGCACGCCCTACGGCGTCGCCAAGCTCGCCTTCGAGTATTATTTGGAAACCGCGAAACACCAGTACGGCTTGGACTACGTCGCGCTCCGCTACGCCAACGTCTACGGCCCGCGCCAAGACCAAAAAGGGGAGGGCGGCGTGATCGGCATCTTCTGCAAGTTGTTGAACGAAGGAAAAACACCGAAGATTTTTGGCGACGGCAAGCAGACGCGCGATTTTATCTTTGTCGACGATGTCGTCAGCGCCAACATGAAGGCGATGCATGCCAAAGAGTCAGGCGCCTTCCATATTTCAACAGGCAAAGAAACGAGCGTGAAAGCGGTCGCTGCTTTGATCACCAAGGAATACAAATGGAAAGGCGCGTTCGATCGCGGTCCTGTCCCTGCCGGAGACGTACGTCGCAGCTGTTTGAATCCGAAACTGGCAAAGAAAAAACTGAAATGGCAAGCGGAAACCGCCGTGCATGCGGGGATTCAGAAAACCGTCGCCTGGTTCAAGACACGCTGACATGCTTCTTACCAGAATTGATTCCAAAAAAATCGATCCCAAGGCGCTTGAAACAGCCGTTGCTGTTTTGAGGCGCGGAGGTGTCCTCGTCTACCCGACCGAAACGGCGTACGCGCTCGGGTGCGATGCGAAAAACGCGGCGGCGATCAAAAAAATTTTTGCAATCAAGAAACGCGACGCGAGAAAACCGCTCCCGCTCATTGCGGCGTCTCCAACGATGGCTCGCCAGTACGCAGTGCTCGATCGCTACGCTTCGATGCTGGCAGACGCCTTCTGGCCCGGTCCGCTCACACTCGTCGCGCCGCTGGTACCTGGTACCAAAGGGACAGGTGAGGTTGCCGTGCGGGTGAGTTCCGCCCCTTGGGCGCGCGCGCTTTCCGCCGGACTCGGCCGGCCTGTCGTTTCGACTTCGGCCAATCTTTCCGGGGCCAAAACGCGCTATAACGTTTCTTCCGTGCTGCATGATCTCGGCGCCTTGCCGGACATGATTCTCGACACCGGCGTTTTGAAGCTCACTCCTCCCTCTACGATCGTCCGCGCGCAAGGCGGTGTTGTCGCGATCCTGCGCGAAGGTCCCATTTCCGAAGACGACTTGCACCGCGCGCTCATGAAGCGTCTCTAACATGTCATCCTGAACGCAGCGAAGGATCCCTTTCCGGAGAGCGATTCTTCGCTGCGCTCAGAATGACGCAGTATTATGCCCATCCGCCGCTACGGACAACATTTCCTGACCGACAAGACGATCATCGCGAAGATCGTTGCGGGCGCGTCCGTTTCGAAAGACGACGCCGTTCTTGAGATTGGTCCCGGTCGCGGCATCTTAACGCGCGCACTCGCCGCTTCGGCAAAAAAAGTCCTGACGCTTGAGATCGACCGCCGACTTCATGCGCTGTTGGAAGAAGAGGGTCTTCCCGCGAACGTCGAATTGCTCCGCACGAATGCGCTGGATCTCGATGAGGCTTCGCTCGAGGCCTCGCTCGGTGCCGATTGGAAACTCGTCGCCAATCTTCCGTACGAAATTACGTCCAAGACGCTCGAAACGTTTTTGCCGATGCGTTCCAGGACGGGCAAAGGGCCAACCTCCGTCACGCTCATGCTTCAGAAAGAGGTGGGGGAGCGCATTACGGCCAAACCTGGACATATGAATCGGCTGGCGCTGTTCTGTGGATATTATTCCGTGCCGAACATCCTCTTCACCGTGCCTGCTGGAGCTTTTTCGCCGCCGCCGAAGGTGCAATCTTGCGTTGTGCGGTTCGATATCCGCCCCTCGGTAGCTCTCTCCGGCCGGCAAGAAGGGGACTTTTTCAAACTTATTGCCCTTGGTTTCTCCGAAAAACGCCGCCAACTCAAGAATACGCTTCGTTCCTTGCTCGGCGATGAGGCCGCACGGCTGCTTGAAGCATCCGGTATTTCTCCCGAAGCGCGTCCGGAAGAACTTTCGCTTGAAAAGTGGATAACACTCGCACAAAAGATGTGATATCATGAGGCCATGCCCGCTGATCTGCCGATCACGGACGAGAGGCCTGGAGAGCACCGCGCTGGGGCGTGGGTGGTTTTGATTATGGGTTTGATTGGTCTCGGTTTAGGAGCCTATCAATGGCGCGCATCTTTCCGCTCCGCATTCGCAAGTCAGGCTGGAACGTTCAAAACGCCGGACCAAGTCGAGCAGGAGCGGATCGAAACGATGAAAACCAAGGACACAGACAACGACACGCTGAACGATTTCGAAGAAACGTACGTCTACAAAACGAGTCCGTATCTCGATGACTCCGATTCCGATGGAACAAAGGATGCTGAGGAGTTGAAAGCGGGGGAGGATCCGAATTGCCCCAAAGGGAAAAGCTGTATCGAGTCCGGTTTGGCTGCGGCACAGTCGCCTGCGTCCGTGTCGGCCAGTGGAACCGCTCAAATCGAGGAAGATGCGATGAGACAGCTCTTAAATCCGACTCCCACGCAGATTCGCGCCCTCCTCGTGCAAAACGGCGTGAAAGAAAGCGATCTCTCAGGTATCGACGATGCGACGCTGCTTACGCTCTATCAGCAATCGCTTCAGGAAGTCCAAGCCAATGCCGACAAGAATTCCAACTAAGCTCCTGGCCGCCGCGTTGATTGCGTTCTTTGTTGTTGCCAAACCGGCGTCGGCACAGGTCGGTGTTGTCCCCCAGGTCGTGGTTGACCCTGCCGCAAACGCGCAGGGAGCCGTCGCGAACGCGAATTTGACGGCGCAAACCGCCCAAGGAGCGGTGCAAACGACGGATACCGTCAAACAGTCTGCTTGGCAAGTTTTGAAAATCTCCCTCACAAACACGGCCGCGCTCGCGCTTTTGAATGGCGCCAACTATTTCGCGCAAAAGGTGGCGTACGATGCCGCGGTCTACCTCGCTTCTGGCGGCAGTGGTCAAAAGCCGTTTTTCACGACGGAAGGTCTTGGTAATTACCTTCAGAATACGGCCGCTGACGCGGCGGGCGAAGTTCTTGGCACGCTCACGACGGACCCGGCCAGTTTTGGAAAATACGGCGTGAACCTCTGCGTCCCGAAGACGCCGCAGCTCGCATTGAATTTCAAAATCGGATTCTTGAACGGCCTGCCGGGTATTCTCGGTACGGGTGGACCGACGCCTCCGACGCCTAAATGTTCTTGGGACAGTATTGCAAGCAGCTGGGATTCTTTCGTAAACCAGGACTCCTCCCAGGTTTTGGATCAGGTGGGCGTCATGTTCACTCCTGGCGAGAGCTCTCTTTCGGCAGCGATCGAGCTCAATAACGTCGCGTTGCAGCAGATTGCTGAGAAGAATCTTGAGTCGTACGGAGATTATTTGGCGAACAAGGGTTTCAAGCCGGTGCGCGACTTTATTTCCCGCGACGTCAAAACCCCCGCCTCGACGATCGAAAAGCAGCTCGACATCTCTCTGGAGCAGGGGTGGAAGCAAGGAGATCGTACTGTGGCGATTACCGGCAGCGCCTTCAATAATGCTGCGTTCGGCATCCTTCCTGCGGCACTCCAAACGTTTGCTGGCGCACTCTCGGAGCAGCTTCTTAAGAAAGTCTTCACGCAAGGCTTGATTTCGGTCAGCGACCTGACGGGTGGTGGAGGTGGGGACACAGC
Organism: Minisyncoccota bacterium; assembly: GCA_052034355.1. Classification (GTDB taxonomy): domain Bacteria; phylum Patescibacteriota; class Patescibacteriia; order SG8-24; family DYFX01; genus DYFX01. Next base: position 20,646 of record JBPOIQ010000029.1, read on the forward strand.
ATTGAACTTCGGCGCGTCGCCGAGCACGGGCGGTCGCGCCGCTGCGGAGCTCGCCAATGCCTCGCTCCTGACGCCGAAAATCTTGTCGGTCACGAACTACAACGAACTGACCGATTTCGCGACGTGCCCGACAAGCGGCAGCACCGCCAACCATTGCGTGATCGATACGCAGTTCTACAACGCCATCAATCGCGCCGATCAAGGGCAGGCGATGACGGTGCGCCAGGCCGTTCAACAAGGATTCATCAACCGCAGCTGGCAGCTGCTGCCGCTTTCGCACCGCAAGAATCTTGAGAAGAGCTGCTATGGCGAAGCCTTCTGCTACTCCAACCTCGTAAAGTTGCGTTTGGCGCGCGTGTTGCCGATCGGCTGGGAAATGGCGGCGAATTCTCCGTTCAACGATGTGAACCGCCCCGTCACGCTCGGCGAGGCGATGGATCGTTTTGAAGATTGCCCTCGCGATCCTTCCGGCAACGTCGACGAGACGCGGTTGCCCGATCCTCTGCACCCGTGGTGCCACATGGTCGATCCGGAGTGGGTGTTGAAGTACCCGTCCGCCATCTGCCGCCAACAAGCGCCCGGACCGTCGCTCATCTCTCCGCAATCATCGGCGCGCGTGGAGTCTTGTGTCGACACCGCTTCCTGCATTGCGCAGGACGCTTCAGGGAATTGCGTCGGCGGCTACGGCTACTGCGTTCGCGAAAAGAGCGTTTGGAAGCTTGATGCCGACGCCTGCCCTGCGCAGTTCTCGAGCTGCACCGTCTACAACCGCGCTGATGGCGCGTCATTTGCGTTCCTTGCGAACACGCTTGATGCCGGTCCGTGCAACTTGCAAAACGCCGGTTGCCGCCAGTACAGCCTCTCTTCGAATTCGGTGCCGAACGGAAGCTTTGAAGACGTGCTTGCGGGTCAGCCGCGCGATTGGACGCTTTCTGCAGGCGCTCGCTTGCACCGTTCCGGCACGTTGTCTTCGCATGGTGTGAACGCGGTCGGCGTGCTTGCTGGTAATGGCGCGAGCGTGCGGATTCCTTCCTTGATGCCGGGTAAGAGCTATGCACTTTCTGCCGGCGCGATCCAGGAGCTTGAAGGAACGTCTGCCGTCGGTACGGTCCGTCTTACGTTCTTCCGAGCCGACGGCTCGCCGGTCGGCGCTTCGACGTTCGCGACGACGTGCGAAGCGGAAAACTCCGGACGCTCCGTCTCCTTCAACATTGCTGCGACAGCCCTCGGATATCAGAACGGATCCTGCACCGTAACGACGCCTGCTGACACCAACTCGGCACTTTTGGAAATCAGCTCGAGCGCCCCGGCAGCCGGAAACCGTACCTGGTTCGACGCGCTCGGCGTCTTTGGCGAAGGATTCTCGACTTCGCCGTATGACGGCATCTTCTTGAACAGCCAGGCGGCGACGTGCGCTTCCGGCGACGCAGGTTGTACCGAATTCGTCCGTGTTTCGACCGGGACTTTGAACTTGGTGCGCAACTCCGGTTTCGAAGAAGCGAATACCACGACGAACAGGGCCAAGTTCTGGGCCATGGATCCTGCCGCCTATAACCAAGGCGATTTCTCCGGTTCGCAAGGCGCTTCCTCGGTCACGTTGTCGCCGACGCCCGTGAGTCAAGATGTGTATGGCGTCCTTTCGGACGCGGTCTACAGCTTCTCGGTTGCAACGCGCTACGCCGACACCGGTACCGCCCCCGTCTCGCTGGCAACGCTTCAGCTTTATGACACGAGTCCGACCCCGCAACCGATTTCTCCGGTGACGGTCGATGGCTGCAGTCTCTCCGGTTCGTCGATGCGATTGAACTTGGCTGTCGGTGCGGAGTTCCGCAGCTCGGTCTGTTCATTCACGACGCCGACCGATGTCGGATTCGTCCGTATCATCCTCACTTCCAACTCCGCTTCCGAAGAAGTTCTGGCTGATGCCGTACAGCTTGAGCTTTCCGTTGGTGCGACCGGCTATCATGACGGCTACGCCAGCTCGGCGCAGCGGGTGAATTTGAAGAAAGCTCCGATTGGATTGGATTGTTCCGGAACGGACCGCTCCGCCGAGTGCGATAAATACGCGCCCGCGTGCCGCCGCGACGAAGTAGGATGCAATTCGTACAGTCCGGTTGCGGGCGGAACGGCGATCACGGCCGTGACGACGTCGAACGACGCATGCCCAGCCGCCTGCGCCGGTTACGATACGTTCCGCCAGGAACCGACGCAGTTCAACGGCTCGCGCTTCCCGCTCTTCCTGATTCCGGCGAGCGCGTCGGCGTGCACGGCGAGCGAAGCGGGTTGCACCGAATTCACCAATATTGAAAAGCTCGCGCAGGGAGGGGAGTCGCGCGAATACTTTACGTATCTCCGTTTCTGCACCAAGCCGGACGATCAGACGGGAACGTACTACACATGGGAAGGCAACGATGTGCGCGGCTACCAGCTCCGTTCGTGGTCGTTGCGCCGCAGTAACATCGCTTCTGCCGTGGGTGATTCCGACCCGACGGGCGGCACCGCGCCTTGCACGAAGCTCTCTTATGATGCGGCGGGTCAGCCGCGTTGCGCAGATGACGCTGCGAGTGTTTTGGCGGCTTCATGCACCAGAACGGACGTTTCGTATAATCCGGACTGCCGCGAATTCTACGATGTCGACGGCAACATTCACTATCGTTTGTACACGAAGACGATCCTTTCGACCGACGCTTGCCGCGAATATCGCATCACGAAGAGCACGGAAACTGAATGCCGCGACCACGGCGGCCGATGGCAGAACAACGAGTGCCGGTACTTGGCGTATGCGCCAGAAAGTGCCTCGTGCGCTGCGACGGCTAAAGATTGCCGCGCCTATTCCGGTAACGCTTCGCGCAATGTGCGCGTGATTGTCACGAATGGTTTCGAGGACGGCACGACCGAAGGCTGGACCGCGCCCTCCGGACCGGGTACGTCGGATGTTTCGAACAGCAACGAAGCCGTTTCGGCGGGAGGACACTCCTTGAAAGTGACGCGCAGCGATGTCGTCAGCAATGTCTCCGGACAAATCCGCAAAGGAAAATCCTACCTGCTCACCTTCTGGGCCAAAGGCACCGGCGATTTGACGGCGCGCTTGAGCCAGGCTGGAGACGCCAGCTTCACGTTCAACCGCACGACATCGACCGAGTCTCCTGTCAGCCTGACGACCGAATGGCGGCCGTATCAAATCGGTCCTGTTGAGGCCCTGCGCTCGCCGGAAGCGACAGAGCGCTTGATCTTCGAACGTCTTGGCGGAGGAGCGCCTCTCTTCTTCCTCGATAACATCGAACTCCGCGAAATCACGGACGACGTGTACTTGATCGAAGAGTCGTGGGAGACGCCGCTTGTCTGCGATCAGACTCCGTCCGGCGCTTCTTCTCCGCAGTACATGCTCGGCTGCCGCGCCTATCGCGACAAGAACAGCACACAGTCCACGTTCAAGTCGTTTGAAAAGCTGTGCCGTCCAGAGGCTGTCGGTTGCGAGGCGCTCTACGACACGCGGAACTCCGCGTCGCCGTTCGCGCAGACGTTCCGCGCCGTCTGTACGATCGCGGCTTCCTGCGTGCCTGGATCCGGTTTGACGTGTCCGTGCGCGGTGAGCGGCGAAACGGTTTGCCAGGTGACGAGAGGAGAGACGAGCTGCCGCTATGATGTCAACGATGAAGTTCCGGCTTCTCGCGTCAGCTCCGCAGGCGACACGGTTCGCGTGTCCGCCGATGGAGTCGAATATTTGGTGAACGATATTCGCTACCGCTGCGATGCCGACGCGATCGGTTGCACGGCGATGGGCGATAGAAAGATGAATAGCGCACGCGACGCAGTGGATACCTGGAAGACCGTGTATCTTCGCAATGTGCCGTCCGATTACGGACGCACGCTGTGCAATGCGCCGGAACAATATTGCCAGGCCTACACGAGAAAATCCGACTCCGCGCCGATCTTCTTCAAAGATCCCGAAGCGCGCGTCTGCGAATTCCGCGACGGTGCCATTGCCGGCAGCCGCGGTTGGTTCAAGAAGGGGACGAGCGATCCGTGCGATCCTTCGTACCTTGAAGCCGGCGACCGCTATGGTATTTGGAAGAACTCCGACGCCGCGTACGACGGCTGGGCAGGTACCTGCTCGGCGCAATATGACATGTGTAAAGAGTTCGTCGATCCGGTCGCGACATCTTCCGCTTTCCCGAACGGAACGCCGTACTACGCGATTTTGAACGATCGCCTCGACACCAAAACCTGTCAGAACCGCGTCAGCCTCAACGAGTCTCCGTCGGGAGCGAATTCTGCGTCCGCCTGCGTGCTCTTCTGGCAGACGGATAATCTGACAAAAACCTACAGCGCCACGGCGACGTATGCGCTCTCCGACGCCCAGCGCGGCGCTCTTGTCGCTCCGCAGGCGGGCGGCGCTCTGAGTGATTCCAACATCATTCTTCGCGTGCAGAGAGATCGTCAGTGCGGCGAATGGCTCGATTGCCGTTCGAGCGAGACGGTTTTCAATGCCACGACCGGTCAATATCAAAACGTCTGCACATCCTACAGCTTGTGCGCCGAGTTCGAGCGCGTGGGGAACACGACTCGCTGCGTCCGATACGTCGAAAGCAGCTATTCCGGCACGACGCTCACGCCCGATATCTATTCGGCCCGCACGATCGGTTCGAAAGGAATGGATTATTCCGGACTCGCGATTCCGAATCGCTACTCGGTTGATGAATTGGTGACGGTCAACGTCGGTACGAGCGCAACCAAGCCCGATCTCCGCCTTGTGTACGTCGGAGGTACGTGCAACGGATCGTATGGTTCGTTCTGCGGTCCGGCGAACGACCAAGGTACCTGTCTGGGTCCTTCCGGCAAGCGGCTTTGCGTGCATCCGATCGATGGCGGCCGCCTCATAACGTCTGAGACGCAGCTGAATCAGCCGCAGATCGTTTCCGGCTACCCGGGAGCTTCGTGCCGCGCCTACCCGCAAGAGAACGCGCCGTTCCCGTCAAAAGTCGCCGATCCGAACGGTTGGGATTACGAAGCCGCCGAATTGAATAACGGCAACCCTGTCTTGATCAGCCCGAGCCCGAGCTTCGCCGGCGCGAACATCTGCCAGCGCCGCTTGGTGAACGGCGTCGAAGTATCGAGCTGCGAGTGCAATTATTTGATCGCGAATTACGGTTCCGACAAAAAGTATTTCCCGGCCGGAAGCTCGGATATCCCGGGGGGATACTGCACGGGCGGCGCCTTTGCCGGTTATGAATGCGATCCGCTCGCTTCCGGTCCGCGCGCCCTCAACAATCCTTCTTGCTGCAGCAAATCGGCTGACAGTTCTTACGGCTTGCTTGCGAGCGGATGCAATGACGGCGCGCAGTGCGTCCGTATCAATAAAGTCGATCGCGTGGTCGGGTATGAAGGCCAGTGCCTCGAGTACGACATGGCGCGTCCGATCAACGGCACGTCCGACCAGTACGCCTGCTTGACCTGGCGCCCGGTCGGCTTGATCGGCGGATCGCGCGACATCTACAACCAGAACCAGACGGCAGGCTACTTCGCTTCGGCCGACCGGCGCTTCTACTGCGTCGGCAACCAGCCGGCATGGACGACGCATCTGGACATCAACACGACCGAAGATTTCGACAGCCGCGATAATATTGATGACACCCTTGTCGGTCCGTACGATCAATACACCAACAAGTTCTTCGGACCCGGCAAAGTGACGAATGGCTCGTCTTCGGCGACATCCGGCGCAGACTGTCAGAAAGCGGGTCCTGGACAGTGGTGCCAGTGGCCGGGTATCTCTCGTGGTTCGCAAGTGCCGCAGGTCGGATTGGGCGGCAGGGCGGTTACCTGTACGCAGGATGCTGATTGCGATGAGGCAAATGCGTACTACTGCGGTGGTGATGCAAGTCAAGGTCTGGATCGCATCTGCGTCTCGACAAAGTCGACATACTACTTGAACAACGAGGCTGTCGGCATTCTCGGCTGCTACGAAGTGGCCGACGAGGGTTCGGTCGACATGACGTATATCGATTTCCCGTACATCGGCCCTCCGTTGTATCAGCAGCAGCTTGATAGCATCTACTTCCAGGTCACGGACGATATCTATGACTGGAGGATGCCTCTCCAGCCGGGTGAGATTCTGGTCCCGGCAGACGCTACGGGCATGGATGCCGATTTCTCGAAAGTTGCCACGAACCCGCATCAAAACGTCCTTGGCGACTGCAACGATGAGACCGACGACAACATCGATAACGAGGATAATGACTCCATCGACTCAGCGCCTGTTTCCGAAGCTGAGGTGGTCGGCGTCGACGGCGCGCACAGCAAGAGCGTCTTCCATCTGAACGATTCGAACGGTTGGAAGGTCGATCCTTCCGACGGTGAAGGCTCGATTCTCCTTGCGGCCGCCTTCGACGCGAATGGTTTGCTGAAGACGATCCGCGTCGCCGCGAGCGATTCAAGCGACGAAGGTGCCTTCGGTATCAAGAGCATGGGCTTCAAGTTCAAGCCTGGTTGCGAGCAGATCGCGCAGGTCGACCAGCCTGGTGAATTCGGCGCAACAGCCGCGTTCACGGATGTCGTAAACAGTCTTCGCACGTTCGGAGGATTCAGCGGACAAACGGATACGTCGACTCCGGCGCAGGCGTGGCAGCATGAGTATGCATGCAAGCCCTACGGCGCGATCGGCGCGATTTCACAGCCTCCTCCGAACAAGCCGTGGACGTATGTCGCCGCGCGCTTGTCGACCGATGCGGAGCAGTGCACGGTGACGGACTTCACCAGAGGTGCCGCCTACGCGCTCGATATTCCGGCGAACCCAGACGATCACGACTCGCTCCGCCGCCTCTTCCGCAAGGTGTACGGCGTCTGGGATTACGTGAAGTTGAACTTTACGGCCGGAGGCAATACGTACACGCAGCGTTCGAACATCGCCGCCAACCCGGCGGATCAAGGTCAAACGTATTACAACGAGACCGGAACGGTTGATCCTGACACGAAGGTTTGGTATCCGCCGATCGTGGCGGCCGTGGACACCGGTAACTGCGATTCGAGCGGGCGCTGCAAGGTGGCGCGCACGAACGCGGTCACGGTTAACGGCAAATCGCAAGGTCTCTTGCTTGGCGCTAACGGATCGTTGAACGTGACGGCCAAGTTCTACGCGTGGGCTTCGCACAACTCGATGCCGATTCTCCAGCGCACGGTGCTGTGGGGCGATTACACCGCCAAAGAACCTCCGGCAAAGGGCTGGTACAAGAACCAGAAACCGTTCTGCTCGCCTGATATCTCCGACGCGAACGCGGTGGGCGAGTGCTCGGTGAACGGCATGACGTGCGACACGGACGCCGATTGTCTCGGTTCGGGAACGTGCAACAAGAATATCGGCAACCACTTCGGCAACACGCCGGGAGCTTGCAACGCCGGAACCTTCCAGTTCGATCATACGTACACCTGCACCCTTCGCGACTTGCGCTCGATGCCTGTCTGCACGGGAGCGGGCGATGCGGCCGATAACGCGCCGTGCTACCGCGTCTTGGACAGCACGCCGACCTGCGTCTACCGGCCGAAGGTCCAGATCGTCGACAACTGGGGTTGGTGCAACTGCACGGGCAGCGCCTGCGCCTACACGCTCGGCTCGAACGGTGCCTACCGCGAAGGTTGCTCACTTACCAATCCGCCCGCCAATGCGAAACCGTGGACGGAATATGTCGGGGAAATCCGGCTTGCGCCGCGCGCGCAGGATGCCGCCGCGTTCGTACCGGGCGGAGGCGGTCCTGGCGGGGGAGGCGGAGGCGGTTCGTTTGATCCCAGCGTCCTCGACCAGATCCTGAGCGGCGGTGCCATGTTCAGCCTTTGATCTTATGAATTTCCTTCAGCGCCAGTACGTCAAATTGAACCTCCTCTTCTCCGGGAAGAGGAGGATTTGGCGTCCCATGGCGCTCGGCGCGCTGGCGCTTCTTGGCTTCATCGCGCCGAGCGCCGCGCAGGCGGCCGGCGGCTGCGGTTTGGGTTCTCCGGAAATCTGTATCGCCATGATCTTCGTCTGGATTTTCCAGACGCTCACGGCGCTCATGGGATTCATCCTGATCATGGAAGTGGATGCGCTCATTCGCGTGGCCGGCTACTTCAATTTCGTCTCGCCGGGACCGACGGCCGTCAGGGTCGGTTGGATCGTGACGCGCGACTTGGCGAACATGGCGTTCATCGTGTTCCTCATGATCATTGCCTTCAGCACCGCGATCGGCTACTCCAAGTACCACTACGAGAAGACGTTGAGCAAACTGCTCATCATGGCGGTGGTCATCAACTTCTCGAAGACGCTGGTCGGCATCATGATCGATATCAGCCAGGTCGTGATGTTGTCGTTCGTTAACGGTTTCCGTGCCGCCGCGGCCGGTAACTTCATGAACGCCTTCCAAATCAATAAATTGCTCGCGCTCGGCGACGGTCAATCCGAATATACCTTCGGTTTGGTGCTCGCCATGATGTTGGCCTTCATTCTCGCCGCCATCGCGGTGAGCGTCGTGCTCATCATGCTGGTCATGCTCGTCTTCCGTGTCGTCATGCTGTGGGTGCTGATCATTTTTGCGCCGCTCGCGTTTCTTACGGCGGCGTTCCCTCTCAGCGTCAGTTACTATTCGGAGTGGTGGGGTCAATTGAAAAAATACTTGATTGGAGGGCCGACCGTCGCCTTCTTCCTGTGGCTCGCCCTTGCGACGGCCCAAGCGACATCCGGCAACCTTTCTTCTCCGCAAGAGGGCTGGGGCGTTCAATCGACGGCTTCGGCGCAGGAACTGCAGGGTCAGACGACAAAAGCGCAAATTCCAAGCCAAGCCGGACGCACGGACACGATTTTGAGCATGGTGATTATCTGCTGCATCTTGTTCGCCGGTCTGAAGACCGCGACGGAGGAAAAGACCAGTGGTTTGGCGTCGGGCATTGCCGGTAAAATCAAGAGCAAGACGATGTCGGCTCTTCGTGCAAGCACCTACGGCCTGGCTGGTGGCCTGGTTGGTGGCGTGGCTGGATACGGCTTGAATCGCGCCAAGGAATCCGCCATGACCGGATTCGGAAAAAGCTTGGCGCGCATGCCTTTGGTAGGTGGCGCCGGGCGTTACTTGGCCATGAAGGGGGAGGGGATGAAGAAAGCCCGCATTGCTTCGCGCGAGAAGCTTTTTGGCAGTCCGGAAGAGATGGCGCGTCTCAGCCCTGGCGCGTTTGTGAACCGCATGTCTTCTCTTTCTAATGCAAACAAACTTGATGATATCGACAAGAAGCGTTTGGACAGCATGCTCGGCATTGCGCTGAAGAATCCGTCTTTGGCGAAAGACTTGGGCAAGAGCGGTGCAGGTCATGCTGCGCTTGATCAGCTCATTCAGCAATCCAAGGGCAAGGGTTTGCAAGATGTTGTTGGTACGGCGTTTTCCGATAAGAACGCCAATTCTTGGATGAAGGGTGACCCTGATCTCTTGAAGCGCACCTACGACAAGCTTCGGTCTGAGTGGAAGGACAAAGATGGCAATGTGATCGACCCGAACATGGCCAAGACGGTCGGAGAGTTCGAACAGAAGTTTGCGGTTCAGTTGCAGAAGAATGGCCTGTTTGGGAACGATCCCTCAGTCGTAAAGGAAAAGCTTAAGGAGGTCGTTGCCAAAATATCCACGGATGACTTCAAAGATGTCGCTGGTTCGGATATCGGTATGTTCATGGAGTCCATGACGGGCAAGCAGTTCCGTGATCTGACTACGGACGGCAAGGCTGATCAGAAAGCGGGCATGTCCGAACAGTTGGGCAAGATGTCGCAGAAAGATGCGCTTGCTTTCATGCGCGATAAAGGCGTCAATGCGACGGATATCCCGACAAGCTGGTATTCGAAAAAAGACGGAGACGGAAAAACGCAATTCAATGATAATGTTGCCGATTTCGTGTTGGCATCTACGGCCGGTAAAGCCGAAGCGCGCGCCAAGGTCATGGAAGATCCTGCTCGCGCGGAAGCATTGAGAAACGCGGCGAAGCGAGCTCTCAACAATCCGCTTGCGTCAAAAGGAAAAGACAAACGTGCCGCAGCCGTGGTGCAAGCTGTGACAATCGGGGCGTTGAAGGCAAGCGATTTGGATCCTGATACCCTGGACTTGATTGTTTCCGACGGTGATTTGGCGGCACTGGCGCGCGGTACCGATAAGGACGATTCGGGTCAAGTAGAGGCGGCGCGCAAGATATTTAATACTCTTTTGGCGAAGGATCCGGATCGCGTCCGCAACCTTAGTAAAAACGACTTGTACAGCAAATTACTGCCTTCAAAGGCGGAAATCGATGCTGTTTTCAAGACTCGAGCGACGGAGACGGCTCAGAAGAGCGCTTCTGCGAAGGCGTCTGTTCGGAGCGGCTTGGCAGATGAGGCGGGCGAGGTGGTGAAGGAACTCTCCGCTCAAATTCAAGCGTTGAAAGAGTCGATCGCAGCCGATAAGGCCGCATCGCTTCCCGTCGAGACTAAAGGACAGCAACAGAAGCAGTTGGAGGGAGCTCTTGGTGAAATCAAGCAAGTGTTGGAGAAACGGCAAAAGGCCGAGCAAGAACTTAAACGGGAGACAGAGAGGCTTGCGCAAGCCCGAGCCTCCGGTAGCGATACCACCGGTTTGGAGCGCGCTGTCGAGGCCTTGAAGAAGGGGGTTGACGACATTGAAACACTACAGGCGAAGCATGTCGCCTTCATAAAAGGCATCAAGATTGATGAAGGCGGCGGCGGAGGCCGCAAGAACCGCGGCGGAGGCGGGGGAGGAAGCGTATGATCGCCGCCGACGTCCTGCAGCGAAAAATTGATGCGTTGCCGGAGCCGGTTCTCGACTACCTGTATTCGGAGCGCGCCGGCGAGTTGAATCTGCAAATTCTCGAACGCTATGGACTCGATGAAAAGCAGGAAGAAATCTATTTCCAGATCCTGCGCGAGCTGTTCGTCAAAGACTTGCCGCTCGAACGTTTGATCCTCGAACTCAAGGAACGCTTGGGGTTTGATGACGCGAAAGCGAAAGCCCTCGCGATCGATATCGCCGGGTTTCGTTTGCTGCCGCTCGACAAGTGGCTCGCGGATGTCAGCGCCTTTTTGCGCGCGCTTGGCGCCGACGTGAAAGCGTTTCCGCCGGAGCGCGTTGCGATCGCGCATCGCACGGTCGGCGAGGCGGTTTCGGAAATCACGACGTCCGTCGCTTCGGCGCCGGACGAACATTTGCATTCCCGTTTGGAGAATGTCGTAGCCTCGGTGTTGGCCGGCGTGCGCACCGAGGCGCAGGCGGCCGATACCCTCACGCGTCCCGAGAAAATCGGCGGCCTGGGACTCGAACCGAAAGAAGCCGAACGCGTGCTCGAGGAAATTCGCGAAGAATCGCGCACCGTCATTTTGGATCAGGGTATTCCGGATGTTGAACAGAAGGAAGAATCCAAGACGTCTTCCGCGCCCGCTCCCGTCAAAGCGAAAGACGTCGGCCTTGCGCTCACGCCGGATGACGCGCTTGAGCTCGCCCAATTTAAAAAAGCGGCGCCGTCCAAAGAAGTGGATACGATGGTTCAGGAAATCTATTTTTCTTCCGGTCTCGCGACGGAAGACGAAGCGATGGCGAAACGCATCAAGACGGTCATCGGCAACCGCCTCCGCGACGTGCGCGACCAGATGGAAACCCTCGAGATCATGACGCAGCCGAAGGAGCTGGGCGGTTTGAGCATGAGCCAGGACGCCGCCCGCGCGCTGTTGAACACGATCCAGTCGCGCCTACGAAAAACGGATGTCGCGGCTCAAGCCAAGGTGCAGGCGGAAAAGGCGAAATGGGTCGAGACCGAACGCTTGCAGAAAGCGCAGGCTGAAACGCAGACCAACGTCGATCAAAAAACGGAGCTCGAACGCCTGTACCAGAGCATCGTCACGAAATCGAAAAAAGCCGTCGCGAACGCGCCGTCCGAGCCTGTCGTGGCGATTGCCGCGCCGGCTGACAGGAAATCCGCCGCTCCGGCCAATCTGCCGATGGCGGCGGCAAGCCCCGTTCCTCCGGACTTTCGCGCTCCCGCGCCTCCGCCGGAGCCGCCGGCACCGCCGGTCGTCCGTGCTCCGCTTCCTCCGTCGGCAACACTCGTGCGTCCGACCCCCATTGCGCCGACGCCCTCCGTGCCGGTCGCGCCGAGTTTCGCCCAGAGGCCGAAGGTGGAAGACGTCAAAGCCGCGCCGAAACTCACGGGACCGGTCGAAGAGCTGCGCGCGATCACAATGGTTGATTTCCGCCGCCTCTCCAAGGATCCGAAGGAGGCTTGCATGAAGATCAAAGACAAGATCGATCTTCTGGGGGAGCAGTCCTATACCCGCCGGAACGAGGGGATTGCCGCTTGGACGGCATCCGAGGTGACGAGGTCGTATCTTGAGCTGATGCGGGAGAGCTTGAATGGCTTGCCACTCTTAGAAGCGATTTCCGCCCGAGAAAAAGCCAAAAAACCGTCGCTGACGGCCGATGAATTCCGCGCCGTGGCCGATTTGAGCCGCCAATTGCGGTATTAAGAGGTGGTATCGCGCAATCTGTGGTAAAATACGGACATGGCTCAGTTCGTCGTCCCGCAATTCATCGACGTCGAGGATAAGATTCTCGACCCTATCACGACCCGCCAGTTTGCCATCTTGATGGTCGACGGGCTCGTGATGTTTATCTTGTACAAGCTCCTCAGCTTGCCGCTCGCGATCCTGTTCGACGTTCTCTTGCTTACGTCCGGAATCGTCCTGGCGTTCGTACGCATCAACGGCCAGCCGTTCCACTATTTCCTGCTGAACGTTGTTCAGACATGGAAGCGCCCGCACGTGCGGGTGTGGAACAAGGAGTTGAGCGATGCGGAAATCATCGCGCTTTCGAAAGTCGAACTGCCCCCGCCGCCCCCGGCCAAGCCGTATAAGGAAGCGCTGACGACGTCGCGCCTTTCCGAGCTGGCGTTGATCGTGAATACGGGCGGCGTCTACAAGCCCGAGGAATGATCATCTTCCAGGAGGAACTATGGCGCAGAAACAGGAACAATTGATGCAAAGCAAGAAACTCGCGGGTGGCAAGCCAGGGAGCTCCACGCAGCAGTTTTTGGACGTCGCGGAAATCCGCGAGGATGTCGTCGTGATGAAGGATGGCACGATGCGCGTCGTGCTCCTGGTTTCGAGCCTGAACTTTTCCCTGAAGTCGGAGGACGAGCAGGAGGCGATCATTCAAGGATATATTTCGTTCCTCAACTCGCTCGACGCGCCGGTTCAGATTCAAATTCAATCGCGCAAGCTGAATGTCGACGATTACCTGGACCGCCTCAAGGAACAGGAAAAAACGCAAACCAACGAATTGCTGCGCGCGCAGATCAACGACTATCGCCAATTCGTGAAAGAATTGGTGGAACTCGGCGAGATCATGCAGAAAAAGTTTTTCGTGATCGTGCCGTACAACCCGGCTTCTTCGAAGCGGAAGGGGTTCTTCTCCCGCATGTCGGAAGTCCTGACCCCGCTCGTTTCGGCGCGGTTGCGCGAGGAGCAGTTCCGCCAGCGCAAAAAGGATCTCATGGTGAAAGTCGACTCGGTCCGCGCCGGACTCAGCTCCATGGGCCTCACGAGCGTCATGCTCGATACCCAGGGCCTGATCGAGCTGTACTACACGGCGTACAATCCGCAGTCGATGGAGAGGCAGAAGCTCGAAAAAACAGACGCGTTGCGCGTCGAAGCCTGATCTATGGCCTTCAACCCCCTGACAGCGACGCGCGAAGCTGCCGCTCCGAAAGCGGAGAAGCAGAAACTCTCGGCGGAAGAAAAAAAACGGCTTGCCCAGGAAGAGCGCATCAAGCTCGAAGAAGAGCGCATCTACCGCAAGGGCGTCGTGACGCTGCGCGACTTGATCGCGCCGGCGGCCTTTGAGGTCAAATCGAATCTCGTGCGCTTGGGCGACCTGTACGCGCGTACGGTCTTCGTTGTGACGTATCCGAGATATCTTTCTCTCGGCTGGTTCACGCCGATCATCAATTTTTCGGCGACGATGGATATCGGCATGTTCTTTTATCCCGTCCAGCCGGAAATCATTTTGAAACAGCTCAAGAATAAGGTCGGCGTGTTGGAAGCGCAGATCCTTGGCGACGCCGAGAAGGGCGCGGCCCGCGACCCGCTTCGGGAAACGGCCTTGCGCGACATCGAGAAACTGCGCGACGACCTGACGCAGGGGATCGAGCATTTCTTCCAGTTTGCCCTGTATGTCACGGTCTTCGCGCCTTCGGAAAAGGAACTCGATGACCTGACGAACCAGGTCGAAGGCATGTTCGGCTCGAAACTCATCTACACCAAGCGCGTGCTCTACCAGTCGGAACAGGGGTTCAATTCGACGCTGCCTTCCGGCAACGACGAGCTCATGATCACCTTCAACATGAACACCAGCCCGATCGCTTCGGGTTTCCCGTTCGTGTCCGCCGACCTGACGTCCGATAACGGCATCCTCTACGGCATCAACCGCCACAACAACAGCCTGATCCTCTTCGACCGTTTCTCGCTCCAGAACGCCAACGCCGTCGTCTTCGCGACTTCCGGCGCCGGTAAGAGCTACACGGTCAAGCTCGAAGTGCTGCGTTCGCTCATGCTTGGCACCGAGGTCATCATCATCGACCCGGAAATGGAATACAAGCATCTTTCCGACGCGGTCGGCGGCACCTATATCAACATCTCGCTTGCTTCCGAATCGAAGCTCAACATTTTCGACCTGCCGCGCCCGATGGGGGAGGAAGTGCGCTCCGAGGACATCATCCGTTCGGCCGTCATTACGGTGAAGGGGCTCATGCGCATCATGTTCGGCAGCGTTACCACGGCCGAGGACTCGATCATCGACCGCGCGCTGCTCGAAACCTATGCCAAGAAAGACATTGTTCCCGGCGTCGATCTCGCGACGATCGAACCGCCGATTCTTTCCGACTTCCAGCAGGTACTCGAAGGCATCACCGGAACGGAAGACTTGCAGATCAAGCTGCGCAAATACACCGAAGGCACCTTCTCGGGCCTTCTCAACTCGCCGACGACGATCGAGATGAATAACAAGCTTGTCGTCTTCAGCGTGCGCGATCTTGAGGACGAACTGCGACCGCTCGGCGTGTACACCATCGTCAACTACATCTGGAACGTCGTCCGTTCGGAGCGTAAAAAACGCATCTTGGTGATCGATGAAGCCTGGTGGCTCATGCAAAACGACGACTCGGCGAAATTCATTTTCGCCCTGGTCAAGCGCTGCCGAAAATATTTCCTCGGCGTCACGACGATCACGCAAGACGTCAACGACTTCCTGCGCTCGCCGTACGGCCAGGCGATCGTCACGAACTCCGCGCTTCAGGTGCTTCTCAAACAGTCTCCCGCTTCGATCGATCTCGTCCAAAAGACGTTCCTGCTCACGGAAGGCGAGAAGTACTTGCTGCTCGAAGCGGGCGTCGGCGAAGGTATCTTCTTCGCGGGCTCCAGGCACGCCGCCATCAAGGTGGTCGCGTCGTACGCCGAAGACCAGATCATCACCTCCGACCCGCGCCAGCTGCTTGAAATCGAAAACGCCAAGAAAGAACTCGACGAGCAATTGCTCCAGGCTTCCGAGAACCCCGCTCAAAAACCCGCATAACGACTATGACCGACCGACGCCGTGCCATCCTGATCGTCGCGCTCGCCGTGCTCTTGCTCGGCGTGATTATCGCTGCCGTCATTCTCGTATCGCGCGCGCTTCCGAAAAAACCGTCGCCGACGCCGGTCGGGCAAGACACGACCGTGCCGACGGCCGAACAAGAAGCCGCTGCCGCGATCATCAAGAACCCGCTGGTTCCCGCCACGAGCGAACCCGTCGGCCGCACGGCGGCGGCACAGATGGGCGAACTCTTCGCCGAACGCTACGGCAGCTATTCGAATCAGGGCGATTATCAGAACCTGCGCGACCTGCTTCCCGTCATGACCGCCAGCTATCGCGCCAAAACCGAAGCGACGCTCGCAGCCGCCGCGCCGCAGCGTGCCCAGACGTTCGAGGGCGTGACGAGCGTGAAAATTTCCAGTGACGTGCGTTCCTATAATGAAGCGGCCGGAACCGCCGTGGTAGCCGTGACGCTCCAGCAGGAGAAAGTGTCCGGTACTACGACCGTCATCGGCTACCGCACGCTCCGCATGGAGTTGAAAAAAGTGGGGGAGGACTGGCGCATCGACGCCTCGCGCTGGGAAAACGAATTGACACCCGCAAGCTGAATCCCGTAGGACGCGCCCGTATGCTCGGGCGCGTTTTTGATTTTCTTTTTCCTCTTGAATGTATCGCCTGCGGGGCTTCGGGAACGCATTGCTGTAGCGCTTGCCTTTCCGCCGTGCCGATCATGCCAAGATTTTGGAACGAGCCGGAGCTGCGCGCCTCGGCGGCTTTTGCATACGGACATCCGCTCGTGCGGCAGCTGCTGCACGATTTAAAATTCGAGCGGTGGACCTGCGCCGAGGAGGCGACCGCTGCCTGCGTGCGGCGCTGGTGCGTGAAAATCGGTACGGGTTGGTGTCCGAAGGAGGTGGTGGTCCTGCCCGTGCCCCTTCATGAGACGCGCCTGCGAGAACGCGGCTTCAATCAAGCTTCGATGCTGGCCAAAGCCGTCTCCGCTTCGCTTGGTGCGCCGTGCCGCGAGGCGTGGCTTGTGAGGACCGCGCGGACAAAGCCTCAAACGAGCGCTGAAGACCGAGCAGGAAACGTCGCTGCCGCGTTTCGGGCGCGGCTTCCCGATTCGGCCAAAGGACGTCCGATCCTGCTTGTCGACGATGTCTGGACGACCGGCGCCACAATGCGGGAATGCGCCAAAGCGCTCCGCACCGCCGGCGCCGGAGCGGTTTATGGGTTCGCGATGGCGTGGGGTAACTCAAAACCATTGCATGATAAAGGTGACCCTCTTTAGAATATCCCGATATGAGGATAACTCAACGAAAGGGTGATATTGCCGTTTCGATTGCTATCGCCAGGTTTACTGGCATGGGTTTTGATGTTTCATTGCCGATAACGGAGTCTGCTGCATACGACTTAATTGTCGATACAATGAACGGTCTAAAAAGGGTACAGGTCAGATTTACCAGTACTGGAGAAGTGGAATTAAGGAGAATCCATTCAAATTCAAATGGGTATGTTGTTAAAAAGACGAAAAAACATGTCTACGATTGGCTCTATATTTATGATGGAAAAAGGGGGTACGAGTTTCTCATGAAGGAATGCCTTATTGGCCGGCGCTCAATAAAACCAGGCTCGGCCCATCGACTGGAAAACAAAGGAAGAACCATGATAGGCTCCGTATAATGGAGGGGTGCCAGAGCGGTTTAATGGACCTGTCTTGAAAACAGGCGTACCCAAAAGGTACCGTGAGTTCGAATCTCACCCCCTCCGCCACGACAAGTTTTTATCGGCAGACTCAAGTGCATAGGGCGCTCGAGTGGCCAATGAAGGTTTGTCGAGTCAATGACAGAGCCGCCTTTAAAATGGGCGGCTTTGTTGTATAGTTAGCTCGCTATGAACGAACAGGATTTGCACAAGCTCGCGCTCGAATATCTGAGGGTCCAGAACGGTCTTGAAAGGCCGCAGTTTGATATCGGCCGGGTCGTCGATGGTGTTGACTCCGCCGTGAAACGCATTCAGGGCGACCCGAACTCTGGCGGTTACGCCTTGAGCCAAGAGCAGCGAGAGCTCGTTCACGAGATCGTTTGGAATCTCATCGTGCAGCGCGTCCTGACGGTCGCTGGTCAAGGCTATCCATGGTTGCGGATTACGCAGTATGGCAAAACCGTAATCGCCAATCCGGACGTCACGCCCAATGATCGCGGGGGCTACATCGCCCGACTTAAGGCCAAGGCACCCGGGATCAGCCTTCTTGCAGCCGACTACGTGGACGAGGCAATAGTCTGCTTCCAGAGCGGGGCACAGAAGGCTGCCTCCGTAATGCTCGGCGTCGCAGCGGAGGAGATTTACTCCGACCTGATTCGGGCGTTCGAAAAGAAGTACTCCAAACAAATTTTCACGAAGGGGTACAAGCCCTTCAAACAAGTCAGGGATGCGTTCGAAAAACAATTCGTGCCT
>JBPOIQ010000042.1:0-4685 GCA_052034355.1 Minisyncoccota bacterium
CCGCCTTGCACACCGTCGCGCCGATATCCATCAAGCCCTGATTCACGTCGTACGACAGGCGCTTGGGAAGGGACATTTCCCACGAAGCCCAAGACCGTTCATCAAACACTTTTGGATCGGCTTTCGGTCCCTTGAACACTCTGCTCAGCACGCGACGTAGATTCGTATCAGGAGCCAGGGCGCGTTCTCGAAAAGCAAAGACGCGTATCGCGCGGGCCGTATATGGTCCGATACCTTTCAACGTCAGGAGAGACTCAGTATTAGAAGGCAGCGCGCCGGCATAGCGCTCAAGGACTTCCTGTGCCAGCTGCCTGAGCCGTACCGCGCGCATGTTGTAGCCGAGTCCCTTCCATGCGCGTACGACCGCCGACTGCGGCGCGGAAGCAAGCGTTTGCCAATCGGGAAAAGATGCAATAAAGCGCGTAAAAAGAGGAACGACCCGGTCCACCTGCGTCTGCTGCAGCATGAATTCGGAAACGGTAATTTGATACGGATCGGAAACGCGGCGCCACGGAAGATCGCGTCCGTTCGATCGGTACCAGACTGCGACCGCGCCCCACAAGCCTTTCATGCGCGAAAAGATGCGGATTCTTGCTCGGTCAGGAAACGCCACTCCCCCTCCGGAAGTTCATCGAGCTCGACGCCGCCGACGCGCCTACGAACAAGTTTCAAGACGCTGTAACCGAGCGCTTCGCACATCCGGCGAATCTGACGGTTTTTTCCTTCCGTCAGGACGATGCGGAAACGGGCGTTGTCGACCTGTTCCACCTTCGCTTTTCTCGTCTTGAGCCCAAGAATCCTCACGCCGTCTCTCATCTTCTGCAAAAACTCCTCTGTAATCGCCTTATTGACGCCAACGTCGTATTCCTTTTCCGTTCCGGAGTCCGGCCGCATCAACCGGTCGGCAAGCGCCGTATCGTCGGTCAAAAGCAAAAGCCCGCTCGAGGCGACATCGAGGCGTCCGACGGGAAAAAGGCGCGCGTTCGGCAATGTTTTTTTCGAACGGCGAATGGCCTCCATGACGTTGTCGGGAGATTTCGCGTCGGTCGTAACGATGATACCGACCGGTTTATGAAAGACGATCGTCGTGGCCTGCTTCAGGGGGAGAATCTTCCTGCCGCCAACCTCAACAATATCGCCTTCGGAAATTTGGTCGCCGAGGCCGGCAACGCGTCCGTTGATCTTGACTTTACCGGCTTCAATCAAGCGATCAGCCTCTCGTCTCGAAGCGACACCGGCTCCATTCAGGTATTTATTGATGCGCATGCCCGAAGTGTAACACACCTTCGAAAAAGGAAAACCCGCCGATCACAGCGGGTTTACTTGACCTGTTTATCTATTTCATTCAGCGCATCCACGATGCGTTTTTCGGTCTCTCGAATCGAAGCGCCTTTTCTCAGGTCATGGAAGGCATCGCTCACTTCGCGACGTCCGTAACGAATCGCTCTCTCAACCTTCAGCCGCAACCTTCGAACTGTTCCGAACAGAGAGAACAGGGCGAGAAGGACGAAAGTTACGACAATACCAGCGATGAAGGGGGGCCAGAAACCTCGTACAAGCGGCTGGTTCCTGTGTACTTCCGGCCTCTTGAACTCCTTCGGGGCATCCTTAGGAATTGACGGCGCAGGGCGCTTCTCCGAAACGAGGAAGGCTGCCGAAGCGGACCGGGAAAGTCCGGCACGATCATACGCGCGAACATACAGCGTGTGAGAACCCGTCGGGAGAACAGGAGCTTCGTACGTGGAACTCGCGCTCCCAGACCATTCAACCGGTTCTCCACCGTCAATTCTCACTTCATACCGAACGATGCCCGAACCCCTGTCCGCAGCATCGAACAGGAATCGCGACGGATCCGTCGGATTTACTTTTTGAAGTTCATGAATTTCAAACCGTTCCGGTTCTTGCGTGTCAATTTGAATACGATATGTCGCCGTCGATCCCCAGGCGTCACCTTTCTTGAATCGTGCGTGGAAATACCAAACGCCATCATCAACATCCTTCACCGTCCTGGAGGAGATGGCTGGCGCATAACCGACCGTCGGTACCGCATCGGGATTTTTGTCGAAAAGCAGACGAACAGCATCGACGCCGGAAGGTACGGGCCAGGCGAAGGCTGCCGCAGATGCCGAATACCAAGCATCGGGATCTGGATGGGTACTTGAAGTAATCCGCGGTGCGGGCACCGACACAGCATTTGCTTGCGCATCCTCTTCCTTCTTCGTATTCGTGAGCGTAAAAGACGAACCGGAAAGTCCAGTAGTAACGTCTGTCCCCTGACCATCGTTGGCCAAAATAGAACCAGCCGAAAACGAAACCTTGGCCACCCCCTCCGATTTGACGCGGAAAGTGACTGACAACAACCTGCCTCCCGGACCTTGAAACCCAGGATTCAAGATAACGCCTTCAAAACTAACCTTACCCGCAGAATTGGAATAGGTGGGATCTTGGATCCAAAGCCCAAAAACTGAGCCGCTTTTCGAAAGAGAAGCAACTTCAAGTTTATCTGCCGGAAAGGCGAGCACGCCGGAAACAGCATTCACCGCACGATCAGTGCTTGCCAGCGTCGTATTCACGGTAAAAGTACTTCCAACAGTATAGGTGCCCGACGCCGGCGAGAGGTACAGCGATGCCGCTTCGACGGATTTCGGGACGATTACAAAAAAGAGTGCAGCTAAGAAAAGAGCGCCCGCTTTTACAAAAAAACCGCGGCACGATTCGCCTTGCCGAGCGTCGTTCGTTCTAAAAAGACGCTGTCTCAAGCTCATTGCATTCAAAAGGCTCCCATGAGCCTTATTTCCTCCGAAAAAGCATTGTGCCTGTCACGATTCCTATCAAGAAGAGTATAACAAAGAAAGCGTATTTTTGGTATGGAGCGCGTGGAGCCTCGAGCGCAAGCGTGGCAACGCGCTCGTACCCCATTTTGTCGACGGCTTTCACGAAAATATCTTGATCTGCCTTTTGGTTCTGCAAGAGATACGGGCTCTCCGCGACCCTGTACTGACCCCCGCCTTCTCGCACCTCGTAATGATCAATTCCGGACCCCTTGTCCTGCGTCGCGAAAACCAAGAAACGCTTGCCGCTAAGGAGGTTCACATCACTGCTTATGAGTGGAACGAACGCTTCTGGCGGTTCGCGGTCCTCAGTTTGCGGGGCAACAACTCCTTGCTGCGATATCGCCTCTGAAACGACAAGCGCCAACGGACGTACCCGCACGCTTGTAGGCGTCCCTTTCCCGTCATTTAACAAAACCTGGGCTTCGCGGACGTCGACCGAAGCGAGCCCTGTATGGAGCGGACGTACGACGACAGCAAAGAGAGGGCTCTTTTTTCCCACGTGACCGCCCGGAATAATTCCAGAAAAAAGGATCCTTTCACCAGAGACGTTCGGTCGTGTGATCCAAAACGTCACCGCCGAATTCCCGTCACGCACCTCTTTAATTTCAAACGCACCTGCTGGAAATGCAAGCGAACCCTCGAGCGCGTTTACTTCTTCCTCTTCCGTATCGAGAAACACCTCAAGCACGTGCTCATCACCGACCTGCATTTCCGCATCTTGCGACTCTGTAAAAATTTGTGCAGCAGAAACAGTCCCGGCTTTTAATCCCAGAAACACGATGGTGAGCAGAACCGCGCTATGTTTAAAAAATCGCATACACTCGTTTAACCCGACCAATGGTAGGCAAGAATACTAAAGTCGACAAGATTCACTTTTCCATCACCGTTCAACTCGAGCTTTTCAATTTCTTGGAACGCGATCGACAACTCGCGCTGATACCAATACGCCGTTATCGAGAAGTCAATAAGATTCACTTTTCCATCGCCATTAACGTCCCCTTTTGATACGGGTGCGACCGGAATCGCCGTTACGTTTTTCGTACCAACAACGAAACTAACCGTGTTTCCGAACGGGCTCACCTCTTCGTTTAAAGCCGCTTTCGCCTGGGAACTATGTGACCCGATTTCAAGAGCAGCCGTATTCAACGTGTACAAATACGCTCCGGAAGCGTCGGCTTTCACATTGTAATAAAACTCGTTCTCGGAATGCACTGCGAGCGTCACCTCGCTCTCCGGCGCAGCACGACCGAAAATAGCGATATTGTCACCGCGTTTCACTTCGCTTTTATCGACTGAAATCGTCGGAGCAATGAAGATGCCGCTCACTCTCGTTGTTGCACCGTTCGTAATGTAGACGGGGAAACTGAAGAGCGCCGAACGCTGCCCAGACGCATCCTCGCCGTATACGCTGAAGGCATAGTTCCCTGTCGCCAATCCCGTCAAGCTCACTTCAAAGCGCGCATCCGGTCCCGCAATCGTTGATACCGCCACCTGGCCATCTTTCAATACATGCACCTTGCTGAGCGGATACGCTCGACCGGAAAAAATAACCTGCGTTACGACGGAGGTCACTGTGACGCCACCGGTGCCTCCTCCTCCCCCTGACGCGCCGCCACTTGATCCTCCGCTCGTCGTCGTGCACAAAGACGTATCAAACGAGCACGAGGGATCGCATGAAAGCGTACCAGCGCTGAATCCGCGCGTTTGGCAGGACTGCCCGTTCAAGTCGGACACGTCGCACTCCTCGCCCCATTCCGTCAAACTATTTCCGCATACCGAAATGCGGATTCTTGCCGAGATTGTGGTTGCGGAAACGGCTACCGGAAAAAAAACAAACCAAAACGCAAAGAA
>JBPOIQ010000050.1:0-2737 GCA_052034355.1 Minisyncoccota bacterium
CTCCTAAGTTCTTGCCATGTTTATTACGAAATGTGATGCGTGCGGAAAAACCGTGAAAAATCGCGATCAGAAAATTAGGGTGGACAGCGCAATAATCAAGAACTATAGCGTAGACTTCTGCGAGAAGCGCGCGACTCCGATCATCGCGACCCTTAAGAAGTTGGACCTGCTCAAGAACTGACCCATAGACCCATCGACTACGCTCGGAGTGACAAAAGAAGGCCTTGCGGCCTTCTTTTGCGTGAAGCGTGGACCCCGGCCTCCGCCGGGGTGGTATCTATTTCCGTTCTATATGCTTGCACTGCGGATAGTTGGCGCAACCGGTGAAAGGTCCGAATTTACTCTTGCGCTCGACGAGTTTGCCCGCGCATTTCGGACAGACCTTTTCCGCAACGGCCGTACCGGATCCTGACTCTTGCATAGCATCGCGATAAGAATAAAAGCGATGCTGGGGTCCTAGCAGTAGGGCGATATTTTACGCAAGGCACGTCACTCGCGAGTGACGTGCCGAGCCCCGTCGTTCGCGAACGACGGGGCAAGGGGGCTGCTCTTACAGGTAGAAGATGATGCATTCCGCATCTTGAGCGGCTTGGAGCGTCAACGTTTCATCGATCGCAACACCATCGCCAGCTTCAAGGGTTTCCGACTTGAGCGCAACCTCGCCGGAGACAACTTGAATCCACGCAGCCTTTCCATCTGGCGGCGCAACAGTTGCCCGCTCCCCTTTCACGAGGCGCTGGAGCCAGACTTCGGCGTCTTGATGGATGGTCAAGCTGCCGTCGTGGCCGTCGGAGGAAGCGATGAGGACGCGACCGTTGTCGGAGCGTGGACCCCGGCCTCCGCCGGGGTGGTTACTTGGGAAAAAATTCTTTTGTTCGTAGCTCGGCGTGAGATTGCGCTTGTTTGGAAGAATCCAAATCTGATACAGATGGCACTCTTCCGTTTGCGAGGCATTGAGTTCCATGTGTTGCACGCCGCTTCCGGCGGTCATGCGTTGGAACTCACCGGCGTTGATCACTTCGTTGTTTCCCATCGTGTCGGTATGCCGAAGCGATCCCTTCATGACATACGTCAGGATCTCCATGTCGCGGTGTCCGTGGAGATCAAAGCCTTTGCCGGGCGCGATGCGGTCTTCGTTCATGACGCGGAGCGTCTTGAATCCCATCCATGCTTCGTCGAAATAGTCGGCAAACGAAAACGTGTAGCGCGTATCCAGCCAGCGATTTTTGAAACTCCCGCGCTCGTGCGCGCGGCGAATGAGAATGCTCATGCTAGCGATTCAACTTCCAAACGTTGTAGGTGAGGAACGACGCGAAGGCAACCCAGGCGGCATAGGGCATGAGCAGCGCCGAAGCGAGACGAGAGAGAGGCCAAGCAAGAACGACGAGCGCAATCACGGTGAGATCAAGCAGGATCGCCTCAAAAACGGCCGCACCAATAAGATGTCGCGAGAAGAAAAGATAGCTCCACAGGACGTTCAAGACGGCGTTGAGCAGGAAAATGCCGGCAAAAAGCGGGAGCTTCGCCTTGGCACTCGGCGTGTTCCAAAGGATCAGCGCGGCGATCGTTGAGAGCGTGAAGATGGTCGTCCAGACGAAGCCGATGACGCTGCCGGGCGGTGTCCAGGACGGCAGGCTGATCGTGCGGTACCAGCTGCCGAGACCGGAGGACGTAAACTGGGAGCCAATGACCGCCGTGAGCACGGTTACGATCGGGATGATGACGTAGTTGAGTTTCATAGGTCGTTTAGGAATGCGTCACGAGACGATACGCAAGCAAGAAAAGCGCACTCCACCAGCCGAGATCGGAAACGATCAGGCTTACCGCAATCTTTGCCTGCCAGGCTGCCGGCAGCAGTTCCGCCGAACGCCCTTCACGCTCGCGCTTCAAGAGAAACGGACTCACGCCAAACGAGAGGAAACATCCGTTCGCGAGGAGCAGCACGGCGATGACGGCATGGATGCGCGGAATCAAGCCGCTTGAATCCTCGCGGTAATACAAAGCGCCACCGATAATGGCGAGCAGCATGCCGAACCAAATCATCGGCTTCGTGACTTTGTGCGTTCGCGTGGTCGCTTCCGTCCAATACTGGGATTTCCTACCCAAAAAACCGTGCAGATCGATGACTGTCACCGCTCCGAGCCCGATCACGAAACCGGAAAGAAGCAGGAAGAGCGCGAGAGCCTCGAGAGGAATCGTAGGCATAATGATCAGATTTTTCTTGAATCATAGGCCCAGTGCAGCACGGCTTGGCGTTGACGCGGACGGCAGCGAAGGTCTCCGACGCGACAGGCTTTCCGTAGTTGCGCGATGTGGCGCGCGATCGCTTTCCAGCGCTTGATCTGTCTCGCGTCTTCCTCCGGCATCCTCCGGCCCATGTAGTAACGGCAGTACCATTGGAACCAGCCGCGCGGGTCGTCTGGATGAATCCAGCCTTTCCGCTTCCATTCCGCCAACGATTGACTGGCATCGACGGCGAAATAGTTTATTTTCCAATCATGAGTCTCGCTAAGCCGCGCTTTCGCGAACCAACTCTTCGGAAATTCTTTCTGGCAATCGTTCATGTACCGACCGCCGAACACGCCGAGCTCAAGCATTTGTTTCGGCGTGAGGTCGGGTTTGAACTCCGGATCGAATCCCCGGCCGACGGGAGCCGTGAGACGATACCGATAGCCGTTTTGCATGCGGTCGCGCACGATGACCGTTTTCATACCTGTTTGTATCGGAAGCAGCTCGT
>JBPOIQ010000055.1:0-8230 GCA_052034355.1 Minisyncoccota bacterium
ACGCTCGGACTCGATGACGCGAACGAATTCCATAATGGCGCGACCTTCTGGCGCGACTCGCGACGCGACGCCCCGCACAATACCTACACCTCGAGCGAGCGCCTGCGACAGCTTCTTGAAAAGAAGGACTGGTCAGGAACGACGGATGCTGTCGATACGACAGCAAGAAGCCGTGAAGCCGCGACCGGCACCCCGGCGACGCGATTGCACATCATCCCGATCGAAGGCGGCGAAAGCATCGAATTCCGCATGGACGCGCGCGAGGATGGCTACGCGCTTTGGAGACGCGACCGTCAAATCCGCGACCGAGACGGCTCCGCCATCGCGCCGCGCACGGTCGTCGTTCTTGAAATGGACGTGCTTACTGTCCCCGATCCGCATGCAAAGGGCTTGATCGGCCTGCAAACGATCGGCTCGGGCACCGCCAGCGTCTTTCGAAACGGCCTGATGCGTTCCGGAACCTGGAAAAAAACCTCTGCCAACGATCCTACGACCGTCTATGACGCCGCCGGACAAAAAATCCCCTTCGCGGAGGGGCAGGTCTGGTATGTCGTGATCGGCGCGAATCGCGGCGGGCGCGTGTTGTTCGAGTGAGCGTTTACGGCAAGCACCAATCGTGGAGGGACCCGACGCCGAAACTCCAAAGACGAATTTCCTCGCGCGAAGTGATGTCGCAGGGCGACTCGAACGATTTGCGCGGAGCGGTCGTCGCCACATAGCGGCCATGCGAACTCAAAACGCGCACGGCGCACGTCGCACCGTCGTCTTTTCCCAATCCCGTCTCCGCAACGAACGCCGCGCAATCGCTGTGATTCAAAAGCTGTAGAGCGATGCTTTCTTCGACGACGCCGGTCGTATCCGGAAAGAATTTCTGCGCGAGCGCCAAGCGCGTGTTCCATGTCCAAACGCTCATGATCGCCAGCATTCCCAATACCGCAAGTTCCGCGTGCGTCGGCCCGTGATGCGTGCGGGCGATCGCAATGACGATCGCAAGCGTCGCGACACATACCGCGACGGCTCCGATGACGGCGGCTGGGAATTCCCAGGAAAAGGCGAAGTTCATACCTCTACAGTATAGCAAAGAAAGGCTCTCGTTTCAGAAAAAAGAAAAAACCCTACCGAAGTAAGGCTTTTTCTGGTGGGTCGGCCGGGGATCGAACCCGGGACCATCAGCTTAAAAGGCTGTTGCTCTACCGACTGAGCTACCGACCCAAGCGTACGCAGAGTACGCTTTTTTCCGTCAAACGTCAATGGCTAGGCGCCAGGGTGTTCGTGTTTGAACTCCTCGTACCGAGTCTTGAGCTGTTCTTTCACGGCCGAGAGCTCTTCGTCGTCATGCACTTCGCCGAATTCTTCGCGGTCTTGGAGTGTCATGTCGATCACGTCGCTCCACTCTTCCGGACCGTAGGCACCCTCCGACAAGGCCCGTTCTTTGACGGCCTGATACAGTTCATCGAGATCAAACGTGAGATTTTCCATACGGAAAGGTTATTTCTCGACCACGACCATCATCTTAGAACCATTGTCGACATCGCCTCCGTTCCAATCATGAATCGCGTTCCACAGCACATCAGCATCGTAGACGTAGTCCGCGCCCCGGCGCGTACCAGGATCATTCGTGATGATCTTTCCATCTTTGGTGTAGCCTTTGACGACGAGCATATGGTATTTCGGACCGGCTCCAGAGAAATTCGGATTAAAGAGCTGACGTCCGGCGGCGGGAATGATAACCGGCATTCCCTGATCAATGACTGCCTTGATATCGGCGATCGAAGAAATCTTCACGGCGCGCGATCGTGCGTATCCGAAGCGTTCGCGCGCGGTTTCCACCACCTCTTCAGCGGTCGTGTCTTCGTAGTATCCGAAGTGCGCCTTCTCCCACTCGACCAAATCGAGGATCTGGGCGTCGGCAGTATCAGGCGTGAACGCTCCGGCATTGGTCAAAAAAGCGTTGATCATGAGGAGCGACGTCTCTTCGCACGCCTCTTGGTACGGCATGCTCCAATCCGCTTTGGGTGCCTGCGAGGTGAACGGCACGGCCAGATTCACGCCTTTTTTTGAAGGCACAGGGGCTGGGGACGGGGCAGGGGTCAGTTTTGGCGTGGGCGTCGGTACCGAAACGGGCTCTGGAGTTGTCTCTGGCTGCGCTTCCGGTTCCGGCTGAGGTTCGGGTGTCGGCTCCGGCAACGGGGACGCGGGCGGTACGTACGGCTGCGCAACAGGTAACTCCGGCTTGAAGCGCGATGCGACCGCATCGCGAATCACGACGCGAAAGGCGTAGGCCGCCGCGGAAACGGATAGGAGAAACGCGGCAAGCGTGAGCAGGAAGAATGTTTTTGCTCGCATAGTAGTACCACTCTATCACAAACCCCGACGACGCGTCGGGGTTGGACGATCATCTCAATTCAATCAAGCGTTCCCACGGGAACTGGTCGCGGCCGAAATGTCCGTAGGCGGCGGAAGCGCGGAAGATCGGTTTGCGCAGATCAAGGCGTTCGACGATCGCTTGCGGGCGGAAGTCGAAATACTTCATGAGCAAAGGCGACAGATCGCGACCGTCTTCGGAACGCGCGGTGAGCATGACGGGGTCCGCCTTGCCGATCGCGTACGCGACCGAAACCATGCACTTCTTGGCATATCCGGCGGCGACGAGATTCTTGGCGGCGAAGCGCGCCATGTAGGCTGCAGAGCGGTCGACTTTCGTCGAATCCTTTCCGGAGAAGGCTCCGCCGCCGTGCGGAATGATGCCGCCGTAGGTATCGACCATCAATTTACGTCCCGTGAGTCCGGTATCGGCGGTAAATCCGCCGACGACAAAGCGCCCCGTCGGATTGATGTGGATTTCGACGCCGTCGAGCGAGCCGATAACCGGCGCGATGACGCGTTCCGTGAGTCGCGCGCGGATTTCTTCCTGCGCAACGTCCGGAGCATGCTGTGCGGAAACGACGACGGTCGTGACACGGCCGTGATCCATCGTGACTTGCGTCTTGCCGTCGGGACGAAGCCAAGCGAACGCCGGATCATGACGCCGCAAATCGGCCAAACTGGTGGAAAGCGCATGTGCGTGCGCGATCGGCGCCGGCATGAAGCTCGGCGTCTCGATCGAAGCGTAGCCGTACATGATGCCCTGATCCCCCGCCCCGCCCACGTCGACACCCTGAGCAATGTCGCCGGACTGTAGCTCGATATTCACGAACACTTCGAGTTCGTCGTCGTATCCGATCTGCTTGTAGACGTGCTTGGCCATCGCTTCGATATCGACTTCGCCTTGCGATGTCACCTCGCCGCCGACCATGAGCATGCCGTGCGAACCAAAAACCTCGAGCGCAACGCGGCTGCTCGGATCGCGACGGAGATATTCATCCAACAAAGCGTCCGCGATTTGATCGCAGACCTTGTCGGGATGTCCTTCAGTGACGGATTCGGCTGTTTTCATGGGGAAATGCCGTCCAACCTTAGTCTCCAAGGAAGCGAATGTCAACCACGCTTTTCCCCAAGGGTCGGGACGTCGTTTGCCGGGGGTCAGCATGATATACTGCGGATATATGAAACGTTCGACGCTTTCGCTACTCCTCACGATCGCGCTCCTTGCCGCTTGCGCGGTCGTTTGGCTTCTGATCATCGCGCCGCGCTTTGGACTGCCGCCGTATGGGAAGAAAACGCCTTTCACTCCGGCAACTACGACACCAGCCACGACAGAGAAAGCGAGGAACAGCGCGTTGAATCTCTACCTCGCTCCCCCGACCACGTTGCCTGATGGAGCGGCGCGCGCGGAACTCGTGCTCGTCAAAGCCGAGGTTGCGGATGCCTCCGGTTCCACGGCCGTGTTTTTCGAAGGCGTGCAGCGCGTCATGTTGCAACCGAATTCGGTGCAAAAGGTCTTGAGCGAACGCATTCCAGATGGACGTTGGACGCGCCTTACGTTGCACTTTTCTCCGGCAGCCGAATTGGCATATGCGGACGGCAACGTGAAGGCCGCACTGATGGGCAAGAAAACGGCCGTGTTCACGTTCGACGAGACGGTCGGGGTAAGCCGCAGTCTTGCCGTCTTTGGCGCCCTACCGATCGAATCAGAAGTGATGCTTGCAGAGAAAACGCTTATCGCAAACCTCAGCGCCGATCCGCGTCCGGGACAAACGTACGTCTTCGGCGGATTTCTTCTCGAACCGCGCGGCCGCGGCGACATTTTCAATATCAGCAATCCGACGCTTGTGAGCGTCATCAAAGATGATCTTGGTTTCGACCTTACGGTCGTGAAGACGGGTTCACAAGGATTTACGCCGGCCGGCGAACAACCGTCCGCGACGCAACCGACACAGAGATAAAAAAATCCTGCGACGCGTGTCGCAGGAACGTGCGATTACTTCATGCCGAACAGGCTGAGGAAATCCCGGAACGGCTTCTCGCTGTCCCAGCGCTTTTCCTCCGGCTTGATCTTGTCGTTGCGGTAGAACGTCGTCTTGGTTCCGATGATCCGGCAACCGATGGAAATGACTTCCATCACACCGAACCCCTGATCGACGGTCTTGAGCTTGCTGTGCTCGAACGGCGAGCCGTGCTTCATCGTGGGGATCTGGATGCAGACACGCTGCCCCAGCTTCTGATCCCACTCTTCGACCACGACGGCCGTGTGGAAGTTGCCGATCACGACCGCTTGGCAGTCGCGATAGAGCATGAGCGCCTTCTGCGCGGAGCTCGAGATCGTCTCGGATCCGCCCATGTGCGGGTGCGTCATGCCCATACGGATGCCGGACGGAAGATCGAACTTGCCGTCGCCAACCGTCTCGACATGCCGGCCGACCAGACCCATGATCCGATCGACGCACATGTTCTTGCCGGCAAGGTGCTCTTCGATCCACTCCGTGAGGAGCTTCTCGATTTCGTGCACCATCGTCACGAGCGGCTTCACGCCCGCCCGCCCGATCCAACCGCAGTGGTTGCCCGGAACATAACGGAACTTCGGCAACGCGTCGTCGACGAGTGCGACGATGTCGTCGCGCGTCTTCGGCAAAGAGGCCTTCGCCCCCGCGTCGAACCGCGACTCGAACACCTTGTAGAGCACCGTGGCGATCATGTGCGCCGCCAGACGCTCTTGCCGGGTGTTGTCGAACCCGAGGATGATCTCGTCCTTCATGAGCAAGTCATGGGACGTTCCTTCAACGTGATCGCCGGCGCTGACGAGCATCTTGGCGCCGCTCTCGAGCATGACCCTCGGCACCTCCGTGAGAAAGTGCTTGTAGTCGGTGTCTCGAGAACCGGCATGCATGCAGCAGATGGCGACCACGATATCGCGCTTCAGCTCCCCTTGCGGGTGACTGTAGCGAAGCTCGCGCTGCACCCACGAGAGGTCGAAGTCCCAGCGGTCGGAGGGCTCGTCGTAGACGAGCCCGGGCCAGGTCTTGTACCGCTTGTGGTACTTGGTCGAGAGCAGCCCCATGAGCGTCGAACGAACGAACTCCTTGGAGAGACCCACCTCGCCGGCGATGAAGCCGGTCGTCGAGCGCCCGTGATGGCGCAGGACGTTGAGGCACGTTTTCTGCTTGGAGGACGGGTCCTGCGGCATGCCGATGAAGCTGCGCTCGTGGCTGAGCAGGTCCTTGAAGGAGTAGCTGCGCAAAGTCGGGTTACGACGCGCGTGCTCGATCTCCAGAACCTGAACGCCCACTTGCGTTTCAGCAACACCCGTGTCGTCCAGACGATGCAAGGCGGGCACGGCCACGAAACCGATCGGCCAGTTGCCTTCGGGCTTCATGATCGAGACGCCGACCGAACCAACGACCTGGATGTCGATCTGCACGCCGGACGACGTCTGACGACGCTTGTCCTTGATGCGACGCTGCACCGGGGTCGAGTGGTAGTCGCCCCGGAGCCACGCCTGCTTGTCGAGGGTCAGCACTTCCATGTTGCGCTGATGCGGCTTGCCTTCCCAGAGCGGGAGGCGATCACCACCCGTCTTGAGCACGCGCATCGCGCCCTGCTTGCGCAGATCGACCAATCGAACCGCCGTCTCCTCGCCGATGCCCTTGTCGTAGACGGGGCTCGGCACGAAGTACAGCTTGATCGAACGACCCTGCCCATCCTTGAAGTGCGGCAAGGACGTGTTGAGCGCCTTGGCCAGCTCTTCCGGAGTGAGCATCGAAAGTTGGCGCGTCACCTTCTGAACGTCGCGCTTCAGCTTGGCGATCTCCTTCTCGAGCTGCGTGATGCGCTTGGTATCGTCAGCCTCGTTGAGCTCCTTCGCCTTCGCCTTGATCTGGCGCACGAGCGACTGATGCTCCTTCTTCAGAGCCCGCGCCTTCTCGGCGACGGCCTTGCCGCTGACGAGTCCGCCAGCAAGCACGACGAAAGCGACATCTTCGGCCGCGAACCGTTCAGCAGCGAGCTCGAGGAGCCCCTGCCGAAAACCGTCCGAACCGAAATCGATACGCGACATGAGTCCGATGCGGACCACCTTGTCGCCGTTACGGTCCCTGATGCTTTCCGACATGGCGTACTCCTTCCGGCACTGCCGGGTGTTCGTGCAGTAAAGAACGGGGTGGTACGAAAAGAACTCCGCTTACGAGGAGCCCTCTGCGAACATAAGGAAACAAGCCTCCCCTTTCTCAACAAATACGTTCGATACAACCATAGGCATTTCCTTATGCGCCTCTAGTATAGGGTCTGTGCCCCTGGGCACAACCCTGAGTTATCCACATACAAAAAATGGGCTAAACGCCCATCAATCCGAGGATTTTTCGCCGTTCGCGCTTTGACCAGGCGCAAAACGGATGCACGGCAAGATTCTTGTTCTTGAACCGCGGATCGTTCGTCACTTCGAGGCCCACCCAAGCGGGGCGAGGCTTCGACTTGAGGGAGTAGCGCTTGCGCGGCATCTCGAGTTCGACAACAACGAGGCCGTCGTTCTGTCCGTGAAAGAAATCGATCTCCCACTTCAAGCCGTCGAATCCCGCCGGCACTTCGAAGCGTTCCTTCTCGACGATGGAAGCCGTCTGCACGGCCCGCTCCCGGAGAATCCGTCGTCCTTCATGAATCGAAACGCGGCAAAGCTCGAGCTCGACGTTCTTGTCACCTTTGAATTCCATGATCCCCTCGCCGTCGATCAATCGGAGGCGCACGAGCGGATCGAGTGAGAGGTATCCCTGCTCGATGTACTGACCATCTTTCAAAAGACCGCGCGGTAGTTCGCCGACGCGCACGAGAAACTTCCGTTCGAATTCCTTGCCGGGCGTGAGTGCTGACATAAGCGATTCCTCCTGAGCAAATCTAGCACATTGACGCGGCGTGCAAAAGGCGTATGCTCGCACCCAGGAGGATGATATGAAAGCTCTTTCCACTGGCGCTGGCCTTCTCAATCAGTGCCACATGCAACAGCTCAAGGTGCTGATCAAGTGGCTGAAGGATCAGAAGTG
Organism: Minisyncoccota bacterium; assembly: GCA_052034355.1. Classification (GTDB taxonomy): domain Bacteria; phylum Patescibacteriota; class Patescibacteriia; order SG8-24; family DYFX01; genus DYFX01. The sequence goes on from JBPOIQ010000055.1 coordinate 7,410, forward strand.
CCAGATTTCCGTCATCGTGGCGCAGATCGACCCGGACGGCATCGCCGCGGCGCATGTCGCCAAGGCACTGTTCGAACACACCGGAATCGCCTGCGAGATCTACTATGCCGGCAGCTTCGGCCATCCGCAAAATCAGCTCCTCTACAACGAGTACGAGCTGATGAAGACGATGCATCCGATCTCCGAGCTGCCCGCGAGCGGCCCGCTCGGCCTGGTCGATTCGTCCCGTTTCGACGATTCGAGGTTCGGTACAGACGTTCGTATCGATCCGAAGCGTTTCGTCTTCGTGGTCGACCACCACCTCGAACTGCCCGTGAAGATGAAGAACGGGCTGGATCTCGTCGTATCCTGCGGTTCGGCTACCACGCTCTGCGCGTTGCTCGCACAGGCCTGCGGCGTACCGCTCGACAAGCGCTTGCGCACGCTCGCGGCCATCGGCATCCACTCCGACACCGATCAGCTGACGCTGGGCATCGTGCACGAAGCGGACATCCAGACGTTCGCTTGGCTCATGTCCGGCGGCGACCAGGAGTTGCTCGAGGCCTGCTTCGACTATCGCTTGCCGCCGCAGTTCGCCGACATGGAGCGCGAGGTACTTGCGACTGTCGAAGTCATCGAAGGCGTGCGCATTGCCCACACCACGAGCCTCCTCAAAGAGGAGGATGGCGACTTGCTCTCGATCATCGCGAACTACCAGCGCAGAAACGAAGGCGCCGAGACGACCGTGATCTGGGGTGTGACCGGGCCGTGGGTGAGGGCTTCGGTCCGCAGCTACAGCAAGGAGTTGAACCTCACACGGTTCATCGAGGGCATCTTCGGCA
>JBPOIQ010000066.1:0-14651 GCA_052034355.1 Minisyncoccota bacterium
TGGAACATCGGCACGTGCGTGACGTCGCTCTGGCGGCGGTACGTCTTCGAGATGTTGATCATGCGGATCGGGAGCTTCCCTTTCTGCATCTCGCGCACCTGTCCCGAAGAGGTGTGCGGGGTGAGGACCATCTTGCCGAGCTTTGGATGTTCGGGGGCGTCCATGAAGAACGTTTCCCACTCGTCGCGCGCAGGATGATCTTTCGGCATGTTGAGCGCTTCGAAGGCATACCAATCCCACTCGACTTCGGGATAGCGCACGCGCGTGAAACCGATGCGCGAAAAAATGTCCGTGACCGCCGCAACGGCGTCGGTGACGAGATGGAGATGTCCTTCGGGCGGGCGCGTGCCGGGTGCCGTGAGATCGATCCACTCTTCGGTAGCGAGCTTGCCAAGCTTCTCGGCTTCAAGCTCTTTTTTGCGTTCGGCGAGTGCGCGATCGATCGCAACCTTCACTTCGTTGGCGAGTTTGCCCATCGCGGGGCGCTCGTGCGAAGCCAAACCGGCCATCCCCTGCATAAGGGCGGCCATGGAGCCTTTGCGTCCGAGGTATTTGATTTCCGCAGCCTCAAGTTCAGCTGCATCTTTCGCTTCGGCGAAGGCCGAAATCGCTTCGGCTTGAAGCCGTTCAAATTGCTCTTTCATACGGGTACTTTAAGGGAAACCGCGATTTTTGTCATCTTTCTTGCCTCAAGACACGTGCGTATGCCAGCTTCTCCTTATTCCACCCCAGCGGAGGCCGGGGTCCACTCTCAAAATCCGTATGTATTACGTGTATATCTTGGCCAGTAAGCCGAAAGGGACCCTCTATATCGGCTTTACCTCAGATCTGAAGGGGCGCGTGTTTGCACATAAGAATCAGCTAGCAGAAGGTTTCACGAAACGATACGGCATTCATCAACTTGTCTATTACGAAGCATGCGAAGATTTTGAAACGGCGCTTCAACGAGAGAAGCGCTTGAAAGAATGGAATCGTATGTGGAAGTTCCGGTTGATAGAAGAAACAAATCCCGCGTGGCGGGATTTGTGGATGGACATTCTTTAGCGATGGACCCCGGCCTCCGCCGGGGTGGAATACATTGTTTTCCTGACCATCAAATTCTTCCTAACCACCCCGTCGTAGGACGGGGTCCATCCTAACAAGGTTATCCGAATCCTCTAACGTGGGCCCCGGCCTCTGCCGGGGTGGTATGAACTATCAGGGTAGGACTATGAAATCCCAATCAAACTCCCGAGCGCTTTCAAAATCTGGTTTCCGTAGCGTGCGAGGTCTTTGGCGGTGACGATGACGATCAGGCCGAGCAATAGGAAGAAGGCAATCCTATGAATGACCGCTTCGACGATGGGGCGCACGGAGCGTCCACGGATTTTTTCGATGATGATGAAGAGGAGGCGTCCGCCGTCGAGCGCCGGGATCGGCAGAACGTTGATGACCGCGAGGTTAATCGAAAGGAGTGCCGCGAATTGCAGGAGATACGTGAAGCCGAGGCGAGCGGCGCGGCCGGTTAGGACGGCAATGCCGACGGGGCCCGAGAACTCGACGTCCGATTTCTGACCGACGAACAAACCCCTAAAGAGATCGACGAACGAAAGGGAGATTTCCTTCAAGTAGAAACCGGTGGCTTGCACGCCTTTGCCGATCGCGATGTACCACGGGTAGGAAACAGTGGCGGCCTCAACCAACCCTACGCCCATGACGCGCTTGCCGAGCGACGGCTCGAGCACCGGGGTCAAAACCCGCGTAAAGGTTTCCTTGCCGCGGCGAATCTCAACACTGACGGAAGACTCCGCGATATTGACGATCGTCTGAACGTCTTCCACCTTCGTGAAAGCCTGGTCGTTGATCGAGACGATCGTGTCCCCCGCCATGAAACCGGCTTGCTCGGCGGGCGTCCCCTTCAACACCTCGATAATCTGCACTTGGCGGTCACGCACGCGGGCGTTTGCCGGCAGACTGTCGACCGCTTGCGGCATACCGATCGTAAGACCGATCGCGAAGAGAAGCGACGCGAGTACGAGGTTCATGAACACGCCGGCGCCGATCACGATCGCGCGCGCCCAGGCGGGCTTGTGCGCGAACGTGCCGGGACCGTGCGCTTCCGGATCGTCTTCGCCCTTGATTTTCACGAAGCCGCCGAGCGGGATCCAGTTGAGCGAGTAGAGCGTCTTGCCTTTTTTGATGCCGAAAATGCGCGGCGGAAAACCGAAACCGAACTCTTCAACATCGATTCCGAACCAGCGCGCCGTCAAAAAATGCCCGAGTTCGTGCACGAGCACGAGAACCGCAAGAACGATGATGAAGAGCAGGACAGTCGAACCGTGCGTCAGAAGAATTTCCATGATTATGCGGAAAGAGTGGCGTGAGAAACGGCGATCTCGGTACCGAGCCAGCGGGCGCCGAGTTCGGTGAAGGTCGGGGTCGGGTCGGTCGTGAAATACGAAGCGCGGCCGTCATGTGCAAGAGACGCAGCGAACGCCGCATCTCTTTCAAGTGTAGCACAGAACTCGCGTACGACGGCTTCGGCGGAATCGACGAGTTTCACACTCTCCCCCGCCGCCGCAGCAATCGCTTCCTTCAAGATCGGATAATGCGTGCAACCCAGGATCAGCGCATCGATATCGGACTCGCGCACCGGCGCCAGATATTTCCCGACGATCGTCGTCGTTTCCGGCTGATCGATCCATCCTTCTTCAACGAGGGACACGAGGAGCGGCGCCGCTTTTGAAAACACCTCGATCGAAGGATCGATCTCTTTCAAGCGGCGCTCGTACACGCCGCTCGCGACCGTCGCGCGCGTGCCAATCAAGCCAATTCTTTTTTTCTGGGAGACGCGCGCCGCCAAACGCACGGCTGGTCCTACGACTTCGAAAATCGGGAGTCCCGGGTGCTTGGCGCGAAGGTGCTCCGCGGCGAGCGACGAGGCGGTGTTGCAGGCGATGATGATCGCCGTCGCGCCCTTCCCCTTCAAAAACTCAACAGCCTCTTCGGAATAGCGGCGGATCGTTTCCGGGCTTTTGGGGCCGTACGGCGCACGAGCCGTGTCGCCCAAATACACGTACGACAACTCCGGCCGTGCAGCGCGAAGCGCGCGCACGACAGTCAGTCCTCCAATGCCGGAATCGAAGAGGCCGATCATATTGACAGTGTAGCCTAAACCATGTCAGTCTCGAACCGCAAGCAGACGCTTGCGAAGGAGTCCTCATGTCCTCTCCAGGAGAAATGTATAACGAGATGCTTCGGGCGAGAGAACGTCCGCTATTGGATCGGCGAGAGAAGCTGATCAAGCGGTTGAATCCCCTCTCGCTCTCTATGTTCACGTTCGCACAGCTCGCGGATCTGCAGCTGATCGCGAACGTCGAAACGCGCAACTACAAGCTCGAACCGGCACTTGATCGCATCGAAGCGTTTCTTGCAACGGCAACGCGGCGCAGGAAGAAGGCGCTGAAGAAGTAGCCGTAGAGCGATCCTTGCCGGCCTTCAACCTCCGCACACTCAGATACATGTCGATTTCCAACAACTCCCCTTGCGGGAGTTTTTTCATACAAAAAGAAAAGCCCGCATCAGTCGATGCGGGCATTAGAACGTCGAGGGGACGAAGCCGTACGTACGGAGGAGCTCCGCGGCCATCTCAGCCACGAGCGCTTCCTCCTCGGTCGCGGACGGCATGTCCTTGCAGATCAGCGCCGCGGACGGCGTGCCCTGCGTCGGCGTCGTGAGACGGCAGAACCAGACCTCTCCGACTTCCGGATATGGCAGGACATTCGGAGGGACGTACGTCATGCCGCGATGGTGCGCGACCGGACGCCCGCCCGCCGAGGACTCGAACGTGAGTCGCGCGACGTTGCCGCGAGCGATCTCCTTGCGGAGAGCGGCCTCTTCGGCTTTCAGGCGATTCGCTTCCTCACGCCAGCGCTTCAGCTCTTCGAACGCGGCCATGAAGCCGTCGAGATCGCGGACCGTCGCAGGGATGATGTCATCCGCACGGCGCTTCGCGCTGATCGACGTGAAGTGCTTGCCCGACCAGCTGCGCCAGTTGAGCAGGCGCGTGTTCGTGTGAAGTTCGACGAGACCGTCGTTCTTATGCACGATGACGCGCGCGACTTCCTGACCGCCGTCGGTCAAGAGCGTCAGGTAGACGCTCGTGGACCCCTCAAAGAGCAAACGGCGCGGATCGTGATCGTGATCGTGATAGCACCAGTTCACCAGATCGTGTCCGCAGAGCGGGCACGTTCCGATTTCCCGCTTGATCGCCTCGCGCGCCAAACGCCCAAGCCGCTCCGTTTCTCCCAAGACCTCTTCCTTGCGCGGCAACTCGGCGTATGAGGCCGGGCTCGCAAGAACAGGCGCGGGAAGAGGCGGAAGGACCGAGACGGGCGGACGAAGGTGCTTCTCGAGATCATCATCGCTGAGCCTCGTCGTCAGATCCATCTTCAGATCGCGCTCGAGCGCGTCTTCGATCGACGCGATCCCATCCAAGCGCTCGCAGTAGAACCGCGTCAGATCCGCCACGGAGGGCGGAACGAACGAGTCGTAGCGAACGCCGAAGTCTCGAAGAGATCTGATGTTCTCGTTGACGTGCACGTGCCAGCTTCCGGTCGAGTACATCGACGGGAGAAGACCGTAATGGCTCCCCCTGCCAAGATGCGACTCGACGATCTCCTTCACGAGGATGCCGAAGACCTCAGGTCCGCGGATCTCCTCCGTGCGTTCGACGCCGAGATCGATGCCGTTCCACGAAACACCGACGTCGCTGCAGAGGACCGGCTTGTCGCGGAGCGATACATGATAGCGCGGCGGAGTCCTGACAAGCTCATGCTCCGGGATCAACTCCTGAAGCATCGGCCGCGTGACCGCCTGCACCATGCGCGCGTAGACCTTCGTCGTCTCGACGATGTCCGCGGCGACAAAGTACTGGGGATCATACTTGAAGAGGCTCGAACTGGGATGAATGAAGACATCGTCCCCCGTACCATCCTGGTGATACGCATGTCCCTTGCCGCCGTTATGCACGAACAGCCGGGACACGAGTCCGGAAGCCACCGACAGGCCGATCTTGTACGGATCGCGATCGGTCGATCGTTCGATCTCGAACTTCTCGAGCAAGCCATGGATCTGGCGCTCGGTCGCGAGCACGTCTTCGATCGCACGGCTGTGCAAGAAGTTCTTGGAAGCGAACGTGCGACTATTCGACGCCGCTCGATAGGCTTCGACGGCGTTCAGAATCGTCAGGAAGTCAGAATCCGGACTGCGGAACTGGGCATGTGCCTGATCCGCCTCCCGCTGCTTGTCCTGCGGCCGAACAAAGACGCTGCGCGTCGAGAAGATCGCGGCGATCGTGACGACCGCCTCGACGCATCCATGCACGCGGGCGCTCAAGATCATGCGGGTCACGATCGGCGGCAGCGGGATGTGGGTCATGAAGCGTCCGTCGACGGTGAGGTTCCCCTCTTCGTCGATGGCGCCGATCGAGCGCAGGGTTCTGCGCGCGGCGGCGAAGGACGCTGAAGACGGCGCGTCGAGGAAGCCGAAGCTGTCGATCGTCGCGTCGTCCATGCCCATCGCCTTCATCTGCAGGATCACCTGCTCGATGCTCGAGCGAAGGATCTCCGGCGGCGTGAAGGCGTCGCGATCGCGGAAGTTGTCACGCGTGTAGAGTCGCAAGCACAGCCCGGGCGCAGTGCGTCCGGCCCGTCCGGCGCGCTGATCGCATCCGGCACGGGAGTGCTCGACGGCTTGGAGCGATGACATCGCAGCATGCGGCAAGTACGCCATCTGCTTGATGAGTCCGGTGTCGACGACGGCCGTGACCCCATCGAGAGTGATCGACGTCTCGGCGATGTTGGTCGCCACGATGACGCGGCGGCCGCCACGGACGAAGACGCGACGCTGCTCCTCAGGCGACTGATCGCCGTAGAGCGCGTGGATCTCGACACCGAGCTTCTGCTCGGCGAGCTGGCTCGTGATCTTGTTGATCGTAGCCAGGTCCGGCGCGAAGACCAGCACGTCGCCCCGCGTGCGCATGAGCGCCGCCGTGACGGACATGACGGTCGACTCGACCGTATCGCAGGGCATCTCCTCGAGATACTCGATCTCAACCGGATACTGCCGACCCTCGATCCGAACGATCTTGGCGTCGAAGTAATCGGCAAAGACCTTCTCGTTGAGCGTCGCCGACATGACCACGACCTTGAGGTCGGGTCGCCGTTCCAGCGCGCGCTTGACCAAGGCCAGGATGAAATCCTGGTTCAGGTTGCGCTCGTGCATCTCGTCGAGCACGAGCACGCCGTACTGCTTGACCAACGGGTCAGCCTGCAGCTCGCGCAGCAGGATGCCGTCGGTCATGAACTTGATGGCGGTCTTGGGCGAAAGGCGCTGGTCGTGCCGGATCTGGTAACCGACCTGCGCGCCGAGCCTGGACCCCATCTGGTCGGCCACGTAGGCCGCGACGCTCATGGCCGCGACTCTGCGCGGCTGCGTGACGCCAATCAAGCCTCCTTTGCCGAACCCCTCCTCGAGGAGGAAGCGCGGCACCCACGTCGTCTTGCCGGCGCCGGTTTCGGCGGCCAGCACGACGACACGACTCTCTCGGATCGCATCCACAATCTCCTCGCGTCGCGCGAGAATCGGAAGCGGCTCTCCTTGCATCGGTCTCTCCTGTGTTCCGTTCGGGTTGGGTGTTGTTTGTAAAATGAGCCTATTCCCCCGCCCGAACGGACTTCGGAGGAACCGTTGATGCTAGCTAAAAAATGCCTGTTTGTCAAGGGTATTTGAGCCGACTTCTTGGGATTTCATAAAAGAAAAGCTCCCGATCCTACCGCACGCACGGCGGCTAACTCGGGAGCAGATGCGCGATGTGTTCGAAGCGGAAATCCCCCACATGCTGCCCCTCGGGGATCACATAGGTGGGCGCGCAGGACTTGAGTCCTTCTCGCGGCGAGAGGTCGTGCGGAATTGCCACGACATTCATGCCGGCCCTCAAGGCGGCGGTCGCGCCGCATACGGTGTCCTCGAAGACAATGCAACGAAACGGCCTGGCACCGAGACGTCTGGCGCCCATGATGTACGGCGCAGGGCTCGGCTTGCGGGCCTCGAGACCGTCCGTATCGGCCGTGACGATGCAGTTCGTTCGGAAGTACTTCCCGAACCCGAACTTGGCGATCGCGAGATCGGCATGCCACTGGCTCGCCGAGGTGATCATACCCATGGGCGCGCCGGTTGCGGCGCACGTGTCGAGCAGCTGCATGGCACCCGGCATGAGCACCATCTCGTCGGGCAGGCGTTCATGCAGCCGCGCTTGCAGCTGTCGATCGAATTCCTGCGCGTCGACCGAGAGGCCGAAAAAGTCGAACACGGCGTCGATCTTCTCGTCCTCGGGCAGACCGATGATCTCCCCGTAGTCGAACCTGGAGAAATCGCAGCCGTACCGGGCGAGAATATCCGACCAGGAATTGCGGATGGGCACTTCCGAGTCGATCAGCGTCCCATCAAGATCGCAGAACAGCGCCTCGATTGCGGGAAACAGGGTAGGGATCAAGGGAGCACCTCCATCAAGCGGTGATAAGCGAGACCAATTCCTGTTTTTTTCGTTCCATCAAATCCTCAGTCGACGCCTCGACGTTCAGTCTGAGCAACGGCTCGGTATTTGACGCACGAATACTACACCACCAATCCGAAAAGTCAAACCTAAGTCCGTCGATCTCGGCGACTTCGACCGCCTCCGGCTCGAGATGCGCGCGAATGGCGGCCATCTTGGCCTGCGCGTCGCTGACTTTGAAGTTGATTTCGCCCGAATGCACGTAGCGGCGGAAGGGCGCGACCAGCTCGGAGAGCGTTTTTTCCTGGCGCGAGAGGAGTTGGAGCACAAGTAGCATCGCGTAGTCGGTATTTTCGACGCCGCCGAAGTCGCGGAAATAGAAATGACCCGAAAGCTCGCCGCCAAAGACAGCGCTCTGCTCACGGATGATGTGCTTGATGAGCGCGTGGCCCGTCGGCGTCATGAGCGGCACGCCGCCGGAAGCTTTGATTTCTTCAGGCGCGACGCGTCCGCAGCTGACGTTATACGTCGCCGTCTCGCCTGTATGCCCCGGCAAAAGCACATGTGCGAACATGGCGATGATTTCGGAAGCGGAGACGACTTGGCCTTTTTCGTCGACAAGACCGATGCGATCCGCATCCCCGTCGAGCGCGATACCGACGTCGGCGCGCGTCTCTTTGATCTTAGCTTGGAGGTCTTTCAACGTTTCCGTTTTGAGCGGATTCGCTTCATGATTCGGGAACGTACCGTCCGGTTCCCAGAAAAGCGGGTGCACCTTCACGTCGAGTCGTTTGAAAATTTCCGGAAGGATGACGCCGCCCATGCCGTTACCCGCATCGACTGCGACCGTCAGGTTTTTAATCGAATTCTCCGGTACAAGCTCGAACAAACGGTCGAGATACTCTTCCGTGATGTCGGTTTCAATCAGCGTCCCTTCGGGCGCGTCCGGAAATTCGTTTTTCTCGACGAGCGCTTTCAATTCCTCCATGCCGCTCCCCTTGCCGATCGGCATGGCGTCGCCGTGGACCATTTTGAAACCGTTGTATTCGGCGGGATTATGCGAAGCCGTCACCATGATGCCGGCGTCGTGCAAATCGTATTCGGCGGCGGCGTAATAAAACATCGGCGTCGAAACCATGCCGATATCAACGACATCAGCCCCTTGTTTCATGATGCCGCGCGTGAGCGCCGCGAAATATCCGGGTGAGCTGCCGCGCATGTCGCGCCCGGCCACCACCACCTTGGCGCCAGTATGCACCACAAAGGCGCGTCCGAGCGCTTCGCAAAAGTCATTATCAAAATCCTTGCCGACCAGTCCGCGGATGTCGTACGCCTTGAAAATTGAGGGGTTGTAGTCCATACTGGAGCTATCTTAACCTCGTCATTAAAAAAGCACCACCATGGGAATGTACATCGTCCTAGGCATCGTGGTTCTGGTCGTCGTATGGCTTTGGTCGATCTATAACGGCCTGGTCACGCTGAACGTCCGCACGGATGAAGCCTGGTCGGATATCGAAGTCCAGCTCAAGCGCCGCTATGACCTGATCCCGAACCTGGTGAGCACGGTCAAAGGCTACGCCACGCACGAGTCCGCCGCTTTCGAAAACGTGACCAAGGCCCGCGCCGCCGCCATGGGCGCCCAAACGCCGGGTGCGCATGCCCAGGCCGAAAACATGCTCTCGCAGACCCTGAAGTCCCTCTTCGCGGTCTCGGAAGCCTACCCGGACCTCAAGGCCAACCAGAACTTTCTCGACTTGCAGCACGAGCTGCGCGACGCGGAAGACAAGATCCAGGCCTCCCGCCGCTTCTACAACGCCAACGCTCGCGACCTGAACATCAAGATGCAGGTCTTCCCGAACAACTTGGTCGCCAACTCGCTTGGCTTCAAGAAGCGCGAATTCTTCGATCTTCCGGACAACGACGCTGCCCAGCAGAACGTCGAAGTGAAATTCTAGAAAAGAAAAGCCGACCCGAAAGGGTCGGTTTGCGTTATGGCAAGTACACGCTCATGCGCGCGAGCGCCGCTGGCATGATACGCCCGTCGCGAATGAGTTCCATGTGTCCGATTTCCGGATCGACCGCGGCCACGCAGCGCGCACCGAGGTACGGGCCGAAGATGTCGCTTGTGATCGCGCATGAGAGCTTTCTCCCGAGCGCGGACGTTTGCGCAAAGCGCGAGGCGGCGCCGATCAGCGTGAGTCTTCGACTGGCAGAGGTGCGATACCACCTCTCGAGCATCGCCGAGCTATGAAGGTAGAGCGCATCGAGCGCGACGACGTGCCGCAAACGAGTATCGCCCAAGAAGCGCATGACCGTGTAGATACCAGCGCTGTGCGCGACGGCCATGACCGGCGTCGGCGGCACGATGCCGCTTCTGCGGTGCACGACGCGAAGCAACTCATCCAACGAAGTCCATTGTACGCGCTGACCCGGGCGCACTGGTCCTTCGACTGCGATGAACATGGCATTTTGCCCACTCTTCGCGAATTGAAGTGCGAGTGCGTGCGCATCCCACGCGCAATCGAGATACCGCGTGTCCGGACAGTGATCATCTCCCAGATTGAACCCGTGCACGTACACGACCGTCACGGCCGTTTTCGCGTCGAACCCATCGGGCGTCCAAACATGTATCCGACCATGTCTTCCTTCGGCATAGCAACGGTGCAGCCCACCCTCTTCGGCAGTCGGTTCGGGCGAACACCCTTCCGCTCGAGCATCGGGGAGGCCGAAGTGCATCGAAAGAACCGAAAACACAAGGGCAAGACAGCGAGAATGGGACATAGACCCCTCTGAAAATGATCCGGACGGAGTATAGATCGGCCCGCTGAAATTTTCCAGCAGGGAAAGCTGGTGGCGTCCGAAAGGAGTTCGTTTGTCCCTTCCTTATAGAAAGGGTAAAATAAGGCTATGTATTCACAGATCACCTCCAACAAAAGGAAGAGCGTTTTGTTGATCTCATTGTTCATGGTGCTGGTGCTCGGTTTGGGCTGGTTGATCGACGCCTATTACGGCGCGGACGGCGGCCTTTTGCTGGTCGCTGCGGCCTACGCGATCGTCACGGCGCTGGTCGCGTACTTCGCGGGAGACAAAATGGCCCTCATGGCTTCGGGAGCCAAAGAAATCAAAAAAGAAGACGCGCCGGAACTCTGGCGGGTGATCGAAAACCTTTGCATCGCGAACGGACAGCCCCTGCCGAAGATTCACGTGATCGATGACCCCGCGCCGAACGCCTTCGCGACGGGCCGCACGCCCGAAACCGCTTCCGTCGCTTTCACAACAGGACTTCTCGCGCGCCTCGACCGCACCGAACTGGAAGGCGTCGCCGCGCACGAGCTCTCGCACATCAAAAACTACGACGTTCGCGTCATGACCATCGTCGTCGTCCTGGTCGGGGTCGTTGCGGTCATGTCGGATCTCTTCTTCCGGGTGAGCTGGCACGGACGAGGTGACGACCGCCGGCGCGGAGGCGGCATTCTGCTCGTGATCGGACTCGTCGCCATTATCCTCGCTCCCCTCGTCGCCAATCTGGTGAAGCTCGCCATCTCGCGTCGACGCGAATATCTGGCCGACGCGTCGGGCTCGCTCCTCACGCGCTATCCAGAAGGCCTGGCACGCGCGCTCGAAAAAATCTCGAGCTATCAAGGACCGATGAAGCACGCGCACTCGGCGACCGCGCACCTCTACATCGCGAATCCGTTCGGTCCGAACGGATTCATGGCCGGACTCCTCTCCACGCATCCCCCCGTTGAAAAACGGATCGAAGCCCTGCGGCGCATGGGAACCAACGCTTAACTCAACGACACGCTTATGAACGCGGAAATCCTCGACAAGTTTTCAACCCACCTCAAGAACGCGCTCGTCCGCGCCTACGCTTTGGCGCAAGAGCTTCGCCAATCGTCGATCGAGCCTTCGCACCTGATGCACGCACTGGCCGCCCAGAAAGGTTCGATCGCTTCGGAGGTGCTCGCCAAACTCGGCGCATCCTCGGAGGACATTAAGCGTTTCGTCGGCGACGTCGCGGGCGCGCTCCCCGGCAAGGCGACCAAGATGGATGCCGCCGCTTCGGAATCTTCCCCGAAACTTTCTGCCGAAGCCAAACGCACGATCGAGAAAGCGGTTCTGACCGCCAATTTGCACGAGCACAAATACGTCGGCACCGAGCATCTCCTCTCGGCGATCCTTCAGGTCGCGAGCGACGACGTCGAACCGTATTTTGAATCGCGCGGCATTCCGCTCAAGATGGTCAAAGACCAGATCGCGAGCGTCCTCAAATCGACCTCGAAATTCCCCGACATGACGGAGACGTTCGACGCCAAGGCGAAAAGCGAAGGCAAAAAGGAAGGAACGAAAGCGAAAGCCGCGGCCGGTTCCAACGGCAAAAACGCGGCGGCAGGCGCCGCGGCCGCTTCGAAGACGGCCAAAACGCCGGCGCTCGATTTCTTCGGCGTCGACATGACGAGCAAGAAGCTCGTCGAAAAATTCGAAACCGTGATCGGCCGCGAACGCGAAGTCGAACGCATGACGCAGGTGCTCTGCCGCAAGACCAAGAACAACCCGGTCCTCCTCGGCGAACCCGGCGTCGGCAAGACCGCCATCGTCGAAGGTCTCGCCAAGAAAGTCGCAAGCGGCGAAGTGCCGCCGGCGCTCGAAGGCAAGCGCATCATTTCGATCGACCTCGGCCTGATCATCGCCGGCACCATCTACCGCGGCGAATTCGAGTCGCGTCTCAAGCAGATCATCGACGAAGTAAAGAGCCATCCCGAAATCATCCTGTTCATCGACGAGCTCCACATGATCATGGGCGCAGGCGCCGCCTCCGGCTCGATCGACGCCGCCAACATCCTGAAGCCCGCTCTCGCGCGCGGAGAGATCCGCTGCATCGGCGCGACCACGCTCGCCGAATACAAGAAGCACATCGAAGCCGACGGCGCGCTCGACCGCCGCTTCCAGGCGATCCAGGTCGCCGAACCGACGCCGGAACAGGCCGCCGAGATTTTACGCGGCTTGCGCGAATCATTCGAGAACTTCCACAGTGTGAAGATCTCCGACGCCGCCATCGAATCCGCCGTGCAGATGTCGGTACGCTACATCCAAGACCGCTTCCTTCCCGACAAGGCGATCGACCTGATCGACGAAGCTGCGGCGATGCTGCGCGTGAACGAAGGGCAAAACCCGGAACTCCGCGAAGCGCGCGATGTCGAAAGCAAGCTGAACGAAGTGCGCACCAAGAAACAGCAAGCCGTCGTGAGCGACAACTTCGACGAAGCGCTGACCCTCAAGGAACACGAAAAGGCGCTCCAGAAAAAAATGGAGTCGCTTGAAAAAGGACGCGCCGACGCATCGGCCACGGAAGTTACGGCCGCCGACGTCGCCAAGGTCCTCGCCCGTTCGACCGGCATTCCGGTCGAAGAAATCGTCTTCGAAGAAAAACGCAATCTCGCCGGCCTCGAAGACAAGCTGCGCGAACGCGTCATCGGACAGGACGAAGCGGTCAAAGCCGTCGCCGAAAGCATCCGCCGCGCGCGCCTCGGCCTTGCCAATCCCAACCGCCCGCTCGCCTCGTTCCTGTTCATGGGACCGTCCGGCGTCGGCAAGACGGAACTCGCCAAAGCGATCGCCGAAACGGTTTTCCGCGACAAGGAAGCGTTCATCCGCGTCGACATGTCGGAGTTCACCGAGAGCTTCAACATCTCCAAACTGATCGGCTCCCCCGCCGGCTACGTCGGCTACCGCGACTCGAACAAGTTCTCCGACGCCGTGAAGCGCCGCCCGTATTCAGTCGTGCTTTTCGACGAGCTTGAAAAGGCGCATCCGGACGTCTTGAACCTCTTCCTCCAGATTTTCGAGGACGGCCACCTCACCGACGCCTCGGGCAAGAAAATCAACTTTAAGAACACGATCATTATCATGACCTCGAACGTCGGTTCGCAGCATTTGCGCACCGCGTCCGTCGGCTTCAACTCGTCCGCGAGCAAGAGCGAATCGGTGCGCGACAAGTTCAACGAGGCTAAGGGCTCGATGCTCCAAGACCTCGAACGCCAATTCAAGCCGGAGTTCGTAAACCGCATCGACAAGGTCATTCTCTTCCGCCCGCTCGACCTCGAGAGCCTGCAGAAAATCGTCACGCTCCACATCAACGACTTGAACCGCCGCCTCGAAGCCGAGCACCACATCAAGGTTGCGCTGACGTCCAAAGGAGAAAAGCTGATCGCCGAAAAGAGCTTCATTCCTCTCCAAGGCGCGCGCGGCGTGCGAAAAACGATTCAAGAGCTGGTCGAAAACCTCATTGCCGAACGCTTGCTTTCTGGTGATTCCGATAAAGGCGGCACCGTGCGATTGACCGTCAAAGACGACACCTTGGTCGTGAAGCCGTAACTTTTTCACAGGAGGTATGGCAGATTCGCCGACAAAATCCCCTCAAGCCGATCTCGCTTCACAGGAAGCGAAGCGTCTTGAGCTTCGTCGGCAACAGCAAGCCTCCAAGAACGACAATAACCCCGACATGGACGCGGGGATTATGAACGTCCCGTTCCTTGGAAACAAGGCTCTCAAGCTGGCCAACGAAAGAAACTTACAAATGGGTTTGCCGGAAGCCGATTGGAAGCGAGGCTTGGGTGCGGCGCAGTTAAAAGAGAATCCCCTCTCGTTGCGCGAAAAGGTGGGCCGGCAAGTCGATGCTCTCAAGGAGACGATGGACGAGCGCCGGGGGGGATCAGCGACCGATCAGGCAATTGGACGACAAAACCGTGAACAGAATTTTGAAAGTCGGCTACGAAGAGGCCGCAACCTCGTCAATCGAGGGCAAAAAGCCGGTGGCGGCCTCTCAATGAAAGACGCGATCTCACTCGCCAAGAACCCCACGCCGACCGGACTCGCGCTCAAACTCGCCACGCCATCGGGAGGCACGGGACCAGGCGGCGTCCCGTTGAGCGGCGAAGAACTCAAAACCATGGTCGGCAACGCGCTCATCAAAATGTCCTGGTCGAATCTCTGGCTGACCTTCGGACATTCGATCTACGTCATCGACATCCTCTTCTTCGCCGGCTTCGCCTCGAAATATCTCAGGCAGTACATTCCCGAAATCGGCAGAGAATGGTTTCCGGGCGCTCTCGGAAAA
>JBPOIQ010000085.1:0-5099 GCA_052034355.1 Minisyncoccota bacterium
CAACCGGCGGTCGACTGAACCGGGATCAGGTGTAGCGTTCGCGTGATACGCAACACATTCAACACCGCAGATGGGTCAACCCAGCCGTCATGATTGTTGGCCCAGACCACGAGGCGGCTTTCGCCGGTGGTACGTGATGCGGAGATGCGGATGGAGACCTGGACGGAAAATCGTATGCCCGATGCTGTCCGTCGCGGCCAACAGACAGCACAGGCGGGATCGCCTCGTCGTTCGCAGGCGAATCTCAAGCGATCTTGTGAGCTTCCACCAGGCGAGAGGCCGATGGAGCCGGCTTATCGGCCGCATCGGAAGAAAAGATGCTTGACGGTGACGTTGTTCGCCCCTATTCCAGCCCAGGCACGATCGCTGTTAATGGAACGAAAAGAGAGGAGGACGCAGATGGGGCTCGACTACTTGAATCTCGACGCGACGACACGCGGGTTGATGGACGCCGAGATCGATCGCGACATCACGGGCGGGACGCTGTATCTGAGCGACAACCTCAGCCCGGCAGGCATGGCAGCCTATCCCGGCCTGCTCAAGAGCGCGGCCGTCGACGGTAGCGACGACTCGCTCGCCGTCGCGCTCCGGCCGCTGCTGAACTCGCACGAGAAGCCTCGCCAGCTCAAGTCAGGAGGGGTTTCGGTTCCGCCGGTCATGCGCAACAACGCGCATGAAATGCTCGGCGAAGGCGAGTTCAACCGCTTCTACATTCGAGCGCTCTGCCTACGCGCGATCCAGGGCGGGGGTGGGGCGGCGACGGTAGAAGTCTACCGGGCGAAGCAGGTTCAGCATGCGCGCTCGGCGTCCGCGGCGAAGATCGGTACCCGTGTCTCGGCGCAGGCGCTCCTTGACGATCTGCGGACTCACCCCGGTATCGACACCGCACTTGGGCTGCCGCCGGGTCCGAACTCCGGTCTCAGCGTGAAGCTCTAGCGCATGGTCGGTACCTTGGAGCGGGGCGACATGGGCAACATCGCTGCCATCGTATCCGTCGTTGGCGTCTCCAGTCACCACCGAAGGCCGGTCGCGGTTCAGCGCGCCGTCGCGCCGACAATACCGAGCATCGCAGCAACACCGAGGACGGCGCCCAGCGGGGTCTCGAAGACAGCGTGCATGGCCGCCGACACGATGTCCCGGTTCGGGTCCCACTTGTCGCGATGGATGCAGAACGCCGGCGTGCCGTCGGAGGCCGTGTAGCACTGGACGTGGATGCGGCTGCCGTCGGCGAGCGCGAGGCCCCAGTCGCAGGTCTGGTTCGCCGACCAGCCCTCGACGGGCTCGAAGATGCCGGGGAAGTAGGACGGATGCGCAAGCTGGTTCTGCGCGACGCACAGCTTCTTGCCGGCGCACAGGTTCTTCCAGTTGCGGTTGATCCAGGAACGCCACTCGTACATCGGTCACGCCTTTCTGCGCCGGCGGCGCGGGGGTTCATCTTCGTCCTCGTCGATGTCTTCGTCCTCAGTGTTGTCGCTCGACGCTACCGCCGCGCCGGCACCGGCGCCGAGGAGTGCGCCGACCAGGCCTCCAAACAGCCCGGCGCTCGCGACCTTGCTCCGCTCGGCATCAATGGCCTTGGTCAAGGTCGTTATCTGCTGCAGCCGATCAGCGGCGAGCTGGACGGCTTCACGCCGCTCGCGCTCGAGCTCAGCGATCCGGTCGCGCGCCGCTGACAACTCGCCGAGCAGTTCGTTCTCGCGCCGTGCGAGCTCCTCGTCACGCTGCTTCACGCGCTCGGCGCAATCCTTGCGGACGTCGCGGAGCGCCTCCTGGAGCTGCTTGCGCTCGTCGCGCCAGGCCGCTTCCTCAACGCGGAAGCTCCCCTCGACGGAGTGACGCGAGGCAATCGCCTCGTCACGCTCGCGTTCGGCTTTCATCACGCGATGGGCGACGCCCAGGTGCTGGACGACCTCCTCCTTGAAGGCCGGGTCGCGCGCAACGTCCAGGCCGTCGCCGAACTCCTCGAGGCTCCCGCCGAGCGCCTCGATCAGCCAGGCGGCCTCGCGCGGCTTCGGTGAGCGTCTTCCGTGCACAATCCGGTTGAGCTCGCTGCGGTCGATCTCGGTTCGCGTGGCGAGTTCAGTCTGCGACAACCCCTTTTCGGTCATCAGGCGCTTCAGGCGCTGCGCAAAGGTCTCGGTGTCTGCAGCCATTGTGGTTGACTACCACAATGACGTTTGATCTTGACCAGTGCAAGACAAAACTACGACGTGTACTGTTTTCAACTTTATTCGTGTGTCATTTCAAGTAATTAGATTTCCAGGGCCATGCCAGAGGGTTGACGCCTATGGGCGTCGTGCCTAGGTTCGGCGTCAGGCGGGGATCTGCCTTCGCGGCGAGCACGGTGCTCTCCGCCAGCACACAACGTACGGAAGAATATGATATTCCTAGAGAAACTTCGTCGTTTCCTCGCTGTTGAGGAAGTTCCTCGAGAGCTCGCCGAGCAGGGCGTGACCGCCGAGGCATTGAAGGCGGTCCAGAAGCAGGTCGAGGAGGAGGCCGCGAAGCCTCCCCGGATCGCCCTCCTCGGCGAGACCGGCGTCGGTAAGTCCTCGACGATCAACTCGCTCTTCAACGAGGGGCTCGAAATCAGCCACACGAAGGCGTGCACCATGATCGAGAGAGAGGTGATCGGCAAGGCAGGCGAGAAGATCGTCATCGTCGATCTCCCCGGTGTTGGCGAGGACCTCGAGGCAGATGAGGAGCACTTCGCGACGTACGCGCGGGTTTTGCCGGGGGTCGACATCGCCGTCTGGATCATCAAGGCCGACAACCGCGCGATGACCAACATCCAGCGCGCCATCCAGCGACTCGTCAACGACAAGGTTCTCGATCCGAAGCGCCTGGTCGTCGCCATCAACCAGGTGGACACGGCCCAGCCGGGCGCTTGGGACGAGGTCATCAACCAGCCGTCGGTCGAGCAGGAACTTACGATCGAGGCGCGCCGCAAGAACATCGTCTCGAAGATCCGGAGCATCGTCCCGCTCGCCGAGGAACAGGTCGTCCCGTACCCCGGCGACGCCGGCACGGGCTTCTGTTGCTCATGCGGCGGTGACCCGGAGGCGAAGAACCCGCGCGCGCGATTGGGCTTCGCGGCCTGTTGCTTTGTTGACGCGCGGATCCCCGTGCTCGAGCAGGCCTTGAACCCGGAGAACAAGCAGCGCTTCCTGGCCATGACCTACGAGGAGCAGGCCCGCATCATCTTCAAACTCGTCGAGCGCGGACTACTCGTGTAACCGGCGCTCCGCGGTACCAAGTTCGGTGCCGCGTTTTTTTCTTTTGGCTAGGCGTTCGGCGGCGACTCCGCCTACTTGCTCCAGCGCCACCGGCCGCTGCGGACGGCGAAGCGGTAGCCCGACCGACCAGCGATGCGTGCGGCGCTGGGCCCGAAGGTGCCGGAGGGTGCCGTCAGGGTCCACCCGATGTCGCCGACGTACGGGAAGTCGTCGGTGTCCCCAACGGAGATGGACACGCGGTCGATGGTCAAGACGCGCTTGGACGACGCGCAGGGCTCAGCGGCTGGGCACCCTGCCAACGAGTACCTGAAGACAGGAATGTACTCAAATCGCCGCGCGGAGACCCGCTTGAAGCGTTCGTCCGAGTTGCAACGACCGGGCTCGAACGACATGCCGCACGTGCCGGCGTCGGCCAAGTCGGTAGCCATCTGCGCAAGCAGGGACTCCTCCGTGGGCGGCGACGGAGCGGGCGCCGTCACCGAGGGTGTCGAGGGCTCTGCCACGCGCGCCGCTGGAATGCAGGCACCGCGCTCTTCGACCGTCCCAGCGCCGCACCGGAGGGCCGCGCTCTTTGCGGGCTCGTTCTTGCACGCGGCCAAACCGAGTGCGCCAAGAACGGCGAGGACGACGGGGACACCCCGTCCTGCCGCTGCACGCGAAACCCTGGACGACATGCGTTGCTCCTCTCTGTGGCTCACTTCGAGGCCTGGCAGATGTCCCACGACGGTGCGGTCGTGCCAGCTGGGCACACGACGCTCACCTCCGTCGTCGCCTTGTCGAGGGTGAAGTTGAACTCGGTAGTCTTCGTGGCGGTGCCGGCGTCGTTGGTCTCGATGGGCAACTCGGCGAGCCGCAACGTGAACCGCTCCGTCTGGTTCATGAGGTCGAGGTAGTCGGCCGGCCTGGTGTACCCAAGGTTGAAGGCGAGGTAGCCGGTCCATTCGTCCCCCTTCAAGAGTTCGACAGACCTCGTGAGCAGTTGCAGGCCGCCCACAGCGCCTGGAACAGCACCGACGAGCTGAGCCTGGGCGTTCGGCGCGAGTCCATAGGTTCCCATCATCGCGGCGTTCCACGCATAGAGTTCCTCCGTCGAGGAGAAGGTCTGCCACTTCCGCCCGGTGTTGCTCTCGAGCCGGAAGATGGCCGACGTCAGCCGGATGACGTGCCCGGTGTTGTTGGCGATCCGCACCTGGAACGCCGGGAGCGGCATGATGGCGAAGGAAGCACTCGACGTTTGCATCGTGGTGCCGCCAGACGATGAATTGACCGGCGTCTGCACCTGGAACGTGCGCCAGACCTGGGGAAACTGGTTGACGTTGTCGCCCGAGATCGGCGTGATGGTGACGTCAAGGCCGTCGGCGGCAAGCTGGGCCTCGCCGTGGACACGGATGGTCGGGACCGGAAGCTGAGCCATGACCGGGGGCTGCGCCTTGGGGAGGCAGCCAGCGACAGAAAAGACCAGCAGAAGCGAAACGAGCGCGTAGTTCCTCATCGACAATGCTCTCCGGGTGGTGTGGATATGTGCCATTGCGTGTATTCCTTGGTACGCGCGATTCTAGGCCGCGCGGCGGCGTGCCTTGAGCCCGCGGTCGACGGCACTCCCGAGCGCGTCGATGGCGGCGCGGTCGGCACCCGCACGGACGTGGACGTAGCGCTCGGTCGTGGACTGGGAGGCATGGCCGCAGATCTGCTGGACAACCTTGAGGCCGGTGCCTAGGTCGACGAGCTCGGTCGCGCAGCTGTGGCGCAGAAGGTGCGGCGTCACGGGGCGCTGGATGCCAGCGGCCGTGCCGAGGTCCCGTACCAGCTGCTGGACCGCTCGGATAGAGAGACGCGTCCCGCGCTCCGAAACGAACAGCGCGC
>JBPOIQ010000016.1:0-7395 GCA_052034355.1 Minisyncoccota bacterium
TCGGAGAAAAAGACGACGCGCCACTTCGAACCCTTTCCCTTCACGGAAAACTCGTTGCGATTGAAGTTGATGTCCTCGAGTTTCAAGCCGCACAACTCGGAAACGCGCAGTCCGGTCGACCAAAGCAGTTCCAAAATCGCCCGGTCGCGCAACCGCACCATGTCCGGCCCTTGCGACTTCATCGGCGCATCAAGAAGCTTCTCGATTTCTTTCGGTTCCAAAAACTCGACGTGGCGATCCGGCTGCTTGGCGAGCTCGATCTTCTCCGCAGCCATCGTTTCAATGTCGCGTTTCGATAAATATTTCAAAAACGCGCGCAGGGCGATCAAGTGGTAGTTCTGCGTATTTTTCTTGAGCGGTACGCCGTGACTGTCTTCAAGACGGTTGAGCCACAAGCGAAATTGGCGCACGGAATCGAGGGTGATCGCGCTGGCTTTGCTGATCCCTTTCTCCAATGCCCAGTCGGCAAAGCGCCCCAAATAGAACCCATAGTTCTCGCGCGTCCGTTTTGAGCGGTTTTTCTCAATTTCCAAGTAATCGCCAAAGTCACGAATCAGCTCGTGAACCTGGCTTTTTTTGGCTAATATATCGTCTTTTTCCTTGAGTGCCATATTTGTCAAAATAGGTTGACAGAAATCCTGTTTTCTGCTAAGATTGGGCGTTCCTGACAGCCGTCTTTTTGGCAGTCAGGGCGCCCGTACCTTTGAGCAGGAGTTTCAGTTGAAAGACTGGATGAACGCAGCTTCTTTGTGCATCATCGGATGCATCATCGCCCTCTCTCTCAGGGAGGGCACCAACAAGAACAAGAACGAAGGAGGTATCGTTCACACGGCGCACGCTGAAGCGTCTGTCACGAGTCCTGATCGACCCGCCACGCTCACCCGCGTCTTCGGCAGCGAGCACGAAGCAGTGCGCGTCGACGAACCGGACGAGGAGATCGAGTACATGCCCACAAGGCAAAACCCGATCTGCGCTCCATACGATGTTGTGGAGCACCCGGAGCAGATCCTCGATCTGCTCATGCTCGCCAGCGCGAAGAGCTGTCGAACGGTCCGTGACCAGAAGGTCTGCGCACCGGTCGATATTCTCTACGCCATTTGGCGTGTCGAGACCGGAAGCGTCGACGGCAACGGGCTTGGCTCGGGCGACTACCCCGTCATGAAGGAGCTCAAGCGTCGAGATGGCGACAAACGCACTCACCACGGTGAGGGGATGCTGCGCATGGCCGATCACTTCGGCTGGAAGCAGGTCTACGGTAACGGTCTCGAGAAGATGAAGTGCTCGCCTCCCACCACTGTCCCAGTCTTTGATCCGGTAACAGGTGAAAAGATTGGGAAGAAGACTCGTGGCTACGGTGGCTGCTGCGGACCCTTCCAGTTCTCCGGCGGCGAAGTGGCCGACTGGGCAATTAAGCAGGACCTCGATCCGCTCACCTTCTGCGGCGGCGCGCTCATTGCTGGTCAGGACATGGTCAAGCGCTACGAGAGTGCGATCAAGGATGGGCACGAGCACGGAGTGCCTGCGTGGCGACGAGCCATCAGCAGCTACTACGGCGGTGATCCCAAGTTGAAGTACTACCTGAAGGCGCTCGGCCGATGGGAGGCCTTCGACGCCTGGCAAGCCTGCCGCGTGGAGCAAGCTTCGAACGGCACGCAAACCTGGGTTCGCAAGAGCACAGGTGAGGCGTGCGACGAGGCCGCGCTCAACCGTCAGTGGGACTTCGTCCGGTCGCGGATCATCGCCCAGTCCATGGGCAGCATCCGCTACCACCGAGAACGTCGGCGATAGTCCGAGTCACACGCGTTCCGACACGCTCTTTCTCAGGAAGAGGCCCAACGGCCTCTTTTATTATTGTACGACACTTCTCGTGTTTGACCGAGTCGTGGACGGTTGATAGCGTGAATATGGGCATCCCGCCGCAACGACGGACAAGGAGGTACATATGTCCGACGCACGACAGGGACAGGACAGGTCGTCGATCCGGTTCATTCATGTGATGCTCGCGCTCATCTTCGTGATGACGCTTGCGGGCTTCGCGATGACGCTACTCGCCTACGCCTCCGATCCCTCGTCTTCTACGACCGCGCCGAAGACGAAGTACGGGAAGCGCACCACGGAACAGCAGAACGAGACGGCGATTCACGAAGCCGGTCACGCGTTGCTCAGTGTCGCCATGCTGCCTGATCGGCCGCTCAACGACATTCTCGTCTACGTCGAATTCGACGAAGCCGAAGGCATTCTTGGCCTGACGCACGCCGGTGCGATGCCGCCGATCTCCTTGCTGCAGCCGGAGTTTGTCACTCGCGCCGACGCGATGTACTACCTTGGCGGCGCCGCCGCTGAGGAAGCCATCTTCGGCACGAAGCCTCAGCAGGGCTACAAGGACAACGACATGGTCGGCGAAGAGCTGCTGAAGTATTGCGGTGGCGGCGACGGCAGCCAGTGCGGCAAGTGCCCCGACTCGGATCTCATCGGCAAAACCTGCATGATCAAGGGCCACATCGTGTCCTATCGCAACCAGCTGTATATCGAGACGCTTCGCATCGCGAAGCTCAACCGAGAACTGCTGGCTCAGCTCGCGAACGAACTCATGCAGCAGCCCATTCGCAACCGCGAACGGAAACTGGACCGCGCACAGCTCGAAGCCTTCTTCAAGGCTCACCCGATCATCATGCCGGATGAATCGGTCACGCCTTAAGTCTCGCACCCGCGGGACTTTTTCATTTCGACCCTTCCTCGTTGACATGCGGCCGATTTCAAGCTACGTTCAGCTTGTCATCCGCAAGGAGCGTTTGATGTCGCGTGCCGTCATTTTTGTCGGGGGCGAAAAACGCTTCCACGAAAGAGCCGAGTTCTTAAAACGCTATCTTCTTCAGGAAACTGGCTTGTGGAAACGAGCAGTAGCCGTTGTCCCGTGTTGGAACAAGGAGCCGGAAGAGGTGCTTGTCGACATCCAAGCGCATTCGATGAAGGCCAAAAGACGCCCTCTCCTGCTCGCATATATGGGGCATGGGTATGAAGACGGCTGGTCGTACGGATACCGCACGAACACATCACCTCTTCGGGTCGGATACGAAGCGATCGGCGCCAGCCTGCGCGCTCATCGAGGTCCACTGCTTGTTTTGAACGATTGCTGCCACTCCGGCAGAATCCAGGATCAAATGGCTTGGATCGGCGCCGACGAAATACCAATCGGCGTCCTCGCGGCCTGCGCCGCCAGTGAGCTTTCCTACGGAGAAATGACGGGCGACGTCGTCGCGTCCTGGCGTGCAAGAAAGCACTACGAACCCCTCGTACGGCAAAGTCCCACGACAACAAGCCGAGTCGAAGCGCGCTTCGGAGCCTTGCTGGACCACCACTTTTTCCCGAAGCCCATCTAGGGCTTCTTTTTTATAACTTACAACAAATTGTTTTGAGCCCGCCGAATCATGTAACGCACGACGTCATTTGCATTCGTGTATTGAACATCAATTTCAGGGTGTTTCTTGCGGAATACCCTGAACACCTGATCAGCAAATGCTTGGCCGACTGATGGCACTCGCTCAAAATCCAAGACGATCGTCTTGAACTTTTCAAGACCCGTAAGAAGACGACTTGCTTGTGAGCGGGAAATTTGCGCTGTCCCGTATTTGTATAATTTGACGTGAATCAGCGTTTTATCGAATGCCGGCTCATCAATATTTACTGTAAAAGGCTGGAATACATCCGTATTCAGATGACGATCAGAATGAAGTGAAATCTCAAAACGCACTTGAGTACCCCTTCTCTCCGCCACCTCCTTCAGGAACGTGTCGTGTATTTGATTATCGACCTCAAGCGAAAGTTTCTGGCTTTCAATAAAAAATCGGTCTGCGGCTTTGGAGGTGAAAAAAATTCCTTCCCCGCTGTGTCGATCCGGTACCGTTGTTGTCTTACCTTTCAGCACGTCGAGAGCGGCGTCGTAATGACTGTTCAGATTACGCTTCATTCTGACATTCTCAAAAACGCCAATACCTTGGTCCTCGACGAGGAATGCGAGTTTTCCGTCAAGTATTTCTACTTCAACATGCACCTTCTCCGACTGCGAGTGATCAATCGCGTTGTTGACCATCTCGGAAAACGCATAGTCAAAAATACTCTTCACGTTTTCATGAAGAATTTTCAATTTAGGCAAACCCGCGATAGCGTCCTCGTAAACATCATTTTCACTAAGACCCTTGTTCTCATAGGTTTTGAACCACCTATTTTTTTCACCGTCGCGTGCCGCACGGTTATGCTCCGACGCGGTGACATAATAGGCACCGCGGGTCATACCTACTTTCATTAACACCTTTTCGCGAACGAGCTTTTTCAGCGTGTACGAAACAAGCGGACCGTGAGCAGGAAAGGTCTTGCGTAATTCACTAGCTCTCACCTCCTTGTTTTGGTCCAGCAGTTCTTCAACTTTTGACTGTATTTTTACACTTATTCCAGCCATAGAACTATTTAATAGTACTGCATACTCATTTTAGTAGTATTTAATAGTTTTGTCAAGCCTTTATTTAATAGTTCATCTTGACGTATAAACGTGAAAATGATAGCCTTCTTCCGTACTTAACTCCTGCCACGCAGCTCGGTTTCGGCCATGAGCGTGGCACGTCGTTCACGAACGACGTGCCGGGCCTTTACTCGGCGCGAAGGCTTATAAAAGATGTATGCTCGACAAGAAGGCAAAGGAAAAAATCATTGAAAAGTTCAAGACGCACGACCAGGACACCGGTTCCGCCCAGGTCCAGATCGCCATCCTCACGGCTGAGATCAAGGATCTGACAGACCACCTGAAGATGCACAAGAAGGACTTTTCTTCCCGCCGCGGTTTGCTGCGCAAAGTCAACGAGCGCCGCAAGTTGCTCCGCTACCTCCAGCGCGAAATGCCGAAGGAGTACGCGAAGCTCACCGAAAAACTGAAAGTATAAATGATAAGCGCGTGGCGCGGCTTTGGCCGTTCCACGCGCTTCCGGTTTTTGTTCGCTTTTTCCGCCTCAGCGGAACCCCGCATGCGCGGGGCATACTCATCTATTTCGTTTCGTATGGCCGTTATTAAGCAAAAAAGCCAGCGTGTCGGCGTCTTCATCGACGTGCAGAACATGTATTACTCGGCAAAAAACCTTTACAATTGCCGCGTGAACTTCGGGAACATCGTCGAAACCGCCGTGGCCGATCGCGCGCTCGTGCGCGCCATCGCCTACGTCGTCCGTGCCGGCGTGCCAGAAGAGCAGTCGTTCTTCGACGCTTTGACCAAGCTCGGTATCGAAACCAAGGAACGCGAAGTTCAGGTCTTCCTGGGCGGCGCCAAAAAGGCCGACTGGGACGTCGGCATGGTCGTCGACGCGATCCGTCTGTCTCCGAAACTCGACGTCGTCATCCTCGTTTCCGGCGACGGCGACTTCATTCCCTTGGTCGAATACCTCCAAAACATGGGCGTACAGACCGAAGTCATGGCCTTCCGTGAAACCTCGTCTTCCAAGCTTGTTGAGGCCGTCGATGACTTCATCGATCTCTCCCGGGACCAGTCGCGCTATTTGATTCCTACCCGTCATACGGGAGGAGGAGGACGACCGCCGGCTCCGCGCGGATCAAAATCGGCTCCAACCGCCGACGACGTCGATCCCAATATCAGCAAAATGCTTCAGGACGACCAAGAATAGTCCCTTCCCCGCAGGTGCGGGGAGGCGGGCGTCCGAGACTCGGACATCCGCCTCCTCCCATCTTGGGAGGCTAACATCTAGCACGTTTCGAGCGCGCGAGGAGACAGTTCGCAGTCCCGTCTTGCCGAATCCTCGGCGGCACAGGACTGAGTACTGGCCTCGCGCCGCATTGGAACGACACGTATGACCAAGCAGTTCTCGCTTGAATGGGGCGGTAAAACGCTCTCTGTTGAGGTCGGCAAAATCGCCAAGCAAGCCAACGGCTCGTGCACGGTTCGCTATGGCGACACGGTCGTGCTCGTCACCGCCACGATGAGCTCCGGCTCGCGCGACGGCATCGATTTCCTTCCGCTCTCCGTGGAGTGCGAGGAACGCCTCTACGCCGCGGGCAAGATCAAGTCTTCGCGCTTCCTGAAGCGCGAAGGCCGTCCGACGGATGACGCGATCATCGTCGGCCGCATGATCGACCGCTCGATTCGCCCGCTCTTCAATTCGAAGATCCGGAACGAAATCCAGGTCGTGTTCACGACGCTCGCCTTCGATAAGGAAAACGACTACGACATTCCGGCCATGGTCGGAACGTCGATCGCGCTCGGTATGTCCGACATTCCGTGGGACGGACCCGTCGCGGGCATCCGCGTCGGTCGCGTCGGCGGCGAGTGGGTGATCAACCCTTCGTACGAAGCGCGCGACAAGAGCGACATCGATGTCGTCATCGTCGGCACGCCGTCGCTCACCACGATGGTCGAAGCGGAAAGCAACGAAGCAAAAGAGGAAGACGTCATGGCCGGCATGCGGTTTGGCGCCAAGCATCTTTCCGAAGTCCAGGCGTTCATCGAGCAGATCATCGCCGAGATCGGCAAGCCGAAGCGCTCGGTCAACGAGTTGATCGGCCTCGACGAAGAAACAGCGAAGGAAAAAGAAGCGCTGATCGCCAAGTCGCGCGAATTCATCTTCCCGAAAATCCGCGAATATCTTTTCGCCACGCCGAAAGCCACGAAGGGCGAGCGTCGCGACGCGAAAGTCGCGCTCGCGCATACGCTCGACGAATATCTGAAGACCGAACAGGTCGGTAAGGACAAGCGTAAGTGGGCACTCGACGCCATGCAGAAGTGGGTTGAGGAAGTCGTCTCGCAAATCATTTTGGACGAAGGCAAGCGCTGCGACGGCCGCGCCCTGGATGAGATCCGCGAGCTCTCGGCAGAAGTCGCGCTTCTCCCCCGCGTGCACGGTTCCGGCTTGTTTTCCCGAGGTGAAACGCAGATCCTCTCGACCGTCACCCTCGGCGCCCCGTCCGACGTTCAGCTGGTCGACAGCATGGAGTTCGATGAAAAGCGCCGCTACTTCCACCACTACAACTTCCCTCCGTACTCCGTCGGAGAAACCGGCCGCTTCGGCGGCGGCGGTCGACGCGAAGTCGGCCACGGCGGCCTCGCGGAACGCGCGTTGATCCCGGTGCTTCCTCCCAAAGAGGAGTTCCCGTACACGATCCGCGTCGTCTCTGAAACGCTCGGCTCGAACGGCTCATCCTCGCAGGGTTCCATCTGCGGGTCGACGCTCGCGCTCATGGATGCCGGCGTACCGATCAAGAAACCGGTCGCGGGCATCGCCATGGGCATCGCCACCGATCCGAACGACGTGAATCGTTACAAGATCATCACCGACCTTCAGGATCTTGAAGACGGTGTCGGCGGCATGGACTTCAAAATCGGCGGAACGAGGGACGGCA
>JBPOIQ010000051.1:0-5621 GCA_052034355.1 Minisyncoccota bacterium
CCTCGGCCGTCGCCGCCCTCAAAGCCACGCTCGCCAAGTATCCCGGCAAAACATTGGTCGCGCTCGACGTCCGCGCCGAAGGCGGCTACCAGCGCGTCGAAACGTCGTTCTTGGTCGATCCTTCGCCCGACGCCATTGCGGCCATCGAAAAACAGGTCGGCATGGGGAATGTGAAGGTGACGCAGCCGTCTTGACAGCCGCCTCTTTTTCCGCTACGGTCATCTGTCCTGAGCGGGAAATGCCCCGTCAGGGGCTCATTCTCGAACCCCCAACCACGCCGGAGCTCTATGAGCGACCTAGGATCCCAGCGGCCCCTCTACCGGCCGCTCCAACCCACGCCTGAGCAGCGCGAGCAGATCGACGCTCTGGTTGAGCGTCTCGGCAGCTCGTCCGACGAAGCGTCTGGTTTCGAGGTTCCGTCCGATCCCGCCGCACCGACCGCTTCGTAGCGTCCGAAGCGTGTTCCGTGATATATTTGTGAGCGAAAGCTCACTTTTTTGTATTTCCGTATGCAGGAAAACGAACGCTCCAAAGAACGCGCGGAACGCCTGAATGAGGTGTTCGAGTCTCTGCTTCGGGGCCGTCAGGCAGAGCGCGCCGAACAGCAGGAAGGCGGCGAGTCCTGGCTTGAGGATCGCATCGGAAACCTTCCGGAACGGGCCCAAGGCCAGATCCGCTCCTTTGAACGCAAACTCACGGAATCGGGCGTGGCGAACCCGGTCAAACGGGCGGAATTGGTCGAGGAAAAAATTGTCGCGTTCGAGCAGACGTATCAGGATCGCCGCTTCACGGTGAAGGAAGGTGAGCACATGCTCAACAAGGCGTTCGCCAAAGAGCAGGCTGTTTCCTATTTGAAAGAAATCCTGAGCGATTCGCCGACGCCGGAAGATTTGAAGAAGGTCGCGCTTCTGAACGCCGACGCCAACGGCCTCAAAGCCGTGAACGACCTCTCCGGTTCGCACGAAAAGGGGACGGAATATTTGAAGCGCGTCGCGGAAGTTTTTGCGAACGACGCGAGCCCCGAAGCGAAGCGCTTGAAGGAACTCGGTATCGACGTCGTCTTGCCTGTGACGGCGGGCGGAGACGAATACAGCACGCTCCTGCGCTCCAACAACGTCATCGCGCCGGAGGTGATGGAAGAAGCGATCCGTTTGTACGACCAAGCGATCCAGCGCGTCGACGTTTCCGACCTGGTCGATTTTTCCGACGACAGCACGGTGCTCCGGTATCTCGGCGTTTCCGAGCAGCAGTACGGCCTCATGAAGGAAGAGCAGCGCAAAGAGTTGCTCGAGAACGGGCGCAAGGATATTCCGAAGGGTTTCAAAATGCGCGCCAGCGCTTCGCTCGGCGGCGCGACGCTGTATGAGGGGTTGCTCATGGCTATGGAGCACCAGTCCAAACCGCTCACGGGCGAAGACGATTTTAATCGCGCGGTCGATAAGATCGTCGGAGGTATGTGGGACGCGTCCGACAAGGCTGCAATGGAAAACAAGACGACGTTCAAGGAGGGGTTGCGTGCCGAGGGAAGTCCTGAAGGCGACCGTTTCTTCTCGAAAGTCCTGGCTCGTACGAGCGAAGCGCGCGTGCTCGAAGCGAAGCTCGACGCCATGACGATGGAGCTCAAGAAGAGCCAAACCATGGAGTCGGAACTCGCATCGCTCGATGAGCTCATGGACAGCGGAGCGATCGACGACGCGACATACGGAAAAACGATGCGCGAGATCCGCAAGAAGTATCGGACGAAGTCCTAACGTGCTATACTGACAACACTATGCCGCCTAGGAGGAAAAAAGCGGCTGAGGAAGAAACGCCGATCGTGCCGGAAGGCGACGCGTCGAACGTGACTTCCGAGGCAAAACCCAAGAAGAGCGCCTCGCGGGCTAAAAAGCCGGTGGTCTTAAAGGTGTCGGAGCCGGAAGAAAAACCGGTTCCTCTTGAACGTATCCCGACAATTATCCCCATCAAGACGGCGCTTACTCCAGCGCCCCGCATTTCGATCGAGCCGGACATCATGGGGCAAGAAGAGCAGCCGTGGACGCCCACGTTGCGGAAAGATCCAGACCTCTCCATGCCGCCGAAGCCGCTTATGGAAAACAAGAAGTTCACGAACCAGGACGTGGAAGACATCATGAAGGCGGATGACGACGAGGATCCGGAATATCGCAATACGTTCCAGCTTCCGGTCAGGACCGGCGTGTTCCGCAAGATCGCGCTCGGTTTCGCCGTACTCGCGTTGCTCGTGGGCGCTGGCGTCGCCTATGTGGTCTACGCTCATGCCAGCGTTTCCGTGTATCCGTTGAAAGCCGAAGTGAAAACCGAGCGCGTATTGACGGTCGTGAAGAATCCCCAGAACGAAGACGAAATCCCCGGCGAAGTCTTTGAAGTGACCGTGGCGGGGGAGAAGACCGGCGCGCCCGAGACGTCGACCAAAACCGACGGCATCGCCACTGGCATGGTCACGCTGATCAACGAAACGTCCAACGACCAGACGCTTATCCCGACGACACGCTTGCTCACGGAAGACGGCACGCTCTTCCGTATCAAATCCCGCGTGAACGTTCCGGCGAAGGGTCGCGTCAAAACCGAAGCGTATGCCGACAAGGCGGGCGAAGGCGGCAATATCGCGCCGACGCGTTTCACGATTCCGGGCTTGTCGATCGATCTTCAAAAGTCGATCTACGCCGAGTCTGAGGCGGCCATGACTGGCGGCATTGTCACTGTGGGAACGGTTACGACGGCCGATATTGAAAAAACGGAAGCGAGTCTTCGTCAGGAACTGATCGCCCAGGCGCGCGAAGAGCTTGCGAAAGCGGCCAAGGGTCCATGGACGGGTCATGCGATCGTCGCCGAGACGATGGCACGCACCGTCAGCGCCAGTCCGGGCGAAACGGCAAACGGCGTTACGGTACGGCTTACGCTTCGCGTTCGTGAAACCGATTTTGATCGCGCCCGCGCCGTGGCGGCCGCAGCCGAAGACTTGAAGCGCAGCTTGACTTCCGACCGCGAACTGATCGGCGTCAAAGCGGACGACTCTTCTTTCACGATCGACAAGGCCGACCCCAAGGCCGGCACAGCATCGCTCCGCATCGCGCTGGTCGGCCAGTCTCGCGTTTCCTTGGAAAGCCCGCTCTTCGACGCCAGCAAGCTGCGCGGTTTGGGGCTCGAGGACGTGCAGAAATACTTTGAAGGCATCGAGGGTGTTGAGCGTGTGGACGTAAAATTCCGCCCTTTCTGGCTCAAGCGGATGCCCGTTCTTCCTGATCGCATCGAATTCCAGGTCGAAAAATAACATTTTTCTATGAGCACGGAGACGATGTAGTCCGACGAAGCCCCGTTAAAACGGGGCTTTTCGATTCCGGGCAGGCTATGTTAAGGTGGGGTCTGTACAACACCCTCTGAAACTTTGTTATGGCAGCCAAAAATCCCGCGGATTTCGACGAACTTGACCGGATGCGCCACTCGGCCGCCCACCTCTTGGCCGCGGCCGTCATGAAGATGTTTCCCGACGCCAAGCTCGGCGTGGGGCCCGTCATCGAGAACGGTTTTTACTACGACATGCTGCTCCCGCGCGCCCTCGGCCCCGAGGATTTCACCGCGCTTGAAAAGACGATCGAGGGTCTTAAGAAAGAGAATGCCGAATTTCGCCGCGAGGAAATGCCGATCGATCAGGCGATCGAGTTTTTCCGCTCCCGCAACCAGGATTTCAAAGTCGAGCTCTTGAGCGATCTCAAGGCGCACGGCACGACGAATTTGAAAGACGAAGACGCCCAGGACCTCGACGGTTCGGGTACGGCCTCGCTCTATTGGACGGGGGAGTTCGTCGATCTGTGCCGCGGTCCGCACGTCGCTCGTTCGGGCGAAGTCGGCGCCGTCAAAATCAAGTCCGTGGCCGGCGCGTACTGGCGCGGCAAGGCCGAGAACGCGCAAATGCAGCGCGTCTACGGCTGGGCGTTCCGCACGCAAGAAGAGCTCGACGCGCATCTCAAGATGCTTGAAGAGGCCGAGAAGCGCGATCATCGCAAGCTCGGCAAGGACATGGGCTTGTTCGTCTTTTCCGAGTTGGTCGGACCGGGGCTGCCGCTTTGGACGCCGCGCGGCACAATGCTCCGTGAAACGCTGAACGAATACGTCTGGGAGCTGCGCCGCGCGCACGGCTACCAGCGCGTAACGATTCCGCACATCACCAAGAAAGATTTGTACGAAACGTCCGGTCATTGGGCGAAGTATGGCGACGATCTCTTCAAGATCAAGACGCGCGAAGAGCATCTCTTCGCGATGAAGCCGATGAACTGCCCGCACCACACGCAGATCTTCGCCAGCGAACCGCGCAGCTACCGCCAGATGCCGGTGCGCTACTGCGAAACCACCATGGTGTATCGCGATGAGCAGTCCGGCGAGCTCTCCGGCCTCTCGCGCGTGCTTTCGATCACCCAGGACGACGCGCATGTCTTCTGCCGCTTGAACCAGGTTCGGGAAGAGGCGGAAAAAGTCTGGAATATCATCGAAACCTTTTACAAGACGTTCGGATTCGAGCTCAGCTTGCGCCTTTCGCGCCGCGATCCCGCTCATCCGGAGAAGTACCTGGGCGCGCCCGAAGATTGGGATGCCGCCGAGGCTTCGCTTCGCGAAATTCTCGACGCGCACAAGGTGGAATGGGTCGACGGCCCCGGCGAAGCCGCCTTCTACGGCCCGAAGATCGACTTCATGGCCAAAGATTCGATCGGCCGCGTTTGGCAGGTCGCCACGATCCAGCTCGACTTCAATCAGCCGCGCAATTTCGGACTGAGCTGCACCAACGAAAAGGGCGAAAAGGAACAGGTGCTCATGATCCACTGCGCCATTATGGGATCGATCGAGCGCTTCATGAGCGTCATTATCGAGCACTTTGCCGGCGCCTTCCCGCTTTGGCTGGCTCCCGAACAGCTCGCGCTTCTGCCGGTAGGGGAGAAGCATCGCGACGCCTGCCGCGCGCTCGAATCCAAGCTCCGTGCCCTCGGCGCCCGCCCGTGGCTCGATGCCTCCGACGAGTCGGTGGGCAAAAAAGTGCGGGGTGCCGAAAAGATGAAGATTCCTTACAGCTTGGTGCTCGGCGACAAGGAGATTCCCGCCGACGGTATTTGGCACGACGACGTGAAGCTGGCCGTCCGCGTCCGCGGCACGAAAGACGCGGTTGAAATGACGCTCGGAGAACTCTCCGCGCGCCTCAAGGAAGAAATCGCCGCAAGGACGCTCGCGCCGTAAGCAAAAACCCTCTGACGTTGTCAGAGGGTTTTTCGTATCATCGCTTATCGTTTGAACAATCTGGCGAAGAAGCCGGGCTTCTTATACGTGCCGCTGCCGGGTTTCATGGTCGGTCCCGAAGGTGGGCGATATCCGCTGACTTCAATTTCTTCGTAATCCGGGGCGGTTTTGCGCGCTGCGTCTTTTGCGGAAGCGCGTTCGCTCGCCACGCTCGCGAGTTGCTGTTCGTAGTCTTCCAGGTTTTTGAGCGTCTCCTTGAGTTCGGCGCGGAGTTTGCGCGCCTGCCACCAGCCGGCGGTTTCCAGCTCACGGTCGAGACGGGCTTTTTCCATCAACTGGTAACGATAGTCTTTGACGTTGAAGACTTCCGGGTTCAGCTC
>JBPOIQ010000059.1:0-34878 GCA_052034355.1 Minisyncoccota bacterium
AGCGACGTGCGCGCGACCGCTAAGCGATCCGGCGCCTGCGACACGTTCTGAAGCAACACGCGCCGTTCCTCGCGCGTGAGCGAAGAGACCGAACGGGCGTCTCCGGAAAGATCCGGCACGCCGCCGAGCGCCGCTCCTCCATTTTTGAGAACAGAAACCACGTCGGCTCCGACGTCGATCGCCTCTTTGAGCGCCAAGGACGCCTCGCGTCCACCTTCAAGCAGGTCGTAGACGCCCTGCAAGTCTTTTTTCAAAAACGGCAGTGCCTTGAACGGTTTCAGTTTTTGTTCCGCGCGCTGCGCGGCCCCGAAACGCTGCGCGGCTTCTTCCAAACGTCCGGAGGCAGTGGTGAACTCAAGCTGCTCGGCCGCTTCCTTGGCGCTAAAAAGCGCGTCGCGCCCCGCGACGGCCTGCGCATAGACCTCGCGCGCCGTCAAAAGCGCGGGTACCGCGATCGCGGTACCTATGACGATCACAAACGCCAGAAAACCCAAAACGCCGTAGAGGGCGTATTTCCATTTTTTTTTCTTCGGACTTTCGCTCGCGCCGAGCAGGTTGTGGGCATGCGGTTCCATGCAGGCAGTATACCACCGTTGACAAAGGAACGGATTCGCGCTATCGTTTTGCCGGTTCAAACAAGGAGATCGTATGAAGCTCGCGTCTCTGCTCCTCGTCACCGCACTGGCCGCCTGCGGCCCCACGCCGAGCGAAATGGCGAAAGAGGTCTCGACGGAGGTGGTCTACTTCAAAGACTACCGCGTGGGTCTCTGTTTCGCCCTCTGGAAGGATTCCGGCAACAACGCTGCGTCTGTCACCATCGCAAACGTACCCTGCGACCAGGTCGAACAAGTGATCGTCAACAAGCGCCCGCCGGCCGAAGCCCCGACCGCTCCCTGACTCAGGAAGCGGTTTTTTCTTTTTGCGGCAGAGGTTTCCCCCACCATTTCCGGAAATATTTGATCGCGCTCATGATGTGAATACGCGAAACTTTGTTCGCAAAGGGAGCAAGAAGCCACAGTGTGTCCGCCGATTCGCGCCGGTGATAATGGACGATCTCGATGCCTGGATGATAGACGACTTTCCAACCGCCGTCCCAAAACCGCCGGCACCAGTCCGTATCTTCGAAGTACACGAAGAACCTCTCATCGAACAAACCGACCTTATCGATCGCCGCGCGTCGAACGAACATCGCGGCGCCTTCAACCCAATCGACGTCGGTCGGAACGCGCATGTCGAGGTCGCGCAAAAAATAACGATCGATTTCGCGCTTCGCTTCGGGCAACTTGCCGAGCGGCGTGCGGCGATAGATCGGCATCCAGGGCGAAGGGAACCGATGCGCGGATTCCTGACGCTTGCCGTCGGGATGCGCGAGCTTCGGACCGAGCACGCCGATCTCCGGATGCGCCTCCATGTACGCGTACATCGCTTCAATCGAGCCTTCGTTCACGAGCGCGTCGGGATTGAGCACGAAAAGATACTTCCCCTTCGCCTTGCGCATTGCGGCATTGTTGCCGGCCGCGAAACCGGCGTTGCGATCGAAAGCGATCAGGCGCGCTTCCGGAAAATCGGCACGCACCAATTCCGGAAGGCCGTCGCGCGAACCGTTGTCGACGACAAAAACTTCGTAGTTCAAGCGGATGCGCGCCAAACGCAGGCTCTTGAGTCCCTGCTTAACCATGCCGCGCGTCTTGTAATTCACGATGATAATGGAAACGTCGACCATATCAACGGAACCATTTTCGAATATCTTTCAAGGAAGCTTTGCGGCGCTTGCGCAAGGACACGCGTTTCCTCCACATTTTCGGAACGAGCGCGAGCGCCTCGAAATACGCGCCGAGCGCGCGCGGCGCGAAAACAAGCGTCGACAAAAGCTTCCCGACTTCATGCACGAGGATCCAAGGAAGATGGAGAAGCTGGTTCAGGCGATCATCATCCTTCACAAGTAAGAGCAGGTGATTGCGCGTGGACAAGCGATTCACGAGCGGCGAACGACCGGAACGGCGCTTGAAGAGCTCAAGCAAGCCGGCTTTCTCCGCGCCGCCCGTACCGCGATAGTGATAAGCCTTTGCCTCGGGAAGATACAACGATTTCCAGCCGAGCAGGCGCAAGCGCCAGGCGACATCGACGTCTTCTTTGTACGCGAAAAAGTCTTCGTCAAAAAATTCGCCGTCGGCTTCACGGAGCGCCTCGATAGCTTCCGCACGATAGAGCGCCAACGCCCCCGACGGTCCAAACACTTCGATCGCTTCGGCGTAGGCAGGGCCGTCGGTCTCTCCCGCTCCGCGATCTGCGGCGCGGCGATCGCGCCTCATGCGGAGTCCGGCCGAATCGAGCACGTCGGACCGGCGCGGATCCCCCTCCTCTTCAAGACGCGGATGCACTTTCAAAAGTTTTCCGCAGGCGCTGCCGATTTCGTACCGGCCGTCGATGCCGCGCGCGAGCTGTTCCAAGAAGTCCGGATCCAAAATAATGTCCGGATTCATAACGAGCGCGTAGCGATCGATCGAGCTTCGTCCTTTTTTGTCGTCATCGGACCAGCGGTTGCGCGCGAGTTCGATCGCCTGGTTGTGCGCGGCACTGAAACCGAGGTTCTTGAAATTGCGCAAAATCGTCGCTTCCGGAAAACAGGAGCGAACGACGTCGACGGAACCGTCGGTTGAAGCGTTGTCGACGACCGTGAGCGTAAAATCCTTGAACGTCTGCGCGCGCAGGGACTCGACCGCGTCACGAAGCACGCGCGCGTTATTCCAAGAAACGATGTGCACCGAAATCCTGGCCATATCAGTTCCCCTTCTTTTCAAGCACAGTCTTCGGCGTCACCCAAAATCCGAGACGCTTGCCGAGAAGCAGGCGTGTCTGCGCATCGATGGCCGGCACCGAACCGAAAATAATGAAAGTAAACGGCAGAAGCATCCACTGAAGCAGCATAACGACGTGATGATACTTGCGCTTGTGTTCGGGACGGCTAGGCAGAAGCGGCAGCGAGAGAACGGCTGAAGCGAACACGCCGAGCATGGCGCACGTCATGATCCACTGAAGCGTGATCGGCGCGTTTTGGAAAACGATTTCAGGGCGTCCCGAAATGCGCGCCACGTTGAACGGCAGCCAACCGAGCAGGAAAATGAGCAGCGGCGCCGTCGCCCAGGTATACATGCCCTCCGTCAGTACCCACAGCTTCGCCAAACGCTTGCCAAGAGGAATCGAAGACGCCTTGGCGGCAAAGTTGATGACCAGGTACGGAAGATGCTCCGCTCCCCAAGCCCAGCGCCGCTGCTGTTTGTAGAGGTTCACCAAGCTGCCGATCCACTTCGGTGCCATGACTGCATCCATCGAGACAGGTACATAGAGCGGCACGACGCGGTAGTCGCCGTCGTAACGGAGGAAGCACTGTAAAAAGATGCGGGAGTCTTCGGAGACGACGTCACGTTGCCAAAAGCCGACGTCGAGAAGCGCCTGAAACGGCATGCTGTGCGACGAAAACGTGAACAGGCGGTCGGGACGCACGAGTTCCGACAACAGCCAAAAGGTCGTACCGAACGCGGCGATGCGGACGATAGCCGGAGCGTCCCAGATATTGTTGGAATAGAGCACGACCGGTTGATAGGACGCGCGCAAGCGATTCGGCGTTTCAAGATACGTCTTGGCAAGATGCGCGAAATACTGCGGATGCGCGATCGTATCCACGTCGAACGTCGAGACAACGACGTCTTCGTAGGCGATCCCAAGCTCGTCGATCGCCGCCTTCGCGTACGGGCCCGCGTAGTGCAGGTTCGATCCCTTGCCAGCAATGTCGCCGATCGTGTCCGACGGATGCACGGTAACGATCATCTTCAAGAAGCGGTCGCCGAATTCCGCGCGGATGCGTTCGGCGCGTTCGAGAAACGCCTCGCGTCCAGCACGTTCCTCTCCCGCCAGCACCACGATCATGCGCTTCGGATCGACCTTGGCGGAGACCAGGCTTTGAAACGTCGCACGAAGAATTTCGCTGTCTTCCTTGTAGGTGGGAAGGAATACGAGATGCCGAATCTTTTCCCAGCCAGGTGTTTTCTGAAGTTCCGCTTCCCAATCGATGTCGAGCGCGCCACGGTGGCGGCGCCAGGAAATCGTGAGGAAGATGACGAAATACAAAACGCGGAAAAACCAGTAGAGGTCGAAAGCGATGATGAAAAACACCGCCCAGATCGGATTCACGAACGACAAAACGATCGCGCCGACGAGCGTCGACCAAACGAGCGAAGCCGGCACGAACTCGTAGCGGCGATGCCGTTTCTTCTGCGCGGGCGTATAGTCGTCCCA
The DNA here is from genome assembly GCA_052034355.1 of Minisyncoccota bacterium. GTDB lineage: Bacteria > Patescibacteriota > Patescibacteriia > SG8-24 > DYFX01 > DYFX01. The sequence goes on from JBPOIQ010000059.1 coordinate 4,297, forward strand.
AGTCAATGCGCGTTCCATGTTTTTTTCTTTTTGCTGATCGTGATATTCGGTTCGGCGGCGTAGAGTGGGTGAATGGGCGTCTTGGCCGCAAAGGCGGTCTTGGGGAGCCTCGCCGCTTCTTCCGGCGTCAATTCTCCCGTTGCGGACAACGCAGCGCCGAGCGAGCGTGCGAGCGCGGTCGCGACGCTGACGCGCCGTCGGACGGCCGAGAAACCGCCTGGCCCCCTATCGACGGTGATCTCTTTGACGTCAGAGCTCTTGCATTTTGCTTTCCTGAACGCGGCATCGAAAAGCGCGAGAAGATCGTCGGTGAATCCGCCATGCGCCGAAGCGACGACCTTGCCTTCCTTTGAAAGTGAAACGACGACTCCCCCTTCGGCCGTCCCGCCGAAGTACACCCTCATACGTTCACGCTTTCCTGCGCGGAGTGGAAAAACTCGTCGACAAAGACGAGTTTAGGCGCGTCGAGAACGCTGTACAAAAAGCGATCCATGACATCCATGCGATAACGCATCTCTTCTTCGTCAAGCACGGTGAAATTGATTTCGTGTCCGAACTCGATTTCGAACTTGCGCACGAGATCGGAAAGTTTCTTGCGATCGACGCGACCAACGACAAAAATATCCGTCGGCGATTCTTCGCGGTCGACGAAGCGTCCCGTGAGCGCGAAATAGGAAATGCGGCCAACCGCCTGAAGGCGCTTGACCATGTCCTTTTCAAGCAGCACGCGGGATTTCACGAACAGTGCGCGAAGCTCGGGGATGAGGATGGAATTCTGCTTGAGGCGGTAATGCTTTTTTTGCACCGCTTTGCCCTCGGCGACATCGACCGTTTCGACCAAGCTCAGCTCCTCAAGGTTCTTGAGCTCGTGGCGGATGGCATTGATTTGCACATCCAGCCGCCGCGTCAATTCGCGGACAAAAAAGGCCGTCTCCGGATTCTGCAGGAAAGTCCGGAGAAGCTGCGTTCTCGTCTTTGAACCAAAGAGTTGTTCAAGCATAGTTGGCCGCGAAACTGGGGGTATTGTATACTGCCCGTGAAGACAGGTCAAAATGGCGCCTATCAGCATCGGAGAAATCCACGTCCCCGGAGGGTCCGGCCTCGGCGCAGTGCGCTGCCTGACCTTAACCTCCCCGCTTCAGAACGAAGCCGGCCTGGAGCTTTTTTTCGCGATCCTGGCCGCCGACGCCCCCAAGCGCGTCGTCGAGAAATTGAGCGACCGGTTGAGCGATGAACTGCGCACGATTTTTTTTCAAAAAGGCGATCCGGAAACGCGTTTTGAAGCGGCGCTCAAGCAAGCTAACAAGAGCATCCTCGCGTTCCTCTATGAGCACGGCCTCTCCCTGCCCGGCATCAAGCTCCGCGGCGCCGTGGCAGCGCTCAGCGGCGGGAAGCTTTTCGTCTCTTCGCGAGGAACGGTGCGCGGCTTGTTGTATATCCCTCATCCCGACGGCCTCGCGCCGTACGCCTTGTTCGACGAAACGCCGGAGAAAAACAACGATCCTAAATTTTTCACATCGCTTCAAGCCGGCGCCTTTCCCGACGGCGCGCGCCTCGTGATCGCAACGTCCGAACTTTTCCAATCGCTCGACGATTCGTACGTACGCGATGTGCTCGGACAAACGGATTTCGCCAAAGCGTCACGCGAAATGAAGACGGCTTTGCGCGCGACGCAAAAGCCGGTTTCGATTCTTTCGCTCAGCTCCCTGATTCCGGAATCAGCCTTTGCGCCGGAAGCCGTGCGCGTGACCCGCGCTTCGCAGGCGAAAGGACAAGACAAAAAACCGCGCGTCCAGGCCCCGATCGTCGGTCCGGATATCGGCGAGGTGCTCGCGCGCGGCGTTCGCGTCAGTTGCTTGTATGCCGGTCGCGGCCTAGCAGCCGGAGGCCGCGCAGGCTGGGCGCTTCTCAAAGCCGCGGCGCTTTTGCCGCTGCAACTCCCCCATCTCGCGGCCACGCTTCTGAACAAAGAACGGCGCACGCGCTTGGTTGCAGAGTGCAAGGCGGCGCCGGACCGCTGCGTTTCCCTGGCCGTCGGACGCCTGAACGCGCTTCCACACCAAAGCCGGATGCACTTTTTCGCCCTGCTCGGCATCGGCGCGGTTTTCGTTCACGGTCTCCTCTTTTCCATCCGCCACGAAGTGCGCGCCCAAACAGTAAAAGCGTACGAAGCGCAGCTCGCTGAACTGCAACAGCTCGAGGCGGATTTTGCCGCCGGTATGTTGTACGACAACGAAGGACGTTCGCGTGAACTCGTCGCACGCATGGAAACCGTCTGGTCGACCCTTCCGGAATTGACGGAGCTCCAAAAAAGAAACAAGGCCGAAGCCAAGAAAACGATTCAAGCGTCGCGCGAGAAACTCCAGCGCGTCGTCGCCATCGAGAACCCCGCGCGTTTTGCCTCGGTTAGCGATCCCTCGCTCGCCTTCTCGAGCATGGCGTGGTTTGAAGGAAAGCTGTACGTATTCTCGAGCAACTCAGGGCGCGTTCAAGTATTCTCGACGGAAGGCGCGGCTGCGGCTGATCCAACCATCGCGGCGCTCGCGAACGGCGTCCGAGCAGTCGCTCCGGCGCGTACAGGATTCCTGCTGCAAGGCGTCTCCGGCGAACTCGTGTATTGGAACCCCGACACCGCCGAAGAATCCGTGTTTGACGCCGCCGACATCGCGAACAAGTCGATCCTCTTCTACCAAGGACGTCTCTACGCCGCGTCCACGGACGGCACCGTCACGCGCCGTTCCGTCGCGACAAAGACGTTGGGCACTCCTTCCGACGTGCTGCGCGGCGCCCCTGAAGCGTCTACCAGCATCGCCACCGACGGCGCGGTCTATCTCCTCTACAAAGACGGATCGACGCGCAAATACCTGAAAGGCGCGATCGTGCAGGATTATGCAGCATCGACGATCGAACCTACACCAAAGGCTGCCTCCGATCTCTGGGCCTCTGCCGACTCCGACAGAATCGTCTTCATCGACAAAGGCGGTGACCGCGCTTTCGCAATCGATCGCACGACGGGACGACTGCTCGCGCAGTACACCGCTCCGGAATTCAAAGAACTGCGCGCGGGAGCCGTCGACGAAAGCGGCCGAACGCTCTACCTCCTGACCGCCGACGGGGCGATGTACAAAGTACCGCTCAAATAAAAAATCCTCCCTTTCGGGAGGATTTTTCGTCGCGGACGAAGATTACTTGAGGGTGACCTTCGCACCAGCGGCTTCGAGCGTCGCCTTCATCTTGTCGGCGTCGGCCTTGGCCACGCCTTCCTTGACGACCTTCGGAGCGCCGTCGACGAGGTCCTTCGCCTCCTTGAGGCCGAGACCCGTCAGTTCGCGGACAGCCTTGATGACGCCGATCTTGTTGTCGCCGGAGCCGGTGAGCTCAACGACGAAATCGGTCTTCTCTTCGGCAGCGGCGCCTCCGGCAGCCGGAGCAGCGGCCATCGCCATCATCGGAGCAGCGGCGGAAACGCCGAACTTCTCTTCGAGGACTTTGACGAGCTCAGCGAGGTCGAGAACGGACAGCTTTTCGATGGACGAGACGAGAGAAGCGAACTTCTCCGGGACGACCACATCTTTCATGTCAGACATAGTGTTGATGTAATTCTTTTCTTAAGCGGTAGCCTTTTGGTCTTTGACGGCGTTCAGCACGTTGACCAGGCCACGGAGGTTTCCTGCCAGGACGTTGACGAAGCCGGAGACCGGAGCATTGAGAGTACCGACCAGCTTGGCCAGGAGTTCCTGCTTGCTCGGGAGCTTGGCGAGCGCCTTGATCGCGTTTACGTCGACGAGCTTGCGCTCGAGGACACCGCCGACGATCTTGAGAGCTTCATGATCCTTGGAGAAATCGGCGACGATCTTGGCCGGAGCCACTTCGTCTTCGAAACCCGTAACCATGACGAGCGCGCCGTCGAGCGTGGACGGATCGACACCTTCATAACCGGCGTTCTTGAACGCGAGGCGCATGAGGGTCTTCTTGGCGACGAGGACGCCGACGTTTTCTTTCCGCGCTTTGTTGCGGAAGTCGGTGGCGTCTTTGACGGCCAAGCCTTTGAAGTCGGCGAAGACGACGGACTTGGCTTTACCAAGCGCCTCGACCAATTCGGCCAACGTCACTTCTTTTTGCTTGCGAGATTTTGCCATGTGGCGTGTTGCGTGAATCTTTGCACGTACGACCTTTAAATAACAAACGTCTGCGTGATTTACCGCAGACGCGTAGCACGACAGGAGTTCCGTCGTGGGGCGTTTGCCTCGATAGGATCGGATCGGCAGATCCGGTTTGCTGCCCCCAGCCGGGGGCGACCTATGGTCTTTGGTAAACGAGAAGTTGTTAACCGGAGAGTACCTGAAACCGGAAAAAGCGTCAAGTCACCCTGAAAACAAAGGCTTGCAACAAAAAAACCCTCGATACACGAGGGTACGATCAGGGTTCAACCCGAAGGCTCTGAAGAACGCGGTAGACCCCAAGGTTGAGCTTGGAGAGGCGCTCTTCCGGGCCGAAGGCAAGCACCTTCACCCAGTAAGCTGCGCCGTGGCCGGAGGCGATCTTGACGCGGCAGAGGGCGATCATCTTCGTCCCCCGCTTCCAGTCGGTGCCGCGGATGAGGAAGATCGACTCTTCGTCGGAGATGATCTTGGGGTCGCTCACCTCTTCGATCTTGAAGAGAAGCGGTGCCGACATGAGCATCATGCCGAACTGCCCGTTGGCTCCTTCGATCGTCTCGCCGGGATCGGCGTCGTCGATCCATACGGCCATGCCGAAGCCGGTATGTTCACCATCGTGCAGCACGACTTGATCAACCTGCGTGTTTCCGGGCTCGGCATGCCAGCCGGAAGCGTCGAAGACGACATACGGGCTCTTGGCGCCAAGCCGCACGTCCTGGAGCGCCGACTCGGCCCGCTCCGGAGACTTCGCGGAAGCGCCGCAAGAAAGAAGGAAGAACAGTACCGCGAGTGAGAAGATGCGCATGAAAGACCTCCTGGTTGGCTACCGATGGCGTACCACGACTCGCCGCCGCCGTCAAAGTAAAAACCGCACGTGGCGTGCGGTCGTGAAACTGCCTATCGTAGCGAGGTCGAGGAGCGCAGCACGGGTGCCGGGCGTGTCATGATGATCTCGATGGGCACGGCGCCCATGCGTTCGAGCCGCTCGAGCTCTCGCCGTCGCGCCGACTTGCTGCGGCTGTGGCTGCGGGATCTCCGATCGACCTGGCGCGGTCGTTCCGCGTACGCGTACTGCGCTTTGCCGTCCTTGGTTCTGGCCGCGCGGCGTGTGCTGATTCGGCTGACGAAATCGTCATCGTCGAACTTCCGGTTCCTCATGATACCTCCGAAAGATGGTACAGGCGGCCTGTCTGGTATCTCAGCACGGCCGTTGTCCAGTGCATACCATGTACAATCGTTCTCGTCAATATAAAAACCGCGCCCTACTTGGTGGGGAGCGGCTTGAGGCTCTCGATGATGCCGTGCGCTTCGTCGTAGTGCGCATCGACCTCTTCGGGGATGCCGATGATCGCCATGGAGAAGTGGACGTCCGTCCGATTCGGGATCGGAACGGAGTAGGCCAACGCCTTGACATTCTTGCTTCCCGGATCACTCGATTCGACCGTGAAGACCCAGCGACCGCCGCCATCGTCACGAAGATCGGAGACCGACTGCCCGGACTGGCTCGCGAAGCTGAGTCGCTCCATCTCGGCCAGCACCTTGAGCGGCGCTTCAGAAGGGTTCGCGTCGGGGCGCAGGAACAGGCTGACCGACGTACCCTCGAGATCGATCTTCAAGAACGAGGTACCGTCATCTTGCTGAACCATGGAAGCCTTCCAATGGTCGTTCGGCAGGGTCATGGTGCACCCGAACTGCTCGAATGTGAGGACCAGGCTCGGGTGACCGGCGTCCGAAGACTCGCTCGCATCCGCGGCTGATGCCGTGACCGGCGGGTTGGTGGTCTTGTGCACCGCCTTGGGGGCGGCGCTGCAGGCGACGAGGCACGACGCAACGATGAGAACGAGAACCTTATGCATGGCCCGACTCCTTGTGAAGAACTGTTTCCAGCCTAGGTAATACTCGTATTTCCGTCAACTTTACGAGACAAGCCGCTAAGAAAAAAGCCGCACATCAGTACGGCTTCACGGAACCATCCTCATTCCGAATACGCGAGCGCGTCTCGGGGATGGACAGCTTGCGAGCGTGATCGAGTCTGGAGATTTGAATGATCCGTCCATCAGGAAAGATCTCGAAAACCTTCCTTTGGCTTATGAGCATCTTCAAGGTCTCGCCATGAACGCCGGCGCCGATCTTGCTGTCGCGGAAGGCGAGGAAGACGATGCGTCCGCAGCCTGGAAGAATCTCCTCGATGAAGTATTCCATACCGGAACGCCCGTACCCTTCCCGATGCTCTTGCGTATCGGGATCTTCGATCGCACTCCCTGGAAAGCGTTCACGAATCTTCTCCAGCAAGAAGCGCTTGAGCTCGGTCCCGTAGAGCGAGACCGGCTGAGCAAAGTACGTTTTTTCCGGTACGGCGTCCGGATGCAACTCGAACGGGTTGACGGTCAATGCCTGCTCCTTATCAGTGAAAGAACATACACTAAATACGACAAACGCTCTGGCCTGTCAATAAAAAAACGGCGCCTTACGGAGCGGGTAAAAGCGCCAATATCTCGTCAATACGACTGTCGACATCCACGGCTTGCAACCGATGGACTCTCTCCTTCGAAACGCCGAGCAGGTCGAACGCCTGCCAGAGGCACTCGTCCACCTTGCGCTGGAACACGACATTGTCCGGCCGCATGTCATCGCCTGCAAGCGGGATGGTTCCGCACGGGAAGTAGATGAAACGGTCGTACAAGCTCGCGTAGTGCCGCGCAATCGAAAGGACCGGCTTTTCGAGCACGGTATCGAATACCGTCGAACGCATTGCCAGGTAGCAGGCAAGACTGTCGACCGTGCATCGGTCGGTGATGACGAGCCGTTTCGTCGCGATCAGCACGTTGACCGCCGGATCGATCACGCTCCAAGCATTCATGTTCATGAGCTCGAAGGCACCAATGCCGTAGGTGCGACAGAAGTCGTTGATCGGATGTCCGAATCCGAACGCCTCCATCTGATGCCGTACCGCCTCGGAAAAGAACGCCGCCTCGGGACACAAGAACTTGAGTTGCTCGAACACGGTCGTCTTGCCGACACCATGCGTACCCGTGAGCGCAATCCGCATAGGCACCTCCTTGCGGAGAGTGCATCATTTTTTTATCGGAACGTCAATCGTGAATGACGGTTCCTTTGAATTTTTTCCCGTCGAGCGCCTTGGAAATTTCTCCGAGCGCGCGGCCTTTGATCATCTTGACGGTGAGACCTAAACGTTCGGCGAGCTTGGCGGCGACGGGGTCGAACGGCACGTTGGCGCCCGGATCCCAGCGGTTGCCGATCATCTTACGAAACGTTTTCCAATTCAGTTTCGGCAAAGGTTTTGCGCTCGCATCTTTGCGCGGGTCGGCACTGTAGACGTAATCAATATCCGAAAGATTGAGCACCGTGGTCGCACCAAGGCTCGAGGCAAGCAGTGTTGCGCAGTAATCGGTCGACCAGCCGGGTTTCCAGCCGGCGGCGATCAGCACGCTTTCACGAAAACGCGGCGGCGCCATGGGGTTTTTTATCACGGTCGGATGCGCAAGACGCTGGAAGATCGTGCGTAGAAGGTGCGCATTGAGCCGCGTTGAATGGATGCCGATCCAATCGACGTCCTCGCGCGAGAGTTGGCCGACGGCCTTGGCCGCTTTTTGATAGTGCCGCGCCGTCGTGCCGCCGCCGCAAATCAAAACGAAGCGTTCCCCCTTCGAGACGCGCTTCGCGATGAATGTTTTGAATTTTTTGAGAAACGAGACGTCGATCCCGGTCTTCGGGACGATGAGCGAGCCTCCGAGCGAGATGATGATCGGCAGTTTCTTCATTTCAGTTTGAAATTCCTGGGTACGCCTTTGATTCTCTTGAGCGACGCTTGCCCTCGAAAGGAGCTCGGCGTCCGGTAACCCGGCCCCTTGCGGTTGCCGCCGAACGAACGGGAGTTATTCTTGCTCATGGCGCGAAAGTTCGAGACGCGCGATGTTCTCGACGTACCGCTTGGAAAGTTCCTCCCCCGCCACGTCACGCATCGAATCGGCTTCGCGCGCGAAGACGACGGCCGATCCCAGCACGGAAAGAGTCATCGCGGCCGCGAAACGATCCGAAGGACCCATCGCCATGAGCACCGAGAGTGCGGCAAAAATCGCGAGAACAATCAGGCCGTTCGCAAGTTGTTTCGGCAAGCTGCCGCTCCACAGTTCCTGGATTCTCTGACGCGCGCCCGCGACGACGCCTGCCGCTTCAAGAAGGTCGCGGTACAGTACCCGCTCTTTCTCGCTGTCGAGGCTCGGGATCTGGTAGAGGTGATAACTCAGCTTCCGGAACATGCCGTTCGTTTCCTGATACTGCGAAAAACCCTTCTTATCGAAGGCAGTCAGGTAGGCATAGAGGTGGCCGTGCATGTCGGTAAACCACTGCCGATGTTTCGTCTCGGCTCCGAGGTTTTTTCCGAGGTGATAGACGCGCCGAAGCTTGTTGAGCTCGATTGCGATCCATTCAGCGAGCTTGTCATGACGAGCAAGCGCGCGCTGGACAACGACGGCAACAAGCAGCGCCACCGTTAAGATAGCTGCCGCCGCGAACGAGGCCGAACCGGCCGAAACGGGAGCAAACGACGCCACAATGAATGAGGCGGCCACGATCGCGAGCATGCGCTTGGTCATCGTCATACGTTATTACAAGAGACGCGCTTGATCCTCTTCTTCCGTTTCCGGCGGCGCGGCGTCTTCAGCGAATCCGGAAAATTTTTCCTTGATTTGAGTCACCTTGTTCTCGACCTCCGCCAAGCGCCCGCGGCACTTTTTGGCGAGTTCGAGCCCACGCTCGAATTTCTTGAGCCCCTCTTCAAGATCGACTTCGGTCGATTCGAACCAGCGGACGATCTCTTCGAGCTCCTTGAAGGCCTCGGCGAAGTTGGCTTTTTTGGCTTCCTTGGCGGACATATCAGTGCGTATCAGTGACTTCAGCTTCAAGCGTTCCGTGCGACAATTGTACGGTAAGTCGCGTACCTCTGTCCACGCGAGCGGCGTCCCGGACAAGTCCCCCTTGCGCGTCGCGCACAATGGCATATCCGCGCTTGAGCACCGCGCGCGGATCGTAGGAAGAGAGAAGCCGCTCGTCGCGCTCAACCGCTCCCAAGAGCACTTTCAAGCGTCCTTCAAAATTTGAGAGTTGCAGCTCGAGATCGGACATGACGGCATCGAACTCAGCCCGCGCGGAACGTACCTGTTCTTGCAGCTGATGTTCGAGATCAAACAGGCGGTGCCCAAGGCTCGCGATCTCTTTTTCCAAAGCGCGTTCGATCGCGCGGACAGAGCCTTCGATTTCACGTTCGAGATCGCGGCGGTCGGGTACGAGGCGCTCGGCGGCGTTCGAAGGCGTCGAAGCGCGCACGTCGGCGACGTAATCGGCTAACGTTTCGTCGCGTTCATGTCCGACACCGACGACGACGGGGATTTTGGAGCTGAAGATCGCGCGCACAACCTCCTCGGAATTGAACGCGTGCAAGTCTTCCATCGCGCCACCACCGCGCGTGAGTACGAGCACCTCGGCGAGTTCGGGATGCGCGTTGAAGTAGGCGAATGCGCCGACGATATCGCGTACGGCTTCGCGCCCCTGCACCTGCACGTGCGCCGATTGGACATGCAGCCCGCCCCAGCGATTGCCGAGAATGCGGAGAAAGTCGGTATACGCGGCAGATTCTTTGGAAGCAATGAGACCGATGCGTTCCGGAAAGCGCGGTAACGGACGCTTGCGCCCCGGCGCGAACAAACCTTCCGTATCCAGTTTCTTTTTCAAAAGTTCGAAAGCGCGTTTCAACGCACCTTCCCCCACCATCTCAACGCGGTCGACGGTCACGGAAAACTTTCCGCTCTTGGCATGCACTTTCGGCACGCCATGCACGCGCACCTTCATGCCGTCCTCAAGCGGCTGGCGCAATTGCCAGACCGTCGCGAAGCAGGAGATGACGGACGTCGCATCCTTCAAGAGAAACCACACCCATTTGTCCTGGCTGACGCGGTATTCCGCCACCTCACCTTCGATCATCGCGCCGTACGGAAAAACCACCTCTTCAAAAGCGGCGTTCAATCCCTGGACGAATTGACTGACGGTTAAAGCCTGGGGTTCGGACATATCGTGGGTAGTGTAGCCTACTCCGAGAAAACGGACGACCCTCCCATCTTGACAAAAGCCGTTTTTTCACCAATGATAGCCACGGACTTTCGAAAGGAATCTCATGCTCGCCACGATCTACCACAAGCCCCGTTACGTCCACAGCTTGAGCCTCCAAGACGCGATCTACCGTGCGCAAGCACCGGAGGCCACCGATCGCGAGATCGTGACCGGCCGCCGCAACACCCGCGTCTCGGAAGATGCGGCGCCGAACTTCGGCCAGGACACCATGCTGGTCATGATCGACGGTGTCCGCAACGAGGAGATCGCCGAGCAGGTGTACAAGGCCAGCGAGCACACCGTCCGCTCCTTCCTCCCGCCGAACCGCCCCATGCCCAAGGTGCGCGTGCGCTTCACGCAGTAGGAAGTCGGAACGCGCGTTTCAGCCTCAAGGATCCGCATGGATCCTTTTTTATTTTTTCAAAACCGTCGCATCAAGAATCAATACCTCGTTCAAATCGCTGACGGAGAAGCTCTTTCTCATACCTCCACCGATCGCATACACACGATTTTTATACTGTACGACTCCGAGCCCTTGGCGTGGATGCGGCAAGTCGAGAGGGAATGACGACCACGTATCGAGAGCGGGATCAAAGACGTCGATGAACGCCGGCAAGCCCGTGTCGTTCATGCCGCCAAGCACGTGTACTTTTCCGTCGTTGACGAACGTTCCGAATGAACGTCGCGCAGCCGGCATGTCGCGCAGTTTTTTCCACTCGCCGGACTTTCTATACACTTCCGTCGCAAGCACGTCTTTACTCGTACCGAAACGTCCTCCAAACGCATACAGCTCGCCGTCGATGACGGCAGTACCATGCGCGCGTCGCGCCGTCAGCATCATCGGAAGGCCGTTCCAGCCTTTTCGTTCTGGGTTATACGTCTCAAAGACTTTATCAGTACCAGCTGTCGTCGTGCCGCCGAGAATCATCAAACGCTCGCCGACGTATGCCGCCGCCGCGTCGCCGCGAAAATCGTTGAGCTGCCCGAGTTCGCTCCAAGAATTCCTGGAGGGATCATACGCATAGACGACGTCGAGCGGACGCGAGGCGATACCGGTGAAACCGCCGGCGACAAACACGCTCTTGCCATCCGTCGCGACGGCGGCATGATGCAAAGCCTGCGGCAACGGAGCGACTTCGCTCCAGGTGTCGGTCGGAATGTCGTAGGCCAAAACCGATACCAGCGTGCGCAGATACCCGTCGCGCCCGCCAACGACGAAAATACGGTCGCCGACAAGTACGGCGCCGAAATCAGCGCGCGCAGACGGCATCGGCGAGGCGGTTTCCCAATGCGTACCGACACCGCGCTGGCCGATCGGCGTCGTCGTGGCAGAGGCATCATCTTTCAACACGTAAGAGACGCCCGGCAACAAGCGTGCGCGATCCCAGCCCCATCCTTGTACGACATGCAGATACGCGCCGACTCCTGCCAAAAGCGCGATTAGCCAGAAAACTTTTTTCATCCGTTCTGATCCCAGGTTTTTCTCCCCTTCTTGATATCGGCGAGCAAGAAACGCGCGCCGGTGTTGTCTTTCGGATTGAGCGCCACCACGGCTTGCAGGCGCTTTTCCGCCTCTTTCGTATCGCCGCGCCGATAGGCCACGAGCGCCGCACCGTGCAGCGCGCGCAGGAGCGTGCGATCATGCGGAGTTTCCCACTCGACATGCGACGGCATTTTTCCTTTGTAAAATTTGAGCGCGATCTTGCATGCCTTCTCATGCATCGCTTCCGCCTCATCGAGACGCTTCTCATGAAAAGCGACCGTGCCGAGGCCGTTGAGTGCATCGGCGTGATTCGGATCGGTCGCAAGCACGCCAAGAAAAGCCTCTTCAGCTTCGCTGAGCGCGCCGGATTGAAGCGCGGCCCAGCCGGCGGCGAACAAATGATCGATTTCTTGGGGAGGGAGGGCGGATTTCATATTAGGGCTGGAGCGTTTCTCCAGAGCTCTTCTTTCCGGCTATGATTTCGATCACATCATCAGCATCAGCGACCATACCTTGCGCCCGAGCAGTCGCTTCAATCTGAGCGCGGATCGCTCCGACCCGACACGAACCAGCAACACCCTGATCAAGTTTATCATCGAAGACAAGACGGGCACGACCGGCTTCCGATACGTAGTTGAGGAATTCGACATCTGCGGGAATCGCGGTTTCGTACCCGGCCGCGCGCTCCTCCTTAGTCGGGCCAGCGAGCAAAGCTTGCATGGTCGGATAATCGTCGGGGAACCGCACGAGGGTGCGTTCGACTGGAAAGACTTTTCCGCAGGTCTGTTCAGGATCCAATTTGCTGTTCAAAAAATACAATCGCACCGTCTCCTCTTCGGCGTTGTCCGTCCCGAGGAATTCGCATTTCTGCACGCACATCAAAATACAGGCCTCGGCATCCGGAGGGCAGGCCGAAGCGCATTCGTTCCAAACGCCGCCGGCACTCTCGCAAGCGTCCTTTGATGCCGGTTGCATTTGCTGTTCCGCCGCGATCCCTACGGACGGCAAGCCTTCAACCGGTTCCTGCGCGTTCGTATAGAACCAAGCGACGGCGGCCAGCACGGCCAGAGCCGCAAAGATCGCAAGGAGATGCTTGAGCGGTAGTCGTTTCATATTATTTCAGGCACTTTTGAACGGCGGCGGCTTCCTCGGCGGTCATTTGCCCATCCAATGCAGCTTGAATACGCGAAGGCTTGATTGAAGCCTGCAGGCAGAGCATCTGCTGAGGCGAGAGTGTCTTGGCTTGTTCGAGGATTTTCGGCGGAAGTTTCGCCTTCAACGCATCGAGATTCGGCATGACAGGACTTGGCGCGGCGTTTTCTTTGGCAATGCCGAATCCCGGTTCATACACCCAAGCGAAGCTTCGCTCCGTCAAACGATATCCGGCATAGACGGATGCGCCGAACCAGAGCAGGATCGCGAAAAACGTCGCGGACCTCATAGTTACCGACCACCTTGGATAAACGAGCTGATGATCTGGTCCTGCATGCCCTGCATGAGCTCCGGCAGCGGGTTTTTGAGCAGGAACCAGAGCGTACCTCCGAGCAAAAGACCGTAAAACGCGACCTGGAGAAGCAGTTTCAAAATGGTGAGCGCCTTGATTGCCGTGTCCAAGCCGCTCGGTTTTGGGAGAGAAGATGTGTCTTGCATAGTGAAAGTGTACCATGTAGCCTAGAGCCAAACCACACTTATGGACACATGCTGCAAGAACGACCACGAGGCCGATAAGAAGAAAGACGAAGAAAAAGAGGGTTGCTGCGCGGAATGCCCCGACAAGGGCTGCGAAGGCTGCGACTGCTCGAAGCCTGAAAATACGACCGGCTGCTGCGGCGGCTGCGACTGCGAGAACCGGTAATCCCGGTTCTTTCGTTTCTATGGTAGAATCTCGTCATAGAAGCGGTCATCTATGGCTGAATTCCCGCAGCGGTGGCATGAGTTCGTCGCGAGACTCGACGGAGCGCGCGAACGGAAGATCGTCGCGTTCGGCGCGATGGGTCTTTTGCTGTTCCTGAGCGTGGGACCGACCGTACTGAACGCCGTCGCGCAAACGATCGCGACACTTCCGGAAAAACGCGTAGCACCTACACCTGCCGCTCCGACGATTTTTATCGCCACGCAGCCTGAAACGGAAAACGAGCCGCGCGAAGCGAATCCAGAAGCGTTTGTCGCATCGGAAACAACGACCGTTCCGTCCGCGCCCGCCGTTCCTCCGCTTGCGTTTTTGTTTCCGATCGCCGGTTCGGAAGTGAGCTCCCCCGCCACGATCGCCGTGCGCGCGGAGAGCGCCACGGCTGTCGCCATGCTGATCGAAGTCACGAACGCGAACGGTGAGCGCATCGGCACGTATCCAGCCTCCCCTTCGGCATCCGGCGAATGGAGCGCTCTTTTCTCCGCCGAACCCGGCGAATATATCGCGAGCGTCCGCGCCTCGCTTGAGGACGGCCGTGTCGTCGCCTTCAAAGAGCAGCGTGCCTTCCGCGTCCTCGCGAACACGCCTTCAAGTGCCCCGGCCGATCCTTCCGAACCCGCCGTGGAACTCCTCGCGCCCGACGCCAAGAACGGCGCGTACGAAGGCATCGCTCCTCTGGCCGCGCGCGTCAAAAACGCCCAGCCGAATTCCTTGGTCTTCATCATCACGAACGCGAACGGCGACGAAACCATCGTGCTCGGATCCGAGTCCGGATCCAGCGGCTACTGGACCGCCATGTTCGAGGGCCCGGACGGCGCCTATCGCGCCCGCACGCGCGCGACAGTCGGCGATCGGGAGATCTTCTCTCTGGAAAGCGAATTCTCCCTGCGCGCACTCGAAACCGAAAGGCCGTAGGAAAAATTCCTACGGTTTTTTTATTTTCCGGAAACGAGCCAATCTTTCAAAAACGCAGTGGCGCGCACGTCGTCTTCGTTATAGTCGGTGATCTTCTGGAGCAGCGCGGGGTCCCCCTTTTCGCACCATTCCTGGAACCACAAGACGGAATTGGCACCCGAAGCGTCCGTGGCGCGCCAGCGAAAACCAAGATGCTTGGCGAGATCCTTGAGCGAATAAAAGTAGAGCGGAAAAATCACGGAGTGCTGCACTACGCGGTTCAAATCGATCATGTTGGCACGATCAAGCGCTGCAGCGGCTTTCCGCGAGATGCCGTACTTGGCGCTGAGGCGCTTGATCGCATCAAGCTCGTACCAACCGTAGTGGTAAATCGGCGCACCCTCGTACTTCTCCATGAAATCGCAAAACGCGAGCCATGCCGTACCCTCATCCTCCGGCTTCTCGGCAGTGAACACTTCGTAGCGATCAACGCCGTTCTCGCACACGAGAAGGCCATGCATATATTCGACGCCGATCATCGGGTCACCCTCGATGTCGAAAAAGAGTTCCGTTTCCGCGGGCGGCAACCCCGGTTCCTCGATGCGCACGATCTTTCTTTCATGCAACGACTGCGCCTGCAGATGCAGCCGCGCGATGCGGTGATCGGAAATGCCCGTGACCGTCTCTTGCACCGTCTCCAAACCCGCCTCGGCAAAACGCGTCAGCGTCTCGTAGCCCGCTTCGCGCAACCGGCGGTATTCGCTCTTGTATATCTTGTAGATTAAACCGATATCGTCCCGCTCTTCGGCCTCCCGCTTGCACTCGCTGTACCACGGAGAGTCCTTGCAGGCGGAGGTGAATAACGCTTCTGGCTTCTCTCCCGCGCGAATCGCGATGATCTTGTCGAGCGCGTCAAAAAACGCGCCTTCGGCTTCCTCGATCGGAAACGCGAGCCATTCGCGGTCCACATTGATGATTTTTCCTTCTTCAGGCTTCATGCCCTGGATCTTTTTGAGCAAGAGGGCGTAGAAGGTCATCTGCATCTTGTGCGTATCGTTCAGCTGCCGCGACGATTTGATGTCGACCGTTTCGTACATCCAATCACCGAATTCCGAAACACCTTCCGCGCGCACGAGAAGATCCGGGCGCCCGACCCAGTCGCCGTCCTTGAGCGTGCCTTGATAGATCGTCGAGACGCCGCGTTTCATGAGCGCGAGCGTCGTCGCAAAGAGCGCGTCCGCATCGCCTTCGCTGGGCACTTCTTCGAACGCACCCAGGCTTTCAATCACCTGTTTCTCGTGCAGAACGCCGTCTTCCCGCAAGCGTTGCAACATCGCCGGCACCTCTCCCTTCTTCGCCTGGTCGCCAAAGAGATCCCAATACAGCCAATTGGGGCATTTCGCGTGCTTGTAGAACGCGTCAGGCGTGAGATACGGGAGCGTGCGTGACATGCTTGCACTTTACAGGAAAGAAAATTTTGAGCCAGGGAGCCGCGACACACCCCTCCTTACGTTCAAATCCGTTCCTTATCACAAAAGCCGTCCCAGATGTCGGGACGGCTTTCTTCTTTTACTTGGACTTGGCCTCGACAATGACGCTCGTCATGACGTCCCCCACTTTGATGGCATCGACGACATCCATGCCCTTTGTGACTTTTCCGAAAATCGTGTAGGCCGGCGGCAGAGGCGTATCGGCCAGCATGATGAAGAACTGACTGCCGTTCGTGTCCGGGCCTGCGTTCGCCATGGCGACGATGCCGCGATCGTAGGCGCGCTTGACCGGTTCGTCTTCGAAACGGTAACCCGGGCCACCCGTGCCATTCCCGCTCGGATCACCACCCTGAATAACGAAGCCCTCGACGCGACGGTGGAAAGTAAGGTTGTCGTAATAGCCGCCTTTCGTGAGATACACGAAGTTCGAAACGGTCTTCGGCGCTTCGTCTTCAAACAGCTCAAAGACGATTTCGCCTTTGCTGGTCTGCATACGGATCTGCCGGTCTTTGATTTGAT
This sequence comes from Minisyncoccota bacterium, assembly GCA_052034355.1. GTDB lineage: Bacteria > Patescibacteriota > Patescibacteriia > SG8-24 > DYFX01 > DYFX01. The sequence goes on from JBPOIQ010000059.1 coordinate 20,878, forward strand.
TCTCCGGAAGAATTCCGGGGAAGCTCCATGTTTTTTCCATAGCGATGGGTTTAGGAGTTGGATTCGAGGTCGGGGCTGGAGCTGGAGCAGGCGCGGGCGTCGTAGGGACGGTCAGTTGCGAAGCATCGGTCGTGCGCGGAGCGGACGGAGCGGGCGTGGATGAAGCGCAACCGGCGCCGATCAAGACAAGCGCGGCTGCAGGCAAAACAGCGCGAGAGAATTTCATAGACGGCTATGATAGCAAAGAAAGAATCTTTTCGGCCAGAGCTTCTCGGGCATGCGGCTGAAACAGGGCATGAAGCGCGGCGCCGAGACGACGCGCATCTTCGGGACGCCTCTGCAAATCGCGCACGGCCGTCACGAGCGCCTCAGGCGAGAGTTCGCGCTCGCGGAACATTCTCGCGCCGCCGCGTTCGACGACGAGTTCCGCGTTTTTCTCCTGATGAGAATCCGCGATCGGTACTAAGATAACGGCCTTCTCGAGCGCCGCGAGTTCGGTTAGCGTTCCCAGTCCGGCGCGGCAGATCACGACATCAGCCGCCGCCAGCACGTGCGCCATGTCCGCACCGAGAAATTCCATCTGATGATACCGGTCGGGATACTCAAGCTGCGGTAGAGCCGAAGCCTTTTCAAGACCGGTCAGATGCGCAACATCGGCAAAACCCGTGAGGTGCGGCAGCGCGTCGGTCATTTTTTGATTCAAGAACACCGAACCGGTACCTCCCCCAAGGGCCAGCACGACTGGCCGCTCGCCGGTAAAACCCAGCGTGCGCAAACCTCGCGTACGATCCCCCTCCTCGATCAGGCGGCGCACGGGATTGCCAATCACGGTCGTTTTCATTTTTGAAAAATCTTTCAGCGAGACGTCGAACGTCGCCGTGATCGCGTCGGCGAGCGGCGCGAGCAGCTTGTTGCTCAGCGAGGCGACGACATCTTGCTGATGCACGAGCACGTTTATCCCCCGAAGCTTGGCAGCGATGCCGAGCGGCACCTGGACATACCCTCCAGCTCCGACAAGAAGCCGGGGCTTTTCAGCCGCAAGCAATCGATCGGCACGCCAGAGCGCTCTCAGGAAATGAAGCGGCGCAAGAAGCGTTCGCACATCCATGTAGCGCCGTAGTTTCGGCGCATCGAGCGGAAGAAAACGAACGCCCGCCTCTTCGACAAGCCGACGTTCCGGACCTGTTTGCGTACCAACAAAAACGCATTCGATGTCCGGTCGAAGGCGCCCAATCTCGTCGATAACGGCCAGAAGCGGCGTGACGGGACCGAGCGTCCCGCCGCCGGCGAAAAGTATCTTCATATCAGTGCGTGCGCACAACCTTACCCTCTCTTGAAATCGCCGCCAAGACGCCGATCGCCATCAGGTTCGCAAGCATGGCCGAGCCGCCATGACTCACGAATGGCAGCGGCACGCCGGTGAGCGGCATGAGACCAACCATTGCTGAAATGTTGAGCACCGCCTGAAAGCCGATCCACACGCTGATTCCGATCGCCACATAGCGCGCGAACGGGTCGGTTGCACGTTCGGCGATTTTCAGGCCGTAGCGGACGAGCAAGACAAACGCCAAAATGACCGCCGCCGAGGCCAGGAAGCCGAGCTCTTCGGAAATGATGGCAAAGATGGAGTCTCCCGCGACTTCCGGCAAGTATTGGAATTTCTGGCGCGACTTGCCGAGACCGAGTCCGAACCAGCCGCCCGAACCGATCGCCAGGCGCGCTTGGTTGATGTGATAGCCGACGCCCTGCGGGTCGAGGTCGGGGCGCAGGAAAATTTCGAGCCGCGCCACGCGATATGGCGCGATCTTGATGAACACAAGGAACATCGCGAATCCAGCGGCAAAGAGCGCTCCAAGATGCTTGATCGACGCGCCCGCGGAAATATACATCGCGAACAGGAACGCGACGATGACGGATGTCGTGCCGAGGTCGGACTGCAGCATCATGAGCGCGATCACGAGAGCGATCGAGATCGTAAACGGAAGAAATCCCGTCCAAAACCCTTTCACGGATTCCTCGTCGCGCCGCGCGAACCACCAGGCGAAATAGATAATCAAACACAATTTGGCGAGTTCCGACGGCTGAAGCGACACACCGAAAAAGTTCACCCAGGAACCCGAACCGTAGTCGGCGCGGAGACCGGGAATGAAACCGAGGCACAGCAAGACTGCCGCCGCCGGCAACATGAACGGCGCAACGGATTTTAAACGCTCGACAGTCAGCCGCATGCAAGCAAGCAGAAGCACGATGCCGGGCAGCACGCCGAAAAACAATTGGCGTTTGAAGAAATAGTAGCTGTCGCCGAATTTTTGAAAACCCGTGGGGCCGGTGGCGGAGGTGAGCATGACAAGACCGAACACCAGAAGCCCGGCGACGATGGCGAGCAACGCGTAATCAGGCGGATGGCGTCGCATACCGCGCGTCAGCGATCCAAAAGCGTAACGATCAGCCCCAACACGCCCGAAACGGCCGCGATGACCCAGAAACGCATGACAATCGTCGGCTCCGACCAGCCCTTCGCCTCAAAATGGTGATGGATCGGCGCGGAAAGAAACACTTTTTTCTTCCGGATTTTTTTCGATGCCACTTGAATGATGACCGAAAGCGATTCAAGAACGAACACCAAGCCGATGATCGGTAAAAGCAGCAAGCTGTTCGTCAACATGGCGACGATACCGAGCGTCACGCCGAGCGACATCGCACCCGTGTCCCCCATGAAGAAGCGCGCCGGATTGATGTTGAACCACAAGAAAGCCAGGAGCGCGCCGACGATGGCCGCGCAAAAGGCCGCGAGCTCGTGCTTGTCTTGGAAAAACGCGATTGCGCCGTACGCCGCAAAGGCCGTAAGGAGCGTTCCGGCGGCGAGGCCGTCGAGACCGTCCGTTTCGTTCACCGAAAACGCCGTGGCGATGATAATGAAGATAAAGAGCGGAATCATCCACGGACCGACTTCGACGATCCCGACGAACGGCACGCGCAGTACATCCCAACCAAGCTTGAAGTAGAACCACCACGCGGCAACGACAGCGATCACCGAATAGGAAACGAGGCGATGCCAAACTTTGAGTCCTCCGCCGTCAGCGCCAATTTTTCGCACGTTCAGGTAGTCGTCAACCAAACCGACGATGGCCGCAAAAAACAGGGCGGAGAGCGGCAAAAGCGTTTCGCGGCGAGAAATAAAGTTCAACGAAATCCATGGTTCGGTGCGCAGAATGTTCGCGGTGAGCGACAGGACGAATGCCAAGAGCAGCACCGCCCCCCATATAAGGATGCCGCCCATGGTCGGCGTGCCGCTTTTGGCGGCGTGGAGTTTCGAAAAAATGGGAGCGGAAGCCTCGCTCCGGATCTGCTTGCCAAGCTTGAGCAGTTTCAAGAGTTTCGTCACAGCAGGCGTCGCAAGCATGGCGACCATGAAGGACGCGGCTGAAACGACGAGAATCGAAATCGCAGAGTTCATGTCAGAGGTTCAAGAGAATCGAAAGGAAAGTGAGAACAAGGATCAGCGCTTCAAGCAGCAGGGTCAGCGCCATGAAAAACGACGCGGCCAAGCGCTCCGTGCGGTACAAGCGAAACATGACCGCGACATTGACCGCGAAGAGTGCGAGACCAAGCAGCGGAGTCCGCAGCAGTCCCCATGGCGGGCCGATCCGGTCAACGCCGAAGTACACCGTATAATGGAGCGCGAAGAACGGGTTCGTCGACCAGCGCGGCACGACGAACCAGAGCGCGAGCGCCCACGCCAGGAGATTCAACCCCAGTGACAACAAGAGCGCGAAACGGACGAACCGCGCCTCGCGGGCGTGCAATCGATAGCGTTCGAACAATCCGACGAACATACTGATGTAAAGCGTACTCGAAATGCGCTATACTATCAAGGTATGTATAGCGATGCCTTGTTGCAAAAAATCCTGACGACCTCAAGCGCCTTAAAACCGCAAGAGATCAAAGAGCTGGTCGCGACGGCCAAAGAGAAGCATGTGCGCCTCGAAGAGGCGGTGCTCGCGAAGATGCCCGAGGAAACCCTCTATCGCGTCGTCGCGGAATATTTCAAAGTGCCGTTCGTCGATCTCAAAGGCGTCCAGGTGCGTAAAGACTTCCTCGACCTGGTACCGGAGCCGATCGCCACGACGCATGACATCGTCCCTTTCGACAAAGGTGAAACGCTCTTGAAAGTGGCGGCGCTCGATCCGGAAGATTTGCAGACGATCGAATTCCTGAAACACAAAACCGGTTTGGAAGTGCAGGTCCACGTCACGACCCCGTTCGCACTGCGGGAAATCATCAAGCAATACAAGCGGTCGCTCAAAGCCGAATTCGAAGACATCGCCAAGGTTACGGCAACCCCGGGAGAAGAGGTTGATCAACAAAAACTCCGCGAGCTCGCTCAGGATCTTCCGGTCGTCCGTATCGTCGAATCATTGCTCGAACACGCCGTCTTCGAAGGCGCCTCCGATATCCACATCGAGCCGACAGAACAGGACTTGGCCGTGCGCTATCGCGTCGACGGCATTTTGCGCAACGTCATGACGCTGCCGAAAAACGCCCAGGCCGGCATCTTGGCGCGCATCAAAGTACTCTCCAACCTCAAGCTCGACGAACATCGCCTGCCGCAGGACGGTCGCATGAAAATCAGCGGCGCCGGTTACAAATACTCCGTTCGTGTTTCGACCTTGCCCGTCATGGACGGCGAAAAGGTCGTCATGCGTCTCCTTTCGGAAACCGCGCAAGCGCTCACGCTCGAGCAGCTCGGTTTCAACGACAAACACCTCGAAGCAGTGAAGCGTAACATCGCGAAGCCGCACGGCATTATCTTCGTGACCGGACCGACCGGTTCCGGAAAAACGACCACGCTCTACTCCATCCTGTCTCTGCGCAACACGCCAGGCGTAAACATTTCGACCATCGAGGACCCGGTCGAATACCGCATGAACGGCGTCAACCAGTCGCAAGTCAATCCGAAAATCGGCTTCACCTTCGCGTCCGGCTTGCGCACGCTCCTGCGCCAAGACCCGAATATCATCATGGTCGGCGAAATCCGCGACGGCGAAACCGCCGAGATCGCGACCAACGCCGCCATGACCGGCCACTTGGTGTTCGCAACGCTGCACACCAACGACTCCGTCACGTCCCTCCCCCGTCTCGTCGACATGGGCGTGCCGCGCTTTCTCGTTGCCTTCACCTGCAACATGATCATCGCGCAGCGCCTTGTCCGCAAAGTCTGCAAAGATTGCAAACAGCCATATAAACTTTCGAAAACGCAGCTTAAGGAAATTTCGGAACTCTACGACATCCCGACCGTCACCGCGGCCATGCAACGAGACGGCTTCCTGCAAAAAGGAGAGACGCTCGACAAGGTCGATTTCTACCGCGGCGCGGGCTGCAAGCAATGCGGCGACGAGGGCTACAAGGGGCGTGTCGGCATCTACGAAGTGCTCGAGGTTACCAAACCGCTCCAAGATCTGATCAGCAAAAACGGATCGAATACGGAGATTCTCTCCGTCGCCGACAAGGAGGGCATGATCAGCATCATCGAGGACGGCTTTTCCAAAGCGATTAAGGGCGTAACGTCGCTCGAGGAAATCATGCGCGTGACACAGGAATAACATGGCTGCCATCCCCGTCACATTTTCGTTCGAAGCACTGCGCCGTCGCTTCATGCGGGTCAAGCTCCCGCAGAAGATTTTCTTCACGGAAAACTTGCGCGTGATGATCAAGGCCGGTTTGTCGCTGACAGAAGCGCTTCACACATTGGCTCTTCAAACCGAAGACAAAGGCTTTCGCCAAGTCATCACGGAATTGAACTCGGACGTCGAGCAGGGTAAAAGCCTGTCGCAGGCGCTCGGGCGCTTTACGAACGTCTTCGAGCCGATCTTCATCAACATGATCGCGGCCGGCGAAGTTTCCGGTACTCTCGAAAAAACGCTTGAGCAACTGACGATGCAAATGCGCAAGGACTACGAGCTCGTCTCGAAGGTCAAAAGCGCGATGACGTATCCAATCGTCGTTTTGAGCGCAACGATGCTGATCGGCCTCGGTATGATGATCTTCGTCGTGCCGCAAATCCTTTCGATCTTCGATGAGATGGGCGACGTCGAGCTGCCGCTCCCGACGCGCATCCTGATCGCCGCGACCGATATCCTGAAGAACGACTGGCCATTCCTGATCATCGGAGGCATCGCGCTGGCCAGCGCGTTCTCCTGGGCAATCAAGCGTCCGCTTGGAAAAAAGATCTGGCACCGCGTCCTGTTGGGCCTGCCGGCCATCGGACCGATCATCCAAAAAATCAACCTCGCCCGCTTCACCCGCACGCTCTCCGCCTTGCTGCGCACCGATATTCCGATCACGCAAGGGCTCACCATCACCGCCGACATCGTCCGCAACGTCTATTACCGCGACGCCTGTCTTGCGATGGCCGAAGCCGTCAAGAAAGGCGACACGATTTCACACGTTCTCGAACAGTCCCCGAAGCTTTTTCCGCCGCTCGTCGTCCAGATGACAGCCGTCGGAGAACGCGCCGGTACGGTCGACCAAATGCTTGAAGAAATCGCCGAGTTCTTCGAAAAGCAGGTCGACGGCATTATGGGAAGCCTTTCGTCGATCATCGAACCTCTTCTCATCATCTTCCTGGGCGGCGCCGTCGGCGGCATCGCGCTTGCCATCATCACGCCGATCTACGCGCTGACCACCCAATTCGGCCAATAATATGAAAGCCCGCGGCCTCACGATCGTTGAAACCATCATCGGTATAGGAATCGTCTCAACGCTTGTTTTTGTATACTCTTCCACGCTCGCCGCGTCGGCTTTTTCCCAAAGGGTACAACTGCGGAATACGGCGACGTTCCTGGCCGACGAACAGCTTTCGATGCTCCAAACGTACAGCATTAGCCAGGTTTCCGATCAAACCAATGGCCCCCTACGCGGAATTCTTTTCAATCAAGGAACGTTCACGACCGTCGTCGATAGCACGGCTCCGTCCCAAGGACGCGCCCTGAACGCCGCCACCTCGACGCTCTCAGGCCTCAGCTCCGTGCTGCCGCTGCCGAAAAACGCGTACGACGATTTCACACTGATCTCAAAAATCAAAGCGAACGGCGGATCCCCCGCTTCGTGGCGCGCAGGCCTCATTTTCCGCGCCCAAGACCTGCAAAATTCTTACGAACTGTACCTGACGGCAACCTCGCTCGTCTTGAAAAAAAACGTGAACGGCGTCGCGACGACGCTGTACTCGGATGCCCGTTCGATCGGTTACAACAGCTGGCAAACGCTGGCGGTCACAACAACCGGTTCCTCGATCAGCGTGCTGTTGAACGGCACGACGGTCACGACCGTAACCGACACGTCCTTTTCGGTAGGCAAGGCCGCCCTCGCGGTATGGAACGGAGCTTCCGTGAACTTCGACGACATCTCGATCGGCGGAGAGAGTTGGAATTTCGACACAACGATCGCCGGGACGCTTCATGACGACTGGCTGCGATTCGGCTTGGGCGACTTGCCGAACGGCACCGGCACCTTGACGGTCACAACACCGTACAGCGGCGCAGCCTTCAAAGTTTTCACCGTGAACATCTCCTGGACGGACCGCTCAGGTTCCGCGACGCGTACGCTGAGCCAGAGCACATATCAAGGAAACTAGTATGCAGAAAAACGGCTTTACAACCATGGAGCTCCTTATCACGATCGGGATCGCCTCGATGATGTTTGCAATCGTCGGGAGCGTCTTCCTGACGCAGAGCCGCTACCATGCAATCGCGGACGCGATCAACCAAACGCAGTATCAGGGGTTCCAGACGCTCGATACAATCGGTCTCTATACCGACTCGGCCAAACGCGTCGTCAGCGGCTCCTCGATTAACGGTCAAGCATACACGACCAGCACCTCGACCATCATCTTGGAGCTCCCGTCTATCGACGCCTCCGGCGCCGTACTGAGCAATACCTACGACTACATCGCCCTCGGCATCGACCCTGCGGACAGTACCCAATTCATGTTCGATATCGACGCCGCGACCGGTTCCGACCGTATCAGCGGGAAATTCATCAAGGCACATTTGATCGACAAGCTCATTTTTAGGTACAATACCGTCAATACAAGCGCTGCAACGAGCATTGATGTGTACGTGCGAACCATCGCCACCGCCCGCAACCAGAACTTCACGACTTCACTCGGAAAAATCTTTCATCTCCATTCATTCTAAAGGCTATGTTCAGAAAGGAGGGGCGTCATGGCCAGGTATTGGTTCTGTCCACGGTCATGCTTGCCGTGGTTTTAAGCTTAGTCGGTTCATTCGTTTCCTACGTCGAGACCGTCCGCAAGGCGACGAACGCGTTTTCTGCCCGTTCCTATGCACGCAAAGCGGCTGAGGCCGGATTGCAAAAATCGGTCTGGTGCTTAAACCAAACTTCGGGCACAAACTGCGGCGGAACGTACGGCTCCAGTTTTTCCGGGGAAACGTCAGTACAGGTCGGTTCTTCTTTCTATTCGACCAGCATCGCGACGGTGACGAGCAGCAAAAAAACCGTCACAGCGACCGGATATTACCCGTCCGTTACGAAGCCTGTTTCGACCGTAACGCTAAAAACAGACGTCATTACCGACAACACCGAAGCGAGCTTTTTTTACGGATTGCAAACGGGTAACGGAGGACTTGATCTCAGCAACAACGCCTTCATCAACGGCAACGTCTACGCAAACGGCAACGTCACCGGATCGAACGGCGCCTACATCACCGGCACACTTTTCGTCGCCGGTGGCACGGCGCTTTCGCCGGATCAACAGCAGACTTCGAACACGAGCGACTACCAATTCGGGCGCGTATCTCCGACCATCGACATCGCCCAATCGTTTACTCTCTCGGCGGACAACGTCCTCAATAAAGTAAGCTTGTATATAAAAAAAACCGGCAGTCCTTCGGACATGACGGTCTACGTGCTTGCCAACAACGCTGGCGTCCCTTCGAAAACTGTGCTCGGATCCGCCACGCTCTCGTCTGGACTGGTTACGACGAGCTACGGCTGGGTCGACGTTTCATTTGGAACTCCTCCAGCCCTTGTTGCCGGTCAAACGTACTGGCTCGCGATCGACGCAAGTACGAGCAGCACGAAATACTGGACGATCGGGAGCGTCACGGGCAATGACTATGTCAACGGCATCGGCATGGTTTCGAGCTCATGGAACGCTTCGACCCCCGTTTGGAACAATGCTGGCCGTGACTATGCCTTTAAAATATGGACCGGCGGCGTACAGACGAGCATCAGCGGCATGCATGTGTATCAGGATGCCCACGCCCATAGCATCACTGGTAGCGTGATCGACGGTGATGCGTACTATCAAACCATTAGCAGTTCGACCGTTCATGGCGCCTCTCACCCCGGATCGACGGACCCAGGGCCGGCCGATCTTCCAATTTCGGACGCCGTTATCAGCGAATGGCAAGACGCGGCGGAGGCTGGCGGCACCGTCACGGGTGACGTCAACTACAACAGCACGACCGTCAGCTTGGGACCCAAAAAAATCACAGGCAACCTCACCGTAACAAACAACGCAAGACTGACGATCACGGGCACCTTGTACGTTCAAGGCAATCTTTCTCTTTCGAACAACGCCCGTGTTGCTCTCTCGGCAGGGTACGGTGCCAGTTCCGGAGTGATCGTCGTGGATGGTACAATAACCGTAGGCAACGGCACGACTTTCCAAGGATCAGGCACGAGTGGTTCCTATATCCTTCTCGCGACAACGAACTCTTCGCTCAACGCCGCCGCTCCAGCCATGTCGCTCGGAAACAACAGTGCCAGTTCGATCTTCTATGCCCCGAATGGCATGGTCAGTATCTCGAACAACGCGAGCGTAAAAGAGGTGACAGCTTTCAAACTTTCGCTCTCGAACAACGCGAGCGTGCAATATGAAAGCGGCCTTGCCGATTTGAACTTCACGAACGGGCCGGGCGCCAGCTGGATCCGCCAATCCGGTTCCACGCGCGAAATACACTAGACCATGATCTTCTTTCCCGACCCCCTGACATCGACCGTCGGGCTCGATCTCAACGAGCACGTCTTTCGTTTAATCGAAGTCAAGCCGGGTCCTTTCTATCGCAGGAAACTGCGCGTGCATCGCTACGCGGAAGAACGGCTTCCGAGCGGCATCATTTCGAACGGCGACATTAAAAACCAGCCCGAGATGATCACGCGCCTCAAATCGCTGATGAAGAAAGCCTACGGAAGAAGCAAGACGTGCGGCGTCGTCGTTTCCCTTCCGGAAACGCGGACGTTCATCAAGGTGATCACCCTGACGAAACCCGCCAAGATCGAGGACATGCCCTCTGCCATCTCGGCCGAGGCGACGCTGCACATCCCCGTACCGATCGACGAGCTCTATCTCGATTGGCAGCCGGTAGACGACGTTCGATCAGTGCCGGTCGGCAAGCCGATCAGCGTCACGATTGCAGCGGCTCCCAAAACGGTGGTTGACAACTATGCCGCGACGCTCGAAGCGGCGGGTCTGATCCCCGTAGCTTTTGAGATCGAAGCGCAAGCGATCGTTCGCAGCATCAGGCCCATCAAGAACACGGAAGACGCGGCCTATGGCATCGTGGATTTCGGAGCGACGCGTTCGAGTTTCATCGTCTTTGACCGTGGAACCATCCAGTTCACGGTCAGTATCCCCTTGTCCGGAGATTCCATCACCCAGAAAATTTCCGAATCGCTCGAAGTCAGTTTTCCGGAGGCGGAAAAAACAAAACGGCAGTGCGGTGTCGATGTCCATAAATGCGGACCGGCTCTTTGGGGCATCGTCGAGCCGTTTATGACCGAAATGGCCAAGCGCATTGCGGACGCTTCAGACTTCTATCGCGACCATTTTCCCAATGGCCGCGCGCTGAGCGGCATTATTTTGAGCGGCGGCGGTTCGAACATGTCGCGACTCGACGAGTTGCTGAGCGAGCTTGTCCATATTCCCGTAAGCCGCGCCAACTCGCTCACGAATCTCGACAGCACGCACACGCCGGTTCCGTACGAAGTCATGCTCAGTTCCGCCACCGCCGTCGGCTTGGCTTTGCGCTACCCGCTTTCAAAAGGCCGCTCGCAGAAAAAGATATGATCACGCTGAACCTTTTGCCGCCAGCCTTAAAATCCTCCCTGCGCGCGCATGCCATCTACGCCGCGCTTGAGCAGATCATGGTCATCGCCTGCAGCCTTTTGCTCTTGAGCAGCTTGGCCCTTCTTCTCATTCGCATCCGCCTCATCTCGGTTCTCGACGACGTGCAGAGTCGGCAAATCCTTTCAGCCGAATACACGACGACCAACAAGGACGTCGTCCGTCTCAATACGCGCATCGGGCGCATCGAAGCCCTGCAGAACCTGCAAATCTCGTCGACTGCCCTCTTATTCGACATCGCTCGCCGAACAACACCGGCAGTCGGCATTACGAGCCTGGAATTCGATATCGCTTCGGCTTCGCTTCATATCAACGGCAGAGCGGATCAACGCGACGCCCTGCTTGCATTCGAGCAGTCTTTGAAAGAGTCTCCGTACGTCAAAAGCGTCGAATCCCCGATCTCGAACCTCTTCAAGAAAAACGACATCAATTTTCAGCTGAAAATCGTTCTGAACACAGCCGCTTTAAAGAGCGTTTTTAGCTCAGAGCCATGAAACTCAAGAACGCTAAAATCCTCGTGATCATCTTGATCCTCGCATGCGCGGCCTGCATCGCCGGTCTTTCGATCTTTTTGTTCATTCCGACCTTCAAAGCGAACGCCAGCCTCGCATCCAGCATCACGCTCGCGTATGCGCAGCTTGATGCACAGTACGCCAACCGAAAGAACTTGCTGAGCAGCCACGACAAAGTCGCGCATGCCAGTGAAGTTGAAAAAAACCTGTCAGAACAATTTGTCGACGAAGGCAAAGAAATCGATTTCATCAAAATCATCGAGGACCTTGCCTCGAAGAACAACGTCGAACAGCACATCCAGCTCACGCAAAGCGAGGGAGGCGAAGTCCCAGAAATCAAGACGCGCTTCGCCCTGACCATCAACGGGACCTATAGGAACACCATGCAAATGCTGCTCGATATGGAAAAGAGCACGCCGTTGATTCTGGTCAACAGCATGGATATCCGCCCCGGCGAGGTAGAAGGAGGCGTCGATTTCCTCCAAATCGCCGTTCACGGGTCGATCGTCTCACCGCCCCCATCCCCTTCGCTATGAAAAGAGTCTCTTTGTACGAACTGCAGCTCATCTCCAAAATCGCCGCCTTGATCGTCGTCGCCGTTTTTGCGGTTTTTTTCGGATATCTCTACTACACGTTCAATCGCGTGGTGACAGGCGACATCAAACTTGAAGAGGTTCCTTCGCTACTTTCAACGCTGCACCAAAAGAAGGTGGATGACGCCGCGAAGCGTTTTGAAAACCGCAAAAACTTGCCGGACGTCCCGCCGGAGCTCCCGAATCCTTTCCGCGCCCCGAGCCCGTAGTTATTTTTTCAAAGCGGCCGCCAGGGCGTCGACGCACACATCGACGTCTTTTTCGGTGTTCGCCCAGCCGAAGCTTACGCGTACGACGCTTTTCGCGCGCACGTCGTCGAGACCAAGCGCCTTCACGACCATCGATGCCTCTCGGCTTCCGGATTTGCACGCTGAACCGGCCGCAACCATGACGCCGGCACGACTAAGCAGAAGCACGATCCAATCATTTTCTTTCCCATCGCATTCGAGAGCGAGCACGTGGGGAATCGCGGGCGTCTCAAGCGGCAAGAGCGCTTTCGCGCCGGAAGGAAGCGATTCAAGAAAACGCGTCCGCAGCGCTTGATAGCGAAGAATCTCCGTACCACGCGCCGCTCGCAACGCGTCAGCAGCAGCGCCAAATCCAAGAATACCGGCGACGTTTTCCGTACCGGAGCGCATTCCTCGTTCCTGGCCGCCCCCGGTCAAGACCGGAGACACGTTTGTTCCTCGACGGACCGCGAGCGCTCCGATCCCCTTCGGTCCGCCGATTTTATGAGCGGAAATCGTCAAAAGATCGGCTTTCGAGGATTCCATAGCGATATCGGACGAGACGACGGCTTGCACCGCATCAATATGAAACAACGGCTTGTTAGGCAATGAGGACAGCACCTTTCCGATCCTTTCTACGTTCTGGCGGCTGCCAAGCTCGTTGGACGCGGCAATGACGGAGACAAGTGCCGTCTCGGCGCGCACCGCGGCAAGCATGTCCTGAACGCCCACGATGCCATCCTTGCCGGGCGGTACGATCGTCAATTCCAAACCGCGCTGGACCAACGACTCGAACGTTTTCAAAACGGAAGCATGCTCAAGCGCTGTCGTGACCGCGTGAGGACGTTGACCGGCCTGGAGCAGCGGCTCAAGGACGCCGCGAAGAGCAAGGTTATTAGCTTCGGTCGCGCCGGAAGTGAAGACGATCTCTGAAATATCCGCGCCGATCAACTCGGCGACGGCTGTACGGGCTTTTTCAACCCGAGCGCGCGCATCCTGTCCAAGCGCGTGAATCGCCGAAGGGTTCGCATACGTCGCGAACGACGCCGAAAGAGCTTCGACGGTTTCCGGTCGAAGCGGCGTGCTGGCGGCATTGTCGAGATACGTGTTGGATTCCATATCATTCAGTCGTCACAGAGACAATCCAAGGAAATTCTTTTTTGAGAAGCGGCTCGACGCCGAGCTTGAGCGTCACGGGAACCAAGGCGCAGTGTCCGCAGGCGCCGCGAAAGCCGAGTTTGACGGAACCAGACACCTCGTCGATCGAGACGATTTCAATATCACCGCCGTGCGCATGCACGGCCGGCCGGATCCGATCGAGCGCTTCGTTGATCTGCTCGCGCATATCGAAGGAGGATAGCGGTTTTTGCCGTTCTTGTAAAGGAGCGGCGTTAAATGAAAAAGCCTGTCCTGATCGGTTCAGGGCAGGCCGATACGGCGCTTGATGGAATCGAGCACGGGGAAGAACGAGTCGGTGACGTGAATCTCGCCCATGATCTCGAGCATGCGCAGTCTCTCGG
>JBPOIQ010000025.1:0-6762 GCA_052034355.1 Minisyncoccota bacterium
TCTTCAAACTTGAACGGGCCGCTGCCGATCGGTTTGAGATTCGCCTCAACCATCTGCGCGTCGGTGGGGCTCACGTCTTTCCAGACATGGCGGGGGAGGATGCCGAAATCGAGATGCGCCAGGAACTGCGCGTAAGGCTCCTTGAGCGTCATGCTGATCGTGAGGTCGTCAGGTTTCTCAACCGTCACGTTTTTGAAAAAAGGCGCAAGCGGGCTCTTCCATGCCGGATCTTGTATGAGCGAGAGCGTGAACAGGACGTCGTCGGCCGTAAGCGCTTGGCCGTCGTGCCAGCGCATGCCTTCGCGCAGCTTGAAGCTGTAGGTTTTCTGGTCCGGCGAAACGCCGTATTCCTGAACCAAATCCTGGGCAAGGCGACCATTGCCGTCGGTCGTGAACAAGCGCGAAAAAACGAGACGAGACAAGTCGTTATCGACGTCGTTTGAAAGGGAGAGAACGGGATTGAGCGAATGAGGAGAGCCGACGACGCCTTCCGTGATCGAACCACCGACCGAGGGGCCGATGACCGTATGGGAGTAATAAAAACCGCCTCCCAAGAGCGCCAAGCCGACGGCGAAGAGCCCGATGCCGAGACGAAGTCGAAAACTGTCGTTCGAGGAGAGGACTTCGGGGAGGTGGCGAATCTGTCTCCAGGTGGGGAGCTTGGTCGACGTCAGCGAATGGACGAGACGTTTGTCCCAACCGTCGTGTTCGCGAAAAGCAACCGGACGCCGTCGGTTCCAGCCTCGCTTCAGGCGGTCGAACAGGGATCCTGATCGTTCGCGATACGAAGGCATGTTCGAAAGAAAAACACGGAAGCCCGACAAGCGGGCTTCAGAGTTAAGAAACGATGATGATGGCGAGGCCGACCCCCATGAAGAGGGCCGCGAGGACGATCGTGAAGTAGAAGAGGCCTTTTTCGAGTCCGCGCTTGGTGCGGAACGAGTTGCCGTCTCCGCCAAAGGTAGCGCCCAGACCGACGCCCTGCTGCTGGAGCAAGACCGCGACGATGAGCAGGACCGAAATGCCGACTTGGATGAGCGTCAGGATGTTCTTCATAAAAGGTGGAAGGGGATGCAATGCTAGTGCAAATCGTACCAATCGTGCGGGGGCGTGTCAATCCGTGGTATCATTTTTCCATATGAATCGCCGTGGGAATGCGTCGACAGGCCTTATCATCGTCGTGAGCCTCGCACTGGCTCTGGCGCTCCTTTTCCTGTGGCGCGTTTGGGGGTATTACCGCATGCTCTCGCGCGGCGAAGAGGTGAACCTTCCGCAATATGCCAGCCAGTTCACCTCGACGGCGCCGGCAGGCGACGTGCCGAAGGGCGCTTTTGCCCACGTGGCGACGGCAGACGATCCCGCGATCGGTCCGAACGACGCCAAGCTCGTCATCGTCGAATTCGTCGACTACGAGTGTCCGTTCTGCAATGAGGAATCGACCGTCGTGCGCGAGCTGGCCGCCAAATACCAGGAGAAGGTCCGTTGGATCATCCGCGATTTTCCGGTTTCCGAACTGCACCCGCAAGCGGTGCTGGGGGCCGAGGGTGCCGGATGCGCGGAGGCTCAGGGAAAATACTGGCCGATGCACGACCGTCTGTTTGCAGCGGCTGTCGATGGGGGATTGGATCGCGACGAGATCGATCGCTCCGCCGAGCAATCCGGACTCGACATGGCGGTCTTCCGCGCCTGCATGAACGTGCATGCGCGTCTCGACGAGATCCAGCAAGACCTTTCCGACGGCCTTGCGGCCGGCGTGCGCGGAACGCCGACGTTCTTCTTGAACGGTAGCCGCGTGGAAGGCGCGATCCCTAAAGCCGCATTTGAATCGCTTATCCGACGTTATGTCTCTCCGTAAACGGTTCCTTTCGCTTTTCGCGGTTCTCTCCGTTGTCGCTTTGTCTTTTTTGGCCGTGCCGTTCGTGCAGGCTCAGGGTGATCCGATCAAAACGGAAATCGCCATTCCTCTTCCGCAGCCGGTCGAAGGCTACACTGGAAACACGGTGCTGGATCTCGCGAATTATATCGACGTCATTTATCAATTCATCATTTCGATCATCGGCTTAGTTGCCGCGATCATGATGATTATCGGCGGATTCGAGTACCTGACCTCGGCGGGCGACGGCGGAAAAATCGGCGCGGCGAAAAAACGCATTACGAACGCCTTGATCGGCCTGGTGCTCGCGTTTTCCGCGTATCTACTGCTCAATACGATCAATCCCGAACTTCTCCGTTTCAAGCCTCTTGGTAACCAGCTTGCTGAAGTAAAAACAGAAACAAACGCACTTCCTTGGTGTGAAGATTTAATCGCTCAAAATATTGCGGTGACAAGTTTGATGACCGTGATCGAGTGTGGGGCTGTCGGTACCTATACGAATAAAGGTACAGAACTTCCCTGTATTTATTATGGGAAGTGTCAAGCTGGCAGGAATACCGAACCCGAAGGTCGTTTCGATGACACATGGAATACGTGTCTGCAAGTTCTTGGCGGTTACGGCGACGAAGGTTATATAAGGTTCTCTCAGGAAGTTTATATTTCGACGGCACGAAAAAACAAAGATGATGTCCTTTTTGGACAATGTACGACGTGTGCTGAAATCACGACGCAAGGAGCGAAGGATCTGGGTTATCGAAGTCTTGATGAGGCATGCTCGGCCTGGGACAGGACAATCAATACGGAGATTGGAAAAAAATATGGTCTAGGATCCCGCTATTGGTCCTATTGCGGCGTGGCGGGTAACTCGATCGAAGGTGAGGGGTTTGTCGACAGCTGCTTGCAGTTTGATGTTGACTGTCAGGCGGCCGACAATAATGAAGATGTTGGTACTGGTTCATGTGGTGACCATTGTGGTTGCGAAGGGTATGACGATTCGCCAACACCACGATATGCTTTGAAAAAAAATTCGGATGGTCAGGTTATACGCATCGGTACATCTGATAACACGCCAGACGGGATTTCCCCGGCAAATCTTGGAAAACTTTGCAGCAGGAATCCTTGTCGCGAGTATACGAACTCTTCCACGCAGAAAAAAAATTTCATCAACAATTGCACGTACGAAGGTGAGTTGAGCAGCTATATCACCACCGACTTCAACATTGATTGTCGAAACAGATAGACCTGCGGCGGAAAATTTTCCTTGTCCTCGCGGCTCGCTTTCTTGACTAGCGTTTTCAGGATGAACGACGCAGTATTCGCCCTCGATGCTTGCCAGCTCTCTTGACGCGTGCTAGAGTGCCTTCCGACATAACGTTGGATGCATGGCTGGCAAAAAAATCTCCAAAGCTGGCGGAAAACACGGAGCTCCGGACGTGATTCGCGTGCGCGGTGCGCGCGCGCATAACCTGAAGAACGTCTCCGTCGATATTCCGAAAAACGCGCTTGTGGTCGTGACCGGTCTTTCCGGTTCCGGCAAGTCGAGTCTTGCCTTTGACACGATTTACGCCGAAGGCCAGCGCCGCTACATGGAGAGCCTGTCGTCGTACGCCCGCCAATTCCTGGAACTCCAGGACAAGCCGGACGTCGACGAGATCTCCGGTCTCAGCCCGACCATCGCCATCGACCAGAAAACGGTTTCTTCGAACCCGCGCTCGACGGTCGGTACCATCACCGAAATTTACGATTTTTTCCGTTTGCTCTTCGCCCGCGTCGGCAAAGTGCATTGTCCGCAGTGCGGCAAACCGGTTTCCGAACAGACGCCGCGTCAGATCGTCGATCGTATCAACGCCCTCGCGAAGGATCAGGGTCTTTTGCTGCTCGCGCCGATCGTGAAGGAAGAAAAGGGTGAACAGAAGAAAGCGATCGAAGCGATGTTCCGCGCCGGCTACCGCGAGGCGCGCGTCGACGGATCGCTCTACACGATCGAAGAGCTCACCAAGCAGCGCCTTGATCGCGACAAGCGTCACACGATCGAAGCGGTCATCGCCCGCATTCAGGAAAAAAACCCCGCCTACGACGAGAAGCAGATGCTGGCGTTGGTCGGCAAAGCGCTCGAGATGGGCGACGGTTTCTTGAACGTCTATTTGCAGAAAAAAGACGAAGACTTGCTCATGTCCCGCCGCTTGGCGTGCGCGGACTGCGGCATTTCGCTGCCCGAAATCGAGCCGCGCATTTTCTCGTTCAACAGCCCGCACGGCGCTTGCCCCGGCTGCACCGGCCTCGGCGTGAAGCTCACGGCTGAACCCGAACTCGTCATTCCGAACGACAAGCTGACGTTGGCACAGGGCGCCATCAAGCCGTGGACGCGCATCGCCGGCAGCGGCACGGGCATGATGAAAGAACTTCAAACGCTGGCGGATCGCCTCAAGTTTTCGTTGGACGTGCCCGTTTCGGAACTTCCGAAAAAAGCGCTTGAAGCGGTGCTTCACGGTGACGCCGAATTCCAGGGCGTCATTCCGCATCTCGAGAAGAAACATCTCGAGACCGATTCGGAGTACATGCGCAAAGAGATCGAAGAATACATGCGCACCGTCACCTGCCCGGTCTGCAAGGGCCAGCGTTTGCGCAAGGAGGCGCTCGGCGTGAAGGTTGTCGGCAAGAACATTTCCGAGTTCGTCGGCATGTCGATCGAAGAACTCTCCGATACATTCAAGAAAATCGACCTTCCGCCATTCGATCGCAAGATCGCCGATCAAATCGTGAAAGAAGTTTCCTTGCGACTCTTCCATCTTTTGGAAGTGGGCTTGGGTTACCTGACGCTCGACCGTTCGGTCACGACGCTCTCGGGCGGCGAAGGTCAGCGCGTGCGCCTGGCGACGCAGCTCGGTACCTCGCTCTCCGGCGTCATCTATATTTTGGACGAGCCTTCAATCGGCCTCCATCCGCGCGACAATGACAAGCTGATCGAAGCCATCAAGTCGATCCGCGATGTCGGCAACTCGGTCATCGTCGTCGAGCACGACGAAGCGATGATCGAAGCGGCCGATTACGTCTTTGACATGGGTCCGGGCGCCGGCGAATTCGGCGGCGAAATCACGGCCGAAGGCACGCCCTCGGACATCAAGAAAAACAAGGACTCGCTCACGGGTCAGTATCTTTCGGGCAAGCAAAAAATCGTTGCGCCCAAGGAGCCGCGCAAGGGGAGCGGCAAAACCATTCAAATTCTCGGTGCGACGGCCTTCAACTTGAAGAATGTCGACGTAAAGATCCCGCTCGGCAAGCTCGTAGCCGTGACGGGCGTTTCGGGATCCGGCAAGTCTTCGCTTGTTATTGATATTCTTGCTCGCGCGCTCGAAAAGAAATTTTATCGCGCCAAGGAAGAACCGGGCGAGCACAAGTCGATCAAAGGTATCGAACACATCGACAAGATCATCACGATCGACCAGTCGCCGATCGGCCGCACGCCGCGCTCGAACCCCGCCACCTACACGGGCGTCTTTACGGCCATTCGCGACCTCTTCACCGAAGTGCCGGAAGCCAAGATGAAGGGCTACGACGCCGGAAAATTCTCCTTCAACGTGAAGGGCGGAGGCCGCTGCGAAACCTGCGCTGGCGAAGGCTATCAGCGCATCGAAATGCAATTCCTGCCCGACGTCTTCGTCGAGTGCCCGGAGTGCAAGGGCGCGCGTTACAACCACGAAGCGCTCGAGATCCACATCAAAGACAAGACGATCGCCGACGTCCTCAACATGACAGTCGAGGAAGCACGCCGCTTCTTCTCGGACGTGCCGGCCATCTTCGACAAGCTTGACGTGCTCCACGACGTCGGCCTCGGCTACCTGAAGCTCGGGCAGCCCGCCACGAACCTCTCCGGCGGCGAAGCCCAGCGCGTGAAGCTCGCAACCGAACTCTCGCGCCGCGCCACCGGCAAGACGCTCTATATTCTCGATGAGCCGACAACCGGTCTCCACTTCGAAGACATCAAGCGCCTGCTCGGCGTTCTCGACCAGCTGGTCGAGAAGGGGAACACTGTCGTCACGATCGAACACAACCTCGATGTCATCAAATGCTCCGACTGGGTCATCGACATGGGCCCCGAAGGCGGCGACAAGGGCGGCAAGCTCGTCGCCGAAGGCACGCCGAAAGCGATCGTCAAAATCAAAAATTCGCTCACGGGTCAGTACTTGAAGAACGTGGTGAAATAATATGCTCCAATACATTCTCGGTTTGGTCGGTACGTTCTTAATTGTTTTTGGAACCGAAGGTCGAGGTACTTGGAGTCGATACATTGCGTACGGTGGCGGTGTTGTATGGACCGTGGGGGTTACGAGTGGATTCATTGGAATGGGCTGGAAAGATGGGATTATTCTTCTGTTAGCCACGTTCATATGCGGCAACATTCTTCAACGGCTTCTCAAGCCGTTATTGAATCCGAGGAATCGACCGCCCCTCATTTAAAAACAAAAGCTCCCCGCATGGGGAGCTTTTAGTTTGTTGACACCCCAACCTCACACCCTGTCATTCTGAGCGCAGCGAAGAATCCCTTTCCGAGTGGATCGAATCCAGGAGAGGGATCCTTTACTTCGTTCAGGATGACAAAAAGGGGGGCGGCCAGTCGGAGAGGGATCCTTCGTTTCACTCAGGATGACAAGAAGGCTATGCGACAGAGGAGAATGTATTACGTCTATATCACGGCGAGCGCTAGCGGGACGCTCTATGTCGGCGTTACGAATGATTTAGTGCGCCGGATGCACGAACACAGAACCGGCTCCGCAGACGGTTTCTCCAAGAAGTACGGCTGTAAGAAACTCGTGTATTTTGAAGAAACAACCGAAGTTTTTACAGCTCTTGAGCGCGAGAAGTCGTTAAAAGGCTGGCTTCGGAAAAAG
>JBPOIQ010000069.1:0-4928 GCA_052034355.1 Minisyncoccota bacterium
TGCTTTGGTCGACCGGACTGCGCGTTTCCGAGTTGTGCGGCTTGAAACTCGAGGACATCAACTTCAATCGCAACGAGTTTTCCGTGAAGGGAAAGGGTTCGAAGTGGCGCGTCGTCTTTTTCTCCGACGACGCCAAGGGGTGGCTCAAAAAATATCTTGATGCACGCCGCGACATGAGCCCGATGCTCTTTGTAAGCCATGATCGTGCGTCGAAAGGCCGCGACGAGCTCTCGGGCCTGACGCAACGTAGCGTGCAGCGCATCGTCGAACACTATCGAAAGCTGGCCGGCATTACGAAGAGTATCTCTCCGCACACGCTGCGCCACTCGTTTGCCACCGATCTGCTCATGAACGGCGCGGATTTGCGCAGCGTGCAGTCGCTTCTCGGGCACGCATCGGTAACGACGACGCAAATCTATACGCACATTACCGATTCGCACTTGCAAGAAGTGTATAAGGCGTTTCACGACAAGCGGAAAGGCCGCAAGTCGTGATAGAATGTAGGAGGAAATACTTCGTATGATTGATACGACGACCATCACGTACTTTTTACCAGCAATCACGGCGTTTTTTTGCTTCGGCGCGACGATTGCGTCGTTCAACTTCATCATCTTGAACAAAGGGGCCAAGATGAACGCGACGTGGATTTTGTCCGCATTGGGCACGACGACGCTCGGCGTGGCCAACCTGTTCGATTTGCTCGGGTTCTTCCTTCCGTGGGTTCCGGCGATGCAGGCGGTCAGCGCCGCTTTCCTTTTTGCAGGGGCTCTTTACGCGCGCGCTTTGTACAAAAAATTGCTGAAGTAGGTATGGCCGACGCCATCCTCGACGTTTTTGCTCTGCTCGGACGCCTCTCCGGCGATTCGGTGTTTGCCGAACGCTACCGACTTCGCGCTGACGAAGCTTTTCTCGCCAAAGGCGGCGATCGCGAGCAGCGTTTCGCGAAGTTGTATCTCGAAGCGGAAGAGGAGTTGGTGCGCGCGTCAAAAGGGGCGCTATCGGTTGAAACGATCCGCCGCCAAACGCTCGCGCTTGTTCCCAAAGGCCTGTATCCGATTTTCCGGTTGCAGCTTTTGGCGCCGGAGCCGCAGCTGCTCGCGCTGGCTTCGGCGTTGCTGGCGGCGTATGCCGAACGGAGCCGCGTCTTTTTTGGCCGTCGCGTGAGCGAACGGATTCTCGCGAACGCGCTGAGCGAAACGCCATGGAAGGGCGTAAAACTCGATCTTCAGCACGGTATTCCGTACCAGCCGGCGCGCATGCGCAACATGGCCGAGTGCGGGGAAATCGTGGCGGCTTTGTTCCAGCATTGGTATGAGCTGCTGCATGTCACGCTCGGTCACGCGACGTCGCGAAATCTGTTTGAGCAAGCCTACTCCGACATTGAGGCTGTCTACGGCTTTTTGCCCGTCGTAAAAAATCTTCTCAGTCTCACACCGGAAACCGTCTTGTGGGCGGCAAAGGTCAAGTTGCTGCATGAGCTTGAAAACGAGACGTTCGTGCAGGCGAAGGGGTTGCGTACGGCTGACCAGGATTTGAAACGCCAAGCGGAACATCTTGAGGAAACCGTGCGCGAACTGCAGGAAACGCGCGAGCAGCTCGAAGCGACCGCCCGCGCCCGCTCGGAATTCATCGACGTCGTTTCGCATCAATTCCGAACGCCGCTCTCTTCCATCCGCTGGAGCGGCGAGCTTTTGGCCGATGCCATGGCCGACAATAAACTCGGTCCCGAGCTTCGCGAGGCGGTCGAGACGGTGCGTCAGCGCAGCGTCTATCTTATCGAGACGCTCGAGCGCGTGTTCGCGACGCTTGATATCGAAACGGGCAAACTCGTCATTGATGCCAAACCCGCGTTCCTGTGGGAGATCGTCCAGGATATCCGCGACCATTCCGAAAAAGCGTTGGCGCGGCGCAAATTGAAATGGAATTTCGAGCGCACAAAGAGCCAATTGAAGGAGATCCCGTTCGACAAGCTGAAGATTTCCTTCGCTCTCAAAATCATCGCCGACAATGCGATCACGTATTGCAAAGAAAACGGGACGATTACCGTGCGCGTTGCCGACGCGTCGATCGACGGCAAGTCGTACCAGACGTGCTCCTTCACGGATGAGGGCATCGGTCTTTCGAAGGGGGATATCGAGCGCGTTTTTGAAAAATTTTTCCGTTCGCAAGGTGCGATTCTGGCTTCGCCGGACGGCACAGGTCTCGGGCTTTTCATCGTAAAGCACTATCTCGAAACGCACGGCGGAAAAGCGTGGGTTGAGAGCGACGGCGAGGGTAAGGGGGCGACGGTGACGATCGCGCTGCCGGTAAAATAATTTCCAACTTTTCCTTTTAAAGAAAAACCCGTTCGTTGGAACGGGATGTCAGGCGAGCCACTCGGGCTTGAGATCAACGGGGTTGACCCGGTCGTAATGCCTCGCTCTGTACAGAGCATAATTGGCCATATTCCAGCACTCGGCGTAGTCATGTGCGAGGACTGCTGCGACCAGGTCCTGACCCTGATTCGGCAACAGACAGCCGTCCTTCAGGAGCTCGAAGATCTCGAACTCCGCTGCACCGCGCAGCTCCTGAGAAAGATCGGCAAAGTCGGAAAGGTCGAGGTGCTTGTACGAGTACGTCACAGCGTCGGCGAGGTCGTAACGCTTGGCCCTCGAGAGGCAAGCGCGTGCGTATCCGACGACCACGGCGAGGTGCAGCAGGGCGTTATCTTTCTTGCTGATGCTCACGTCGGGCTCCTGGTTGAAGATTGCGTGACGGTGAAATGATGGCAAAAAAAGTTGAAATCGTCAATCTTGCTTCAATAAGAAAAGGTCCCGTGATGCGAGACCTTTTCTTATGGGGCGGCCAGAGGGAATCGAACCCTCATTCGTGGAACCACAATCCACTGTCCTACCACTGAACGATGGCCGCCATGTCGTCGCTTACCCCCGCGCTGCGCGGGGCCGCTCCTCTTGCTCGCCTTGCTCGCATTGTAGGAAACGGTTCGCGCGAACGCGCGGAAGATTTGTATTTCGCTGGTGTCCCCGGCAGGAGTCGAACCTGCAACCTTCGGGATAGAAGCCCGCCGCTCTATCCAATTGAGCTACGGAGACATGCAGGTTTCATTGTATACCGGAAAGGCGAACGGGGGGAGGATATCAACTTCTCGGGGACGTGTCAACGCCTGTTTGATAAAAGAAAAAGGAGCCGTTGGGCTCCCTAGAGCAAGCGGAACGACCAGGTGTTGTCGGCCTTGCGCGTGAACTTCTTCCAGTCGCAGCGCCCGCCGCCGTCGGACGAGCTCATGCTGCGGCTGATCGTGACGGTCTTGATCTTGGGGAAGATCATGCTGAGCGCGCCGATGAACAACTTGGCGTGATCGAGCAGGACCGAGTCCTCCATGAGCTCCTCGCGTTTTCCGAGGCCGTGCTCCACGAACACGTCGGCGATGACGCCTTCGAAGCCTTCAAGCTTGTCGGTGTCGAAGTTGATCGCGCCTTGGCTCGCCAGGACGCGAATGTGAGTGATCTTCTCGTTGGTCTTGATGTCGAGCACGTGCCCCTCCTTCTTGGATGAGGGGTTGTTACCACGAAATGACCATTTTGTCAAGATGGCGTAGAATGAAGCGGTTATGAAATTTCTTGATCTTCTCTTGCATCTGGACGCTACGCTGGGTACGGCGATCGCGACGTACGGCAACTGGATCTATGTCGCGCTGTTCTTGATCGTCTTTTGCGAGACGGGTTTGGTCGTCACGCCTTTTTTGCCTGGCGACTCGCTCTTGTTCGCGGCCGGAGCCTTTTCGGCGACGGGTGTTTTGAATGTGTGGGTCGTATGGGCGCTCCTGTTTGCCGCGGCGGTGCTCGGCGACGGCTTGAACTACCGCATTGGTCTTAAGGTCGGCGCCCGCGTATTGGAAACCGGATCGCTCGCCGGGCTGCCGGTTAAGAAGGAACATATTGAGAAGACACAGTGGTACTACGAACGCTACGGCGCCAAGACGATCGTGATCGCGCGTTTCTTGCCGATCATTCGCACGTTCGCGCCGTTCGTGGCCGGCGTTGGACGGATGAAGGCTTCCGTCTTCTCGCTTTACAACATTCTCGGCGCCGCGCTTTGGGTTTCCATCTTCACCTTCGGCGGCTATTTTTTCGGCAACGTGCCGATCATCAAGAAAAATTTTGAAATCGTCATTTTGGCGATGATCATCATTCCAGGCCTTCCGGCATTGATCCAGATACTTCGCGGGTGGACTGGAAAGCGCGGCATCAAATAAAAAAGACCTCGATCACTCGAGGTCGGCGACAAGACTGATCCGAGAGGACCAGTCGGGAGCATCTTCAGTGAGCCCGGAGTCCAAGGAAAGCCGCACGGAGAAACGCTCTCTTTCACCGATCTCATACGTCAGATCGATGCCGTCGCTGAAGCGGGTGTTCAGCTCGTCGACATGGATGCCGAACAGGACACGGCCTCTTTCGCCCAACTTCTTGATCAGAAGGAACGAAAGACCGTAACGCCCTTCGATGAAGGGTTTCTTGTCTTCGCTCGAGGGGAAGGGCATGCCAACCAGGACTTCGCCGGAGGCCTTGATGCGGCGACCTTTTACGAAGACGCGGAACGCCTCCGCCCAGCCGGTCATCCGTCCGCTTTCGAAAACGCGGTGGCGGATTCCGTCGACCTCGTGAGTGTGCCAGCCTTGTTCGTGGCGGCCGACGATCCCGATGCCGGTCTCGATGCGAACACCACCGCGCAGGTCGGCGCCGCAACCGAAGAGGGCGCTGCCCAACGACTCCACGAACTGCTTGGTGCCGGAACCTTCCAAGAGCCGCACTTCGCCGAAGACGAAGACATTCGTGGATGGACGGGCGCGGGCAATGAACGTGCCCTCTCCGTATGCCGCGAGCGGTTCCGCGCGCGCTTCGCGCGGCGCCAGGCAGATGAGAGCGAAA
>JBPOIQ010000022.1:0-5727 GCA_052034355.1 Minisyncoccota bacterium
TCTCAAGAGCCCGTCTTCCACACGCCGTCCCCCGACGTAACGTCGGGGGGAGCCCACATGACTTCACTCGCCAAATCATGCCTTCCGCCGCGGAGCCTTTGCGTTTTCCAACAAATGCGTTAGGATCTGTTGGCTTTGAGATCAAGCGAAGCGCGAAGCCGTGCCTGTTGCCCGAGTGATGCGAGCACAGCGAGCAAGAGGAGCGGCCGACCAGCGAGAGTGAGTCCCGCATGCGCGGGACGAACGGAAGCTGGTCGGGTAAGCGACGACCGGGGTGTGGCGCATTGGTAGCGCGTTCCCTTGGGGTGGGAAAGGCAGTGGGTTCGATTCCCATCACCCCGACCATGAAAAACGACCGTTCAAGACGGCCGTTTTTCTTTTTCCCGAGCCGTTTTGCTATACTGGCTGCATGAGCGATCCCATCGCCGATCTGAAAAAGCGCATCCTCGAGCGCCCCGCCGCCCGCCTTTTGACGGACTGGTTTGCGCGTCTTGATGTGCATGGCGGCATCGCGCTCGATTTGGGGTGCGGCTCCGGCGCTGAAGCCGAGTATCTCGCCAAGAACGGGATGATGGTCGACGCGATCGACAAAAGCGACGCGGCGATCGCGTACACGACCGAGCGCTGCCAAGGTTTGACGGTCGATGCGATTCAAGGTGACTTCCGCGAATTCGAATTGCGCCCGGCGTATTATTCCGTCGTCGTCGCCATCAACTCGCTGCCGTTTTTGCAAAAAGAAGAATGCCGCGCGTTGCTCGGACGCATCCAATCGTCCTTGAAACCCGGCGGCGCGGTCGTTTTGTCCGTCTACGGACTCGAACATGCCTGGGCCAATCGCAAGGACATGAGCTTCTGGCTTCTTGAAGAATTCAAGGTGCTTTGGGCCGGTTGGGAGATTCTCGCGATGAATGAATACAAAGGCCCGTGGCCGCTCGTGAGCGGCGAGGAAATTTTCCAGCACCGCATCCATTTGGTCGCAAAAAAACCGTTTGCTTGATTCTGAAACGAACGCGTTGGTAAAGAAAAACGGCCGCTTACGCGGTCGCTTTTTCTTTCGGAGCGAGAGTCCGGATGCAGCGGGTGCAGACTTTCATCTTCACACCGGAGATCGTCTTCGTCTGGAGGTTCACCAGGCGGCGGGTTTTGCTCGCGATTTTGGAGTGGGAGCGGGTGTTCCCGGTGAGGGGACCGCGCTCGCAGGCGTCACAGCGGCGTGCCATAGCGATCGGGTTCTTTTTAGTGTGCCGGGACTGTAACACGGTTCCAGAAGGTTGGCAAGAGTGCATGTTGACATCGCCTGCCCGCCTTTGTTAGGCCGCTGGGCAGGAGGATTCCATGAGGAAATTCGTTCTTTGTGCGCTTGGGGTTCTAGGATGTGCTGGGACGACCCGATCCGTCATCAAACCGGTCGATCGAATCATTCTGCAGGACGCCGACGCCTGCGTCTTTCTCGTGCGCGATCCGGCCAGCGGTACGATTACGCCGTTGAAACGGTATGCGGAAAGGGTGCGTATCGTTTTTGACGTCCTTCCCGGCGATGCCTCGTGGGTCGAGTACATCGACGCCCCGGGAGAGTTCCGTGGAGAAGGGGATCGGTTGATCCTGCATGTACGATCTATGGAAGACATCGCGTATTGACAAAAGACGCGGAAGAGCGTAGATCGGGTGCAGGAGGCATCATGTCCGCAAACCTTCCTGATGCACGTGTCACCAGATCGACCACAGCACGTATCGGTTCGTACTTTCGCGGCGCAAGTTATATCGTCAAGGAAGAGTTCCTACGGGTTGTGCGAGCGATCGTTCTGCTTGGAGCGGCTGCGTATGGCGTTCATGCCTGTAATGCCTGCCAGAATGAGTACAAGGCCAAGGAAAATGCCAGATGTGCCGCGCTCAACCTCAAGCTTCCGCGCGTCGGGCGCATTGTGCGAGAAGGACATGCCTTCCATGCGTATGTGGACGACCCGGCCACGAAACGGCTTTCCACGTACACCTTCCCATCCGTGCACAACGCAGGAGTCGAACTTTGGACTGATGTGCCAAAGGGGGAGGATCTCTGGATCGTCTCGACCGTACAGATGAAGCGGAGGCAGTGTGAGCAGCGCGTCGAGATTCACATCCGTACTTCCCGCGACATCGAGTAGCCCTCCCAGCTACTCCTTTTTTTAATCCTGCGCTATTCTTCAGAGGTATGCTGCTCAACCTCCTCAACGACCCGCTCCAAACGTTCGTCTGGATTTTCGCATTTATTACCGCGCTCACGTTTCACGAATTTTCCCACGGCCTCGTGGCCAAGCTTCAAGGGGACGACACGGCCGAACGCCTGGGTCGGCTGACACTCAACCCGATCCCGCACATCGACCCGATCGGCCTTTTGGCCGCGCTGCTCGCCGGTTTCGGCTGGGCACGCCCGGTGCCGTACAACCCGTACAATCTTCGCAATCAAAAGTGGGGGCCGGTGCTCGTCGCGGCGGCCGGACCTCTGTCGAATCTCTTCTTGTTTGTCGTTGTTGGTCTTACGTATCGGGGTTTGGCTCTCTCCGGACTCATGTCCGTCGATAGCGCGCTCGCGGGTTTCCTCGGAGCGCTCATGGCCGTGAACGTCGTGCTTTTCGCCTTCAACCTCATTCCGCTGCCTCCGCTCGATGGCTCGAAATTCCTGCTGCTTCTGCTTCAGCATCCGAAACATCTTCGCGCCCGCGCCTGGCTCGAAACGCGCGGCCCGACCGCCCTCCTCTTCGCGATCCTGATCGACTCCCTCCTTTTGAACGGCTTGATCTTCGGAACGATCGTTCACGGGCTTTCCAATCTCGCGTTCGGCGCTTTGGGATTTTGAATTTCGGCGAGTATCTTAAAAAAAGAAGATTAGGGCGTTGACATATTCATTTTTTATTGCTGTGATGGTCGTTGTCTGCTTGGAGGTGAAGAAATGGATATCGAGCTTTGGGCGACCGATTCGAACGTGAGCGACGTCGCTTATTGGGAACATCGTTTTCCCGGAAAGGGCGAGGAGCTCGCCGCAATCACGAGCGCGTTTCAAGGTTGGCAACCGGACTACGCGCCGAACGATGCTGGTTTGGAGCAGGATGTTTTGGAAGCCACGCGTTCAATGGGCGTCAGCAAGGTGCGAATCTTCCCGTTGTCGCAGGCTGACCTGGCGCAGCGAGTCGTTGGCAGGAGCGTGAGATCTCTCTTCGATGCCGTGCTTCTGGAGCCTTCCGGACAGCGGCGCTTCGCCGAGGTGAATGACGCGATCGGTCAGGCGTTCGGCCAGCTGATGTCGAATGGGCGCGGGCCGCGCGTGATGCTTCGTGTATGGCTCTACGACCTGCTCGTCAAAGCCTTGCTCTGCTCGCTAACCCAACATGCTGATCTCGCGCGGATTCAGAAAGTGCTTCGTCGCTGGAAACAAGGCCAGTACCTCATTGGCCTGGGTACGCTCGATGGAGTTGCGACTGCGCTCGTTGTTGTCGACGATCCGTAATCGTCCGTCTTTCCTTCTTGATCTCGCGCTCCGTTTGTCGAACGATTCGACTGGAGCGTTTTTCTTTTTCGGAAAAAGTTTCCAGGTTTCAGATTGACGCGGTTATCGAAATCTGGTAGGGAGAGTGGGCGCGCCTCGGCTCGCGTTTTTCCATGCCCTCCTTGGAGGGTTCGCGCGGCCTCGGCCGCAAGGAGAATGTATGAGTGGTCTTTTGAAGAAACTGGAAGCGGAGAAGCGGTGGTCTGAACTCGAACTCTTCGCGCGCGCATCGCGTGAAGAACGCCCGGCGCTCATCAGGGAGATGTGCGGACGCGCCGTCAAAGCGGAGGATGATGAGGGTGCCCTGCGCATGCTCATCCTTCTCTCGATGGCGATCGAGGATGTCGAGGGGGCGAAGCCCTTCGAAGCCTGGGTTCGAGCGGCGATCGAGCTCTGGCGTCTCACGCCGGCCTGCAAGGAAAGCTCCAAGGTGGAAACCGGCAAGCTGCCGGTCCTGATCAAGTACAAGACAGCGCTGATCGAGGACGTCATTCAACGATGGCGGAAAACCGACTCGGAGTCGGAAGCCGACCTTCTGCTGGATGTCATCGTTGAGATGGTCAAACGGCAGGATCCGGGTCTCATGGAGGTCATGGTCGATCTGCTCAAGAAGACACCGAATGATCAACCGTGCGCGCATCGCAACAGGGTTGTCAGAGGCGTGCTGCGCCTCAGCGCGGAGCAGAGGTGTCGTGGAGCAAGAGATCTGGCGCAAGGGCTCTGGATTTCGGTCGCACGTACGTTCAGTCGCCAGGATTTGGCGGGCATCTCCGGCGTGCTGCAGTGGCTCCCACCCAACCATCCTGAGGGAAGCTCGCTCGATGAAGTCGATTCCGCCCCGTTGTTCGAGGCGGTGGCGCAAGCGGCGAAGACGTATCGCAAAGCCCACGAGGCGGTCTGTGAATTGCGGCGATCTATCAGGGTCGGCACTCCTCTCAGCGCCGTCGTGACATTCGCTCCGTCGTATCTTCCGAACGGGTTGACCGAGATTTCCATCGGCTTGTCGTTGGTGGGTCAGTCTGAACAGGAGGTCGCGTTTCAGAAGATCGTCGGAGAGATTCATACTCATGTACTGGGATGGCACATTCCGCGAAAGAAGGATGTACGCTCGGTCACTCTCCGCGTGTTCTGCTACGCGCAGTCTGGCGGACCCGAGCTCCTGCGCGTCTTCGAACTGGTCTGACCCGCGTCCTTGACGCCTTAGGCCTCAAATGATACCGTTCCGATTGTCGAATTACTCGCTCGGAGCGGTTTTTCTTTAGGGAAAGGCTTTTCCGGCGATGTAGTGAATATGGTCGCCAATCCTGCATAGCTGCGGAGGAGGCGAGTCGAAGCACGGAACCCCTGAGGGTTTCGTGAGTTGCGTTTTGTAACCATTCTCATGCCTACCATTCATCAATTGATCAAGAACCCTCGCCGCCCGGTGAAGGTCAAGTCCAAGTCGCCCGCGATGCAGTCCGTGAACAACACGATCAAGCGCCGCAAGAAAATGATGCCGAAAGGCTCTCCGTTCAAGCGCGGCGTGTGCGTGAAGGTCACGACCATGACCCCGAAAAAGCCGAACTCGGCTTTGCGTAAGATCGCCCGTGTCCGTCTTTCGAACGGCATGGAAGTCACCGCCTACATTCCGGGCGTTGGCCACAACCTCCAGGAACACTCGATCGTCATGATCCGCGGAGGCCGCGTCAAAGACCTTCCGGGTGTCCGCTATCACATCGTCCGTGGCGTCTACGACACGCAGGGCGTCGCCGACCGCCGCCGCGGCCGCTCGCTCTACGGCAACAAGCGTCCGAAGGTCAAGTCCTAAATCAGACGTGAAATAGAATTCCTATGCGAGGCAAACAAGCCCCCAAGCGTCTGATCAAACCGGACGCCAAGTACAGCTCCGAAACCGTCGCCAAGCTCACCAACTACGTGATGCGCGACGGCAAGAAGTCGACCGCCCAGAAAATCGTCTACGGCGCGCTCGAACTCATCTCCGAGAAGACGAAGAAAGATCCGATCGAAGTCTTCGACGAAGCGCTCAAGAACGTCATGCCGCAGGTTGAGGTCAAATCCCGCCGCGTCGGTGGCGCCAACTACCAGATTCCGATCCCGGTGCGCGGAGAACGCCGCATCATGCTCGGTTTCCGCTGGATTATTGATGCCGCCAACGCCGTGAAGGGCCGCTCGATGTCCGAGAAGCTCGGCAACGAAATCGTCTCCGC
>JBPOIQ010000021.1:0-10261 GCA_052034355.1 Minisyncoccota bacterium
AAGCGTTGCGCACGCCTTGGGAAGCCGTCTCACCCGTCTACTTTCTCTGGATCGCGCTTGCGACCTTCTGCTTGATCGGCTTGAGCTATCGCCGACGCTATCCGCACCTCACGCTCGCCGCCGCGTCGCTGCATCTTTTTACATTGCTCTCCCCCCTCGTTCTCGTCTATGCCGTCGGTTACGGGTTTGACCCGTTCGTACATCAAGCCGCCGAATCCTTGATCGTCTCCGCCGGTGAAATTACGCCAAAGACGCCGTATTACATCGGACAATACGCCCTGGTCACGACGTTTTTACATCTGTTCCGCATTTCCGTCGAATCCGTCGATCGGTTTTTGCTGCCTGCGCTTGCCGCGCTCTTCTTGCCAGCTTCCGCCGCCTGGCTCCTGCGCCGCGGCTACGGCGTCCCCCGTCCGCTCGCGCTCATCTCTTCGCTCGGCGTCTTTCTTCTTCCGCTCGGCATGTTCGCGTCCACGACGCCGCAAGGCCTCGCCAATCTTTTCTTCCTGCTCACCATGCTCCTGGGAGCGGCTTGGCTGCACGCGCACCGTCCCCCGCTCGGTTATGTGATAACACTTGCGGCCGCCGCGACTGCGACGCATCCTCTCGCCGGAATTCCAGCGCTCATGGCCGTAGCCTTGCTCATGGTCGCAAAACTCCGGCATGACGGCGTCAGCATAGCTCGCCTGATCAAGACGATCGTCTTTGGCCTCACCGCCGCTGCGGCCGCCATCGCCATCCCATTCGTTTTTTCCGTGCGCGAAGGTAACGGCGGTGCCTCTCTCTTTGCCGCATTCAAAAAACCGATCCCCGAACTGCTGCTCGGCATTCCTCTTGAGGCTCCTGGCATCTCGACGCGCTACCGGCCTCTGCTCGATTTCGCCGAATTCGCGGCGCGCAACCACGACCTCCTGCTTTTCGGACTCGCAGGGATCGGAGCCTGGCTCCTGCTCCGACGCAAAGGCTATCGCCGCTCCGCCTTCGCCGCAGGCAGCCTCTCGCTCGCGCTCTTGATTTCCGTCGCCCTGCTGCGTGCGGGATTCACCTTCAAGGACGTGATCGGGTACGAACAAGCGAATTATGCCGAACGCCTCTACGAAGCGGCGCTCCTCTCGCTGGCGCCCCTCGTGCTTGCCGGCGTGGCTTGGTGGTGGCGCGCGCTCGGCAAAGCCGACGCGAGCATGCGCGTTTTTCACGCAGTCCTCCTCTCCGCGCTCATTGCCGCGCTGACGTATGCCGCGTTCCCGCGCCTTGATGACTATCGGTATAGTCGCGGATACTCGCCTTCGATCCACGACATGCACGCCGCCGAATGGATCAGCGAGCACGGCATCTCTCCGTACGTCGTTCTCGCCAATCAATCGGTTTCTGCGGCCGCTCTCCAACGCTTCGGCTTCCGGACCTACTACGGATCGCAGTTCTACTATTCGATTCCGACAGGAGCGCCCTTGTACCAATCGTATCTCTCCATGGTGTACGAAGGTGCGACGCGCGAGACGATGAACTCCACCATGCGGCAAGTGAACGTCCCGACGGCGTTCTTCGTAATCAACGACTACTGGACCGACTCCGCTCGCGTGATCGCAGAAGCGAAAAAAACCGCCGATGACTGGCAAGACATCGACGGCGGCAAACTGTTCATTTTCCGCTACTCCCTCAAATAAACGTGGGTTCGTAGCGCATCGGCACGATTACTTCCCGTTCTTCAAGGGCGGGGTCGCGGCCGTCATACAAGGCCTCGAGGCGGGCGGCGTGCCTCGGCGCGATCAAAAGTTCGGCCGTGCGCACGGCGGCGCGCGAACGGTCGGGCCACGCGCTTTTTTCGTCGCAGGCGCGCGCGAGCGTCGCGACCAAGGCGCCGACGTTATCCGCCTCAAAAACGAAGCCGTTTTTTTCGTGACGGACGAGCTCGGCAGCGCCGCCGATCGAAGCGACTGCAACCGGGACGCCATATGCGAAACTTTCGACGATCACGGTCGGAGCGTTTTCATAGCACAACGACGGCACTACGGTGTAATCCGTCTTCGAGAACATGTCGGCGAACTGCGTCGGATTTTTTTTGCCGTAGAACGAGATGCGCACGTCTTTTCCGGCTGCGGCGCGAGCGGCGTCCACCGCCGATCCGGCCCCGACGATGTCTAGACGAGCCTTCGGACGATCTTTCACCAAACGGCGGAAGGCTTCGATCAACACCAGAATCCCTTTATGCGTCTCGACTTGCCCTAGGAACAGGAAGCGCGTTTCCGGAGACGTTGCATGTCTTGCGGGCGGCACGTTCGGCGCGGGATTTGGCAGCAAGATTTTTTGCGAATGCGGAAAGAAGCCGCGCTCTTCATGAAATCGCAACAAGAACCGCGATGGGGAGATGACAAGGTCCGGCGATGCAAACCGATTGCGCGCCATGGAGGCGAACAGTTGACTGAGCGGATCAGTCACACCGACTCCTTTTTCTTTTCCTTTCAAGATCAAGCCGGAAGGCACCGCGAGCTGCACGTCGTGCAGGGTATGCGCATGGCGAATGCGAAGTTTTTTCAAAACGGCCGGAATGCCGTAGCCGATGCCTTTCAGGTTATGCGTATGCACGATCTCCGGACGTTCAATTCTCAAAATGCGTTCGACCATGCCGGCGGATTGCCCGTTCCCGACGTCGCGCAGATGCCAAAACAGACGGGCAATCGGAGCGTGCTGTCCGAGTTCGCCGTAAAAAAAGAAATTGAGCGGAAAAAAGCGGTGGACACGCAGGCCGTTCTCGACCGTCATCCGCGGCTCAAGCGAACCGTCTTCCGGCAGCGGGCAGGCCGTGATGATCGAAACATCATGCCCGAGCGCCCTCAGCGCCAGCGCCTCCTCCTCAACGACGCGTTCAGCGCCCCCGCGCCCGTACGGCGGGAAAAGATTTGAAATAAAACAAATGCGCATGCACCTGAAGTATAGCAAAAATACCTTCAAATAAAAAACGCCGCTCAAAGAAGAACGGCGATTACGGCAACATGCCGTCGCGCAGCCAGCAATTCAATGCTTCGACGTCCAGCGCCGTATCCGGAGCCGAAGCCCAGGCGACGTGCAGACAGCCATCGCACCAGAGGAACGGACGGTAACGTTCAGACTCACCGCCAGGCGCCAGGCGACGCCAACTCATTGAAGCGACGGTATCCGCTCGACGCTGCAAGTTGCCAT
Source organism: Minisyncoccota bacterium (assembly GCA_052034355.1). GTDB lineage: Bacteria > Patescibacteriota > Patescibacteriia > SG8-24 > DYFX01 > DYFX01. The sequence continues at coordinate 3,178 of JBPOIQ010000021.1, forward strand.
CGCACTTCGCGCACTGCGTCGGACACTTCGTGCCCTGAGACACGAACGCCTTCAGTTGAACATCCATGATTTCCGAGATCGTCTTGCCGCGCTGCGCGGCCAGGTAGAGGGCGGAGCACGCGCGACAGGCGAGATACAGACTGACCGCATCCTCGTGGACTGGGCTACCCCTCACTCCCCGATCCGTCAGACCCGTCTGTACGGAAACCAGATCATGTCGCAGGCGGCCACTCTTGCAGCCAGGACATAGATCGTTACTCTCTTTGCCTTGCTCGGGCATCGTAACCTCCGAAGGTTAAAAGAAACGCATTTCACGCGCGATGATGGTACCCTCTTGTGAAGCATTGTCAATACCCGCGATACCACTGCAAAGAAACTCAAATTTTTCTCTCAAGTACAAGCTGATAAAAAATAGGCCTGTGCCCGGACCAATCGATCGAAGGAAACGTCCGCTCATCCGGTTTCCACGCCAGATCAGATGCGTAAAATATCTTACGATCGCGTATGGCGAATCCGGCCTTCATCGCCTCATCCATCATGTATTCCATCGCATACTTATACACGCGAATGTCGACGTATTTTTCGTTGGAAATCGGTATGCGTGTCGTCTCATACCCATGCCGCCCATCGACCTCGGAGATCACAGCAAAAGATCCTTTTCTCAACACGCGATGCATTTCCGCCAATGCTTTCTTCAGATTATCGACGTGGGACAGGACACGACAACAGATGACGAGATCGAATACCGCTTCCCCAAACGGAAGATCGGTCACATCACCCCTCAATAAAAACGACTCGAGGTTTCGCAGACCGAGTCTTTCACGCGCGCTATCCAGCATCCGCTCGCTCACGTCGATGCCGTACGTCTCGTGGCCGGCCGATCGTGCGAGTTCCGCATACCGACCGGTGCCGACACCGACATCCAGAACTTTTCCAGTCGCCCTGCCGCGGAGTATTTTTTCTACCCATGGCGTTTCGTTACGCCGCCAAAATTCCTGCCACTTCCAAACGTCGTAGGACCGAGCCGCGCGATCGTATCCGGAACAGGCATCGAGCACGTCTGCTGATTCTTCTTGCATACCGTCAACCGCACACCGTTTCAACTGCCAAACGATCCGTTACCGAAGCGTCGTATACATGCAGAGCGCGTACGCGGGCGGCTCGCCCCATCATTTCGGCTCGCTCCGGATACGCAAGGAGTTCTTGCAAGGCATCGGACAGCGCAGAAGGATCGTTCGGCGGAACGACCGTTCCGGTTTTTCCAGGCTCGATCAGGCTGCGCACGCCGGGAAGATCGGTCACGACCGAGGGAATGCCGCTTGCCATGGCAGCGAGTGTCACGAGTCCGAAGGCCTCGGAACGGTCGACGGACGGCAAAACGTGCACGCGCGCCTGGCGGTACAATTCTGCCAACTTCTCATTGGTCACGCGTCCGAAAAAGCGCATATGGCCGCCGAACCCCGTCTTCGCAGCAAGCGTTTCGTACAAAGCGCGCAGGTCGCCGTCGCCGACGATCCATAATTCGACCTCCGGCAGCGCGTGCGCGAACAAAGCAAAAGCCTCGAGCAGCACGGGTACGCCTTTGAAATAATGGGCGCGATCAAGACCGCCGACGAACAAGAGCGCGTTCTTCCTTGCGCCGCCGGGCGCGAAAAGGTGCGTATCGACGCCGAGAGGCGTTTCGCGCACGCGCGGATCGTCCTTCAAGAAGGAAAGTTGCGATGAGGCGAGATAATCCCGACTCGTCACCATGATGGCGTCAGCGGAGCGGAAAATCGCCCGAAGAAACATCGAGCGATACGCGCGGAAGATCCAGGACAGCACGCCTCGGCCGACCGTATCCATGTGGTACAGGATCGACAAACGCGTGTTCCGACCGAACGTTTTTTTCCAAAGCCAGACCCATTCCGCACCGCCGAAAAACGGATAATGCAGCTCGACCGCATCAAAACCGCGAAGCCTCCACCACAATTGAGGCGTCCAAGCGGCGTTGCCAAAACGCGCGAACGGCAAAAGGCCATGCCCCGGGGCAAGCACCGTCACGGCGTGACCCGCGCGACGAAGCGCCTCCGCATGGGCGGCGGCGACGTTCCCCATGCCTCCCGAATACGGCGGAAATGTCGAAACGACGACGGCGACGTTCATAGCTACCACCAAAGAATCAACCGGGCGATGCTCCAATACGCCGCGAAGATTGGATTCGCCACGCGCGTAAGCAACGTCGGCTGCATTTGCTGGAAGAGGATACGCCCGGTAAAAAGCCGCGTCGCTTTCCGGTCGGAGACACGGCGCTCTTTTTGCGCCTTGGCGCGCGCGACAACAAGCTTCTCGAGATGTTCCTTCGTGAAAAAATATCGGTAGGCGCGCGCTTTTTCCTTCCACCACCCGCTCTTGAACGCGAACGCCCAAAGACCGAGTTCCATCGCCAAAAACGCGGGAGCGATCAGAAGCAGCGTCGGATAGCGATACAAACGCATGAGCACGATCAGACGATTGCGCTCCATCCAATAATATTTCGCGATGCTCCTGGAAAATTCGTACTTATGGAACACCGTCGAATCGGGCGCGAGCACGACACGGTACCCCGCGAGCCGGGCGCGCCATGAATATTCCAAATCTTCGTGATATGCGAAGAGCTCTTCATCCAGAGAGCCGATCTCGCGAATCAACGACGCGCGGATCAGCATGCCGGCGCCACTGGCGTACGCGATATCGCGCTGCACGAGTTTCGCTTGCACGTCTGGGTCGGTCACCGCGAGCGACTCCCCTCCCGCATAGCCGAAACCGAGAAAATGAATTTCGTTGCCGTAGGAATTGACCCGTTCGGTGTGCGGGTGCAGCCGCAAAAAACTCTGCACGATCCCGATCGACGCATAGGACTCCATGACACGAATCGCGGCGTCCAAGAAACCGGGCTGCGCTTCGGTGTCAGGATTCAGCAAATACACGTACTCATATCCCTCTGCGAGCGCCTGCCGCATGGCCTGGTTATTGCCTCCTGAAAATCCCAAATTGACCGAGTTCTTGAAAAAGACACACGGAAAACCACCCTTGGTCGTTTTTCGATCAGAAGACAAGAGCTCGTTCGCAATCACGTCGCCGCTGCCGTCCGGCGAGGCGTTATCAACGATCATAAGCGTGGCGGAGCCTGGAGCGATACCGGCATTCTCAACCGCGCGGAAGCAGTCAGCAAGAAAACGTCCGTGATTCCAAGAAACGACGACGATAGCGGTTTTAGGAGCGCTCATGGCTTTCCAGGTCTTTGAGCGCCAATTCTCTCGTCAGGCGCGTGATCTGGCGTTCATGGTCTTCCAAACGCGCGAGCATGCGAAACAGCAGATAGAAGACGGCCGCAAGGGCGAGATAGACGACGACGTCCGCTCCGCGACCAACACCTAAACGACGAGCCACGATCGTCGCGCTCTCAGGACGCAACGCAACGCCGGCCACACCAACCCAGAGAAGCGACCAGAGCGCGAACTGACGGAACGACAGACCGCCGCGGCGATAGCGCGAAACAGCGGCTGCGAAGCCGAAGACGGCGAAGAGAATGAGGACGATCTGAATGACGGTCATACTAATCAAGTAACCTGCGCCAGATCAGTTTCAATGCTGTCTCGATGCCAACAGCGAAACTCTGACCTTTCGACAGGGAATATTCGGTGTACACGGCTTCGATCGGGACTTCCGCCAAGCGCAATTTTTTATCGACGATTTCCTTGACGAACTCGGACGAGACTTCCATGCGCGAGGAGCGGATTTCGATCCGTTCGGCCGCCCGGCGCGTCATGCCGCGAAGTCCGCTTTGGCTGTCCGATACCCATTTGCGGTAGAGAAAAAACGTGAGAGCGTTTCCGAAACGCTGGGCGAAACGGCGCGCGAGCGGCATATTCCCCTTTTGTTCGAGCATGCGAGAACCGATCACGAAATCGACGTCACCTTCCGCCAGACGATCAAAAATACGCTTAGCATCTTCCGCGCGGTGCTGACCATCTGCATCCATCGTCACGATCATGTCCGCGCCCAGGCGCAGAGCGCCTTCAATACCGGTTCCGAGAGCGCCTCCCAATCCTCGATTGATCGCGTGCCGCACGATAACGGCGCCGGCCGAGGCGGCCACCTCCGACGTGCGGTCATCGGACCCGTCATCCACCACCAAAACGCGATCCGCCGCAGCGAGCGCGGAACGCACCACATCAGCAATCGCCCGCTCCTCGCGGTACGCCGGAATGACGATGATCCGTTTCTGCATGCTACAAATTCTTGGCCAAGCCCTTGGTGACCAGCGTGTATTCGATCGTGCGCTTGAGACCGTCGTCCAGGCGGACGAGCGGGATCCAACCAAGCTCGTCGACGGCGCGGCGCGTATCCGGAAGGCCGAGGGGCGTCATGAACAAAAGCGGCGCTTCGAACCTCACCTGAGAATTCGAGCCGGTCATGGCAACGACCTTGCGAGCGACATCCGCAAGGATCAAATCTTCGTCACCGCCAAAGTTGACAGGACCTGGATTTTTCGAAACCTGCATCAACCGGATCAAGCCGTCGACCAAATCGGTGACGAACAACAGAGCGGTGCTGAATTTTTCCTCTCCGTAAACGACGAGATCGCGTCCTTCAAGCGCATCCAGCACGAAGTCCGGCATCATCTCGCCGTCATTGAGGCGCTGACGCGGTCCGTACGTGCGGAAGATGCGAGCGACGCGCACATCGAGACCGAAGACGGAGCCGTAGGTGAAACATGCCGTTTCGGCGAAGCGTTTGCCTTCGTCGTAGCAAGCGCGCGGCGAAGTATGGTTCGTAATGCCGAAATCGGTTTCCTTGAACTTCGAACCGTCGGCATGACGCGGACCATAAACGACCGCCGTCGAAGCATGCAAAACGCGGGCTTTGTACTTCACAGCCATGTCGAGCACGTTGCGCATACCGACCGAGTTCGCCAAGTACGTCTGGATGCGAAGATTGTCGAACTTTTTCGCCGACGTCGGGCATGCCAAGTGATAGACCTCTTGTACGCCATGCACGTTCAGCTTGAAACGCGCGAGCTCCGGGTACGACTCGAGGTCAAACGGCTCGTTGATATCAAGTTTGATGAACTCGAAATCCGGATTCTTCAGCAAAGAATCGATATTCGAGACATCGGACGTGATGAAGTTGTCGATGCAAATCACCCGCTGGCCGTCGACCAGGAGCCGTTCGCACAGGTGCGAACCGATGAAACCGGCTCCGCCCGTTACGACGGCGGTACGCTTTTCTGCCATAAAGGAAAAACAGGAGATGCTTAGTCTGGCCCCAGTATACGTGGGGTTTTAGGGTTTGAAAAGCGGGTTCGATTGAAGATTCCGGTCGATATCAATGTTGGGAGACGAGGTGCGTTCCGCCAAGGCTGCGTAGTCTGCTGAGTTCACAATAACCGGCCCAACCCGGTATCCCGCAAAAAAGGCCTCGGGTAGATCGTCGACGAGCGTTCGCCACTGGGAACCGAATATTTCGCGCGCCACTTCCTCTGAAGCCAGGTGGCGCAAGACGCCATTCTTACTGACCGCATACACTTCAGAACGGGTCTGCAACTTGAGCAAGCGCGTGCCTGGACGGTACGTGACCGTGCCGCCGATCGGAAGACTCGCGAGTTGCGCAATCGTGATCGTTTTTACCTTGGCAAAATCCGGGAACCAGGTCGCGTACGTTTTCGCATTCGGAAAAACGTAACGCTTGCCATCTTGGGCCTTATAATACACCGCAGACGAGGCGGGTGATTTCACCAATTCGCCAAACGACGGCGGCGAAGCGGGAATACCTTGCATCGGAACCTCTGCGGCAGGTACTGCAAGTACAGCAACCATAGCCGCCTCGACGGAAGCGGCGGCGTTCACACGGCCGACGCCAAGCTGTCCGGCAAAAACTCCGTTCACCGCATCGACATTTTGAGCATGCGCGGTAATCATCGCGCGCACCTCTGCCGGCGTGAATGCCGGATTAATCGAGAACAAGAGCGCTGCCAATCCAGAGACAAGAGGCGCCGCCAGCGATGATCCGGACCAGCCGTTCCCGTACGGTTTTGCATATGGGGCAATGTTGGCGCGGTACACCTGCGTCGTCGTGATATTTTCACCGGGAGCCGAAACGGTAATGCAGTCGGATCCGTAGCTTGAAAAGCTCGAATGACGGTCTTGCATATCGAGCGAGGAAACGCCGATCAAGATCGGCTCCCCCACCGTCCCGCGATAGCATACGGGATATTCGGGATAGACGTTGAGATTACCGCCGTTTTGCGTATCACCCTCGTTGCCCGCAGCCGCCACAACGATAATACCCGCACGATAGGCCGCACGTAATGCCTCAGCCAAAAAATCGCTATAGCTTCCGCCGCTAAAACTCAAATTGATCACTTTTACTTTTTGCGCAATCGCGTAGCGGATCGCCGCTTCGACGTTCGCTGTGCGTCCGGAACCACCGCTGTCAAGGACGCGAAGAGGGAGAATTTCGACGGACCAATTCACGCCCGCCACACCCTCGTTGTTGTTACCGGCTGCGCCGATCAAGCCAGCCACCAAGGTGCCATGATTAATCCCCTCTGTCCGAGTGAGATCAGTCATGTCCGGATTCGGGTCATTGTCATTGCCGACGAAATCCCAGCCACGTACATCATCGATATATCCGTTCCCGTCATTATCGATATGATCATTCGGAATCTCGCCCTTGTTCGTCCAAAGCCGATCCTTAAGATCAGGATGCGTGAGATCGACGCCGGTATCCAATACAGCAACCCTCACCGTCGGCGAACCTTTGGCGAAATTCCAAGCCTGCGGCAAACCGAGGGTTTTTACGTACCACTGGGAGCCGTAATACGGATCATTCGGCTCGGCCGCAAATGCCGGAATCGCCGCTGATACCGAAAAAACGGCGACAAGGATGGTCGCGTTCAGGAGTTTTTGCCAATAGCGGCCAAACGTAGAGAAACTCTCTCTCTTCATGGTGAGGATAGTGTAGCTGAAGGAAGGGCGAAAGCAAATAACCAAAACCCCCCGCGAATGCGGGGGGTTTTGCGTCGCAGAACTCCGTGTGGAGCGCCGACGAGACCGTGCTC
>JBPOIQ010000082.1:0-4836 GCA_052034355.1 Minisyncoccota bacterium
CCAAGCGCGGCCGCCATTTCTTTCGTAACATCGACTCCGCCGCGCGCGACGCTGCGGCTGACGAACGGAATGCCGTTTTCGACAATGAGAATGTTCGTGCGTACCGTGCCGACATCAAGCAGGAGCGTCGGCGATCGGTCGCGCCCGATAAGGGATCGGATCATCGCAAGCGCCTCCGTTTCAAGGCTCAGTAATTCGAGCCCGGCAGCGCTGAAAATATCGACGTATTTCTTGATCAGGGTTTTGGCGGCACCGGTCAAAAGCACTTGGACGTATTTTTCGTCGGCAGCGGTGGTAGGCGTCGTGATCGGTTTCCAGTCGACCGTCATTTCCTCGAGCGGAAGCGGGATAAGCTTCTTCGCCTGCCAGTTCACGGCCTCTTTCAGCTCCTCCGCCTTTGCGGTTTTCTGCACGCTGATAATCGAACTGAAAACGGAAGCGATCGGCAGCGCGGAAATCGTCCTGCGCGTCGTCGTCTTCGATTTCTTCAGCATCTTCTTCAACAGTTCGACCGTCTTGGCCGGATTGTCGAGATAGTTTTCCTGCGACTCCTCCGGCGAACGCTCAACGAAGGCGTACGTCACGAGACGCGCACGCCCTTTTTCGTTCATCAGCTCGACGAGCTTGATGCCGCCCGCGCCGAAGTCGACGCCGAGATAACTAGGTTTCGATTGACCGAACAGCGCCATACCTCTCGTGTAATAGAGTTCCTGAACAGTATACCACACCAGCCTTATTGTCCGGGCACAGAGCGGAAACCTGGAAGAGATCTCGTCGCGTCCGAGAGGCCTGGGGGCGGGTTGAGGATGACTCGAGCATCGAACGTCACCTTCTCCGCACCCGTGATTCGCGAGGAAAACTGGCGTTCAAGGTTGAAATTCCGAGCAACGAAGACGCCTGTCGCGGTAAGCTGGGAACTACTGTTGCCTGTGGAGATCGTATCCTCCGCGAAGAACGCACCGACCACGCTATTCACAGCCCCGTTGATGATCACGTTACCCCCACCAACGCCGGAATCGTTTTTCAAGACGACCCAGCCGACGGATGCGAGATTCTTGAGATCGCTTTCATTGCGGTCCTGATAACCGAGATCGGCATTGATCGTCAGGTCGCCCTTCACGATGACAAGACCGTTGGCCCGTGCGATGCCGTTTGAGTTTTGGAAGGTCAGCGGCGCGCCGATCGTAAGCCCGTTCGGGAAATAATAGACGTTACCCGCAAGCTGTTCAGGCACGTTCGCTGCCGTCGTAAGGGCGCCGTACTTGCCGTTCAAGATGCCGTTCACGTCGATCGAACCGAACGAGCCGACGAAATTAGCCTCTCTCCTTGGGGGCACGTAGGAAGGAGTTCCAGAGAGCGTGCAACCGCGCTCGCTCGTAAAGTTCGTGATCAAGCCGCCCGACTGCAGGCAGTACGTCGCGTTGTAGATCGGGGACGATTCGCCAGCCTGCAAGTCGCCGGCCGAGTAGACCTGTCCGGAAACCGTTTCCACGAAAGGATCGACGAGCGCTTGGCACGTATTGGAAAGGCAGTCGTTGTTCGAGAAGCAGCAATTACCTTCATCTGTTCCGCCCGCGCACTGTCCCCAATCGAGACTGCAGACGCCAACGACCGTGGTGTTCGGCGGCTGGCAATCGTTATCAGCCGCGCAGTTGACTGTACACATCGGATGATCGACGACAACGCAGGCGTCCGGCGCCACGCAGTCATCGTCTGTCGAGCAGGCACCGCCCGGCGTCGGATCATCCGGCGACGAACCGCAATATTTGTATTTGCATCGGCCGATCGCGCTCGCTTCGCACGAGTCGCCAACGCCGTTGGCGTTCGTATCGCTCTGGTTCGGATTGTAGTAGTTGATGCAGTTGTCGCACGCGCGCGGCTGCGGCAAGCCGAAATACGTCGGCGTCGGCGGCGACGAATATCCGTTCGGCGTGTAGCGGCCTTCCGGCGTTCCATCGTGGTCGAAGTCAGCATCCTTGCAAGCGCCCGTTCCAAGATCGCTATTCTCGCATTTCAAGAACGTCTGCGCATTGGAACGCACGACGTCGCCGCTAGAGTCCGTTCCTTCCACGAAAATCCAATAACGTCCCGCCGCCAAACCGGCGGGAACGTTGTACACGCCTTGGCACGTCAGCGTGGTTCCGACCACGGTCGGGGTCATGGAAACCGTCACCGCTTCGCCGCCGACCCAGTTCGAGTCGTACACGAAGACGCGACAAGCGGCTGCAAAGGTGCTGAGCGTATCGGTGCGGAATTGCGTATTGAGGTTCACCGCGTCATTGCCGCGATACGTCAACACGACGGCTCCATTCGTATCGTTGCCAAGCACAAGGTTTTCGGAGACGACCGGGATAACGTTGATAAAGATCGTCTGTGTCGTACTCGTCGCGCTGATGTTTGAGGCGCCGTCCACTGCAGCTGTCGCGATATCGAAGGCGGCGCTGTCATTTGCGAACGGCCCGACTGATGTCAGGCATTGACCGTCAGAGGAGCTGCTGGCAACTCCTTCCAAATTGAAGTCGCAACGGCAAATGCCGGACGGGTCATCGTTCGGAACGGATTGGAAGCGCACGCTTCCGCCGATCGGCACATCCACTTTTCCCAATACGACTCCTTCGATTTCAACAGCAGGAGTCGGAAGCGTCGGCGGCGTGTGTTCGTAGACGCGCGTTGAAAACGTGATATCGCCAAACTCAGCGACCCCCGCATGATTCGCCACATACGACACCTTGAAATCTTCCGGACCGAGCGGTACGGCCGACGCCGAAGCGCAGGTGAGCGTTACATCGAAGCCATTGAGCGTCTGGGAGCCGATTTCGTTGATGACGCCCACGCTTGGATACGGACTCGTGTACTGCATCTGCGCAGCGTTCGTGCCAGAGAGCGCGCAACCGCCCACACCCGCGTTGAACGGAAAAGCATTCGCGCCGTTTACGGCGTCACCGATCACGATCGTGAGCGAAGTGAAGACGCCCGAACCAGTGAATCGGATCGTATATGGAGAGTTCACGTACAAACGGTCCAGGTGCGAAACATTGACGCTGCCGCCCGCCACGATCGGCACGAGCGCCGTCGTGTTCGGGATGACGGGGCACGAGGCCGCGAGCGACCAACCGCCGGCACCCGGTCGACGGGCACACTGCGTAGCGTCTTGGCAGGCCGTGTCAAAGCAGTCGATACCGCCGTCCGAATCGTTGTCAGCGCCATCATGGCACGTCACTGCACCGGATTCGGCACCGCAAAAGTACGGCGTCACGCCCGAGGAACCGATTGTCGGTCCGTGGCGCTGCGCCGGCGCCGTACACCCAGCGTCCGCGCAGTCGACCGCGCCGTCGGCATCGTTATCAAGGCCGTCGCCGCAATATGCGGCGGAATTTTCGCTGGCGGTACAAGCCGCCGCATCCGTTTGCGTCAGTGCGTACTTGGCCGGAGCTCCGCAGGTGGCGTTGGTGCAACCGCTGCGTCCGATTTTTCCACCAGCGCGGCATTGCGCATCCGCGCAATCGATCGTCGTATCAAGATCGTTGTCGATCGAGTCCGAACACGACAAGAATGTGTAGTCCTCGGTTGCCGGCGAAGGACCGCATTCTCCGAAGACGTTTTTGCAATCGAGGTCGAGCGCATCCATGAGTCCATCGCCGTCGTTGTCGATGCCGTCGCTGCAAAAATTGAAATAGAACAACGGCAAAGGATCGCCGGTTCCAAGCGGACTCGGCGGCAAATACGCCTCAAAACCGGAACACCGCTGTGGTCCGTTGATCGCACCGAGACAATTAACGTCCGCGCAGTCGACTTCGTGATCAAGGTCGTTGTCAACGCCGTCAAAACACTGCGCAGGCGTATCGATAAACGTGCCACTGCCCGCATCGTAGCGCAAGCGTTCGTTGACCGTGCAGTTGCCTTGGCCCTGGCAGTCGTAGTCGCGACAATCATAGCCGGTGCCCGCTCCGGAACCCGGGAAGGTATCGACCGCGTCCGAATAATCGATGTCTGTATCATTATCAACGCCGTCTACGCAGGAAATTTCCGTCGCTTGGCATCCCTGAAAGCCGGTTTTCCAGCAACCCGTCGCCGCCGTGTTGTCGTAGCAATCGGTTTTTCCGTTATTATCGTTATCAAAACCGTCGGCGCAGTTGGCGTGTCCCGCTCCCCCATTCTCCGGTCCGCAAAAATTCGTCCCCGCCGCGTTTCCAGGAAGTCCGTTGCATTGCGGATCACCGCAATCGGTGAGTCCATCACCGTCGTTGTCGAGCCCGTCGTTACACGTCGATTCTGCCGCCTGACAGACGCTCGTCGGACTGATGCTTTCGCCGAGACAATCGGAGTCGGCGCAATCAAGCCGGTAATCGAGATCGTTATCGACCGCGTCATAGCACTGGCGGTAGCCTCCACCAAAGAGCGCCGCAAGTGAAGCGCCCTCATCGCGGTTGATCGGCGATAGCGCGTCGATAGAGACATTGAATGGAGGCACGATCGCTGCCGCGCCATACTGCGCAAACTCAAGGGTTACCGAAATCACGCCTGGCGTCGGTGCGGCATATCGCAACTCTTGAACGAAATCGAATCGCGTCCCTGCCGTACTGGCTGTTGTCGAGCGTTCGATGATCGTATTGCCGATGTTCACGGTTTGATCGGGCGGCAATGAGGTTGTCGGGCTTGGATTCTTCAGGGAGGTATTCGAAGTGAATGCCTGATCAACCGTAATCTTGAAACGCACGGGGTTCGGACTCGCCGCGTACGGACCGCTCCAGAAACGCATTTTCAAGCTTGAATCCGTGTTGCTGTGGTTCTGGGTCCAAGAATATGAAATCGTCTGGCCGCCAACCAAAATGGAGC
>JBPOIQ010000080.1:0-17697 GCA_052034355.1 Minisyncoccota bacterium
TGCCGATCCTCTTGCCGATGATCGCTCTCGAGGTGATCGCACTCAAATTCTTTTACGTGTTTCGTCGGCCGCGCGAGAGATTCAATCCGCGCTTGATGCTCGATTTGATCGCTTCGACGACGCATGCCGATCGTATCGAGAAGGAGTTGAACGCGTTTCTCGAGAAACGTCCGGAAGTGTGCCACCTGATCGCCGGCCATACCCATGACGGCAAGATGGTCACGGTGGAAAACGGCGATCGCACGGTCATCTACTACAATTCCGGAACGGCTATTCGCCAGATGCGCACCTTCAAGCCGGACGTGCGCACCGTGACGGCTTGGCCGAAGGTGGAAGCCTTTTTCCGGCGCGTGTTGTACTACTGGCTGCATGCGCCTTGGAAGGCAGTGGGTTCGACGTTGGCCTATGCTTTCTTTCCCGTCGCGATTTTCGTCCTGCCGGAATTGCCGTTCATAACGGCGTTGCGTTGGCCGATCGCGGCCGTCGCGCTGTTTCTGCTCCTGTGGTGGCAGTTCGCCGCGGAGTACCGGGACGGGCACTTCATCCGTTTCACGCCGCCGGAAGTGCTTGAGTACGACGACGGTTCCGTGCGCGTGCGCATCCTGCACTACGATCACGAAGCGCGGCGATTTCTTCTCCTGACTGGAGAGGATGCGACGTGGGATCATGTTACGGAAAGTTCGCTCGGTTAACGCTCTCGTCTGTCGCATACGCGGCGGCCGAGGGCTTTTCTTTTTGGGCTTTTTCGGCTACTCTTGGCACAGACTATGAAAAACGAAAGCTTCCTCCAACACCTCAAATCCGAGCACGATTCCTTCGATGCGGCTCGACGTGAAATCATCGGCGCGGCTACAAGAGCGCAGAGCGCTTCGAAGCGCGCGATCTTTGCCGTGCTGCGCGAGGACGAGTCCGGCGCCAAGGCGCTCTTGGCGGAGGCGGAAGATGCGTTTGAAACGATCCGGGCGAAAACGGAAACGAATGCGCGCTTGGCGCACGAAGGTTCGTACCGCGCCGCGCTTGAGGAATACGCCGAAGCGCGCTTTATCGCCCAAATCGCGTGGAAAGGGGAAATCGTCGCTCTCGAAGGTTTGGATGAAGAAACGTGCATCGCCGGACTCTGCGACGCGGTCGGAGAGACGGTTCGTCTCATGACGTATTACGTCACGTCAGGCCGCGATGCCGAAGCGCGCGAACTAAAAACCAGACTCGACCGGCTTATCGCAGGGCTCGACGCGATGGAATACTCCGGATATCTGCGTACGAAGTACGACCAGGCGCGATCGCATTATCGGAAAGCGGAAGATATCCTCTATGAGCTTTCCCTCCGCGGGCGGTAACGCGTCCTGTGTTGCGGCGATCGTGCCGGCCTTGAATGAAGAAAAAACCGTCGGTGAGATCGTGCGAACGCTCAAAGCGTCGGGCCTGATCAGTGAGGTTATCGTCGTTGACGACGGTTCTGTTGATCGAACGTCGGAAGTGGCGGAGGCCGCCGGCGGGCACGTCGTGCGGCTTGAGAAGAATGTCGGTAAAGGGGGAGCGCTACTTGCGGGCGCACGAGCGACAAACGCCGATCTTCTGTTTTTCTGCGATGCCGATTTTATCGGTCTCACGACGGCACACGCGGAGCGGTTGATCGCGCCGGTTCTTGAAGGGCGGCTTGTCATGTGCGCGGGGTTGCGGGACCGCGGACCGTTCATAACGCGTCTCATCGCGCATCTGCCGCTCCTTTCCGGGGAACGGGCGCTGCGCCGCCGCGTGATCGAAGCGGTTCCGCCGCGTTTTTTGGAAGGGTTTCGCGTCGAGATGGCGTTGAATTACGCTTGTCGCGTACGCGGCTGGAAGTACGGATCGATCCCGACGCTCGGCGTTCGCCAGGTGCGTAAAATGCAGAAAATCGGTTTTTGGCGCGGGCTCGTCGCCTATGGCAAGATGGTTTGTGAAATAGCGGATGCGCTCGTTCGCGTACGCATGTCCAAAAAAGAATTTCTTTCCCTATGATAACCGCTCTGCACGGAAAAAAGGTGACGGTAATGGGCCTTGGCGTGAACCAGGGCGGTTTGGGCGTTTCCAAATGGCTCCTGCGACAGGGCGCCCGTCTTACGATCACCGATCTCAAGGATCGTCATGCGCTCGCGAAGTCGATCGAGGAATTGGAAGCGTTGCGCGCAGCCCTTGGAAAGCGCGCGTATCCGGTGCGCTACGTGCTTGGGGAGCATCGTAAAGAAGATTTTCAAGACGCCGACCTGGTCATTCAGAATCCGGGCGTGCCGCGCGATTCCGTCTACTTGAAAGTCGCACGCAAAGCCGGAGCCTTGATCGAATCGGACATGTCGATCTTTTTCCGCCTATGTCCGAAAATGATCGTCGGCGTTTCCGGGACCAAAGGCAAGACGACGGTGACTGCGCTTCTCGGAGCGATGCTCGAGGCATCTTTTGGAAAGGTATTCGTTGCCGGCAACATCCGGAAATCTCCGTACGACTACGCGATCGATTCGAAAAACGACGTGCCGATCGTTTTGGAACTTTCTTCTTGGCAGCTTGAGAGTCTTCAAGCCGTCCAACGCAGTCCGAACATCGCCGTTCTCACCAATGTCCTGCCCGATCACCTGAACCGTTACGGAGGGATGAAGGAGTATGCAGCTGCCAAAGAGCTGATCTACGCTTGGCAGCTCCCTACCGATATCGCGATCGTGCCGTATGACAACGCGTACACCAAAAAAATGGGAGCCCGCGCGCGCGGCGAGCGTTTTTGGGCATCGATGAAATCGGTGGTGGATGAGCAGAACGGTCTGTACTACAAAAAAGGAAAGGCAATCGTGCGCGCGCAGGGTGTCGAAACGGTGTTGTTCGAGGAAAAGGACGTACGCTTGCCCGGCGCGCACAATCTTTGGAACGCGCTCTTGGCTGGCGGCTCTGCCTTTTTGCGCGGAGCAAAGCCGCAAGCGATTCGGAGAGCGCTCCGATCTTTCAAGGGTGTGCCTCACAGGCTTGAGCGCATACGCGAGTTCCGCGGCGTTACCTACTGGAACGACACGGCGGCCACGACTCCGGAATCGTCGGCAGCTGCGATGGAGACGGTATTCGCCAAGAAGAAGGGGGTCTTGATTGCCGGCGGAGCCGACAAGGAATTGAAGTTTGCCGAATGGGCGAAAGTCGTGAAGCGTTTCGCGAAAGAAGTTATTTTGTTCGAAGGGACGGCGACGCCGAAGATGGTAAAAGCGCTTGAGAAGGCTGGCGTGCGCATCGGTGAACGGGCAACGTCCATGCAGCAAGCTGTGGATCATGCCGCACGTGCGGCCAAAAAAGGCGAGTCCGTGCTTCTCTCGCCGGGCTGCGCTTCTTTCGGCCTCTTTGTCAACGAATTCGATCGAGGCGACCAGTTTCGCACTGTGGTCTTGAAGCTTCGCGCGTAAAGTCTGGAGCGCGGCGCCGCATAGTAGGTGCGGTCAAAAGGGAATAGTGGTATACTGTAGCCAATTTTTCCCTATGACCAAGCGATTTTCCTATCGTCACGCGAAGGTTTCAAGCATAGTTTTGGTCTCGCTCGCCACGCTCCTGACCGGCGCTTTTTCGGCGCTGGCCGTCACGTCGATCGGTACGGATATCTCGACAGGTGGCACGCTTTCCGTTTCAGGCAACGCGACGTTCGATACGAGCACGTTGTATGTCAACGCAACGGCGAATCATGTCGGCATTTTGACGACATCGCCTTCTTCCGAACTTGATGTCCGCGATAACTCCGCTTCCCCGTCAACCAACATTTTTCAGGTCGCGAACCTGAACGATTCGACGCGTTACCTGACGGTGAGTTCGACGGCGACGGCGATTCAAACGTTGAACGTGAGTGGCAATACGACGCTTGGTGACGCCGCTGGTGACACGCTCGCGATTACGGGAACGGCTGTGTCGATCCCGAACGCGCTTAACATCGGATCGAACGCCTTGTATGTCAATGCGTCGACGCAGCAGGTCGGCGTCGGCACCAACTCGCTTTCGTCCGTGGCCGGACTCCAGGTCCACTACGCCGCCGGCAACGGTTCCGGTATTGTCATAACGGACCTCGGCAGCGGCACTTCGGACAGCAACGGCATGGCCATTTTCTTCGACAGTACGGCGAACGAGGCGTCGTGGATCAACTACGAGAACGGCCCGATCGTCTGGCACACCAACGGCGGCTCCTCGGAAAAAATGCGCCTGTCTTCAACGGGCAATCTTGCTATCGGGACCACGAACACGGACCCGAGATTTAACATCCGCGCTTCGTCAACTTCGCCGACGACGAACCTGTTCCAAATCTCGAACTCCAACGACTCGAGCCGTTACCTGTACGTGAACTCGACTGGTACGACCGTCACGAACCTGACCGTGACCGGAACGTGCACGGGTTGCGCTTCCAGTTCGACGCTCAACCAAACATACCTCGCCGCCACTGGAACGACGGAAATCTCCATCACGCCTTCCTTGGGCGCGCTCACGATCGCTGACACGCTTTCGGGTACTGGCAACGTGTTCGAAGTGCAGAACCGCACGACCTCCGCTGGCGATTACAGCCAGAGGTATTTGACCGTGAGTGCGACCGCCGTCGGTATCTTCTCGAATACCCCGAACGCAACATTGACCGTCCAGAACCTGAACCCTACTGGCGGTACTGTGCTCGATCTTCGCACGAACGGATCCTCTATCTTCTCTGTCGACTACCAAGGCAACGTCGTGGGCGATCGATCGTTGACAGTCAGCCGAACCGCGCAATTCGCCGAGGTGGCCGACGAATACTGGCCGTATCCGGGCCTTGCGATTATTCCGCAATCCACGTTCGCTCAGGACTTGATTCAAACCAAGACTGGTACGACGTACCGATTCGTCGTAAAATCCACCGGCTTCGTCGGTATCATGACCTCGACGCCGAGCGCGGAGCTCGACGTGCGCGATACGGCATCGGTTCCGACTTCGAACATTTTCCAAGTCGCGAACCTGAACGATTCTTCACGTTACTTTACGGTAAGCTCCACTTCGACCTCGATTCAAACCGACGTCAATCTTGAGAATGGTACGGGCACGGTCTCGACCGATGCCGTTACGGTGAACGCTGCTTCCGGCGTCATTACGGATTCGACGGATATTGCATTGAGCACGACGCGTGCGGCTATCACCCTTACGAATAGCCGCATTTCGGCCACATCAGTCGTTCTTGTCAGCAACTGCTCGACGCCGGACTCGGGCGCGATGCTGGTGGCTGCTGTGGCGCCCGGCGCCGGCAGTGCGACTCTGACTGTGCGGAACGTCGGTCTCTCGAACCAAACCTCCGATTGGAAGCTTTGTTTCGTCGTCACCAACTAACGGTATGTCGAGACGCTCCAAAGCGCTCGCGCTCGCATTGCTCCTGCTTGCGCAGCCAACCTCGTCGATCCTTGCGGCCAACGTGACATGGCCGCAGGCGACGAGTCTTGTGTTGCCCGGGACAGGGATTACGTTGACCATTGATGCGTCTTCGCAGGCGGATACCCTTACGGTCAATCCGTCGAGTTTCACGGTTGATGTCGCGAACGGAGAAACGTTCACGGTGCGCTACCCAGGCCCGTCATATGGCACGATGACGAACGACGGATCGATTGATGACTGCAACATCGTCAGTTCGGATAACGTATCCGTGGTAAACGGGCCGAAGACCGTCACGTTCACGCCGTCTACGACGACATGCGCCGATGCTGTCGCACCCGCCGCCGGCAGTGGCGCCTCGACCCCTCCGTCGATTCGGCTGTATGCGCCGAATGGCGGAGAGAAGATCGTGGGCGGAGCGGCGTACCGAGTTTTTTGGACGTACACGGGTTCTCAGGGGCGGAGCGTCGCCTTGTCGCTTTCGTTGAATGATGGGAATTTTGAACCGATCGCGACAAGCCTTGATCTGGCAAGCGGGTATTACAATCTGACGATGCCGACGCCCGCGAACGACTCGGCAGCAAAGCTGCGCGCGCAGCTTCTTGGCGACGGCCGTACGGTGCTGGCTTTCGATGATTCCGACGCTTCGTTCACGATCGATGTGGAGGATCAAGTCGCGCCCCCGCTTCCACCGCCAACTCCGGATGCCGAAGGGATGCCGGAAGCGTACGATCCTCATGCGACAATCGATGGAGACAAGACGCTTCAGGAAACAGCCGCGCCGCTTGGTGCGTTCTGTCAGGAAAAAAAACTGATCAAGCTCGCGGATGACGGGAATCCGGCGACGCAGCATGACAGTGCCGTCTATTATTGTGGCCGTGACGGGAAGAGGTACGGTTTTCCGAACGCGAAAATTTACGCGACGTGGTACGAGGATTTTTCAAGCGTACGCGTCATTACGGCGGAAGAGATGGCGGCGCTTCCGCTCGGCGGCAATGTGACGTACCGGCCGGGGAGTAGACTCGTGAAAATTCAAAGCGATCCGAAAACCTACGCCGTCGGCAGAGACGGGCTCTTGCGCCACGTCCCCGACGAAGCGACGGCGATCGCGCTCTTCGGAGCATCTTGGAGCAAGCTCGTCGATGACATTGATGTCGCTTTCTTCTTGAACTACCGCATTGGTGCTCCGATTCCGAGCCGTGTGCCATGAGAATGAAAAACCGCGTTTGGGGACAAGGCGTGCCGCCGGAAAATGCACGCCTTGCTGCCTCGATGTTTTTTTTATAAGCTGAGCGAACTATGTTTGCCGCCGTCAAGAAACATCTCCCGAAACCTTTGCTTCAGCTGTACCACTGGGTTTTGGCCTATTTGGCAGCCGCCTGGTACGCCTGGCCTTCGAAAAGACTGATCGTGATCGGCGTGACGGGCACGAACGGAAAAACAACCGTCACGAACCTGATCGCGCGGATCTTGGAAGAGGCGGGAGAGAAGGTTGGTCTCACGTCGACCGTGAATTTTCGCATCAACGGAGAAGATGTCCTCAACGACAAAAAAATGACGATGCCGGGGCGATTTTTCCTGCAGAAGATGCTGCATCGCATGGCAGAAGCGGGATGCCGCTACGCCGTCGTCGAAACGTCGTCGCAAGGCCTCGAACAATTTCGGCATCTCGGCATCGACTATGATGTTGCCGTCTTCACGAATCTGACGCCGGAGCATATCGAAGCGCATGGCGGTTTTGAGAACTACAAAAACGCAAAGTTGAAACTCTTTCATCATCTTGCGAAACACAAGCGCAAAGTCATGCCGATGCGCGGCGACGTGAAAAAAACGATTGTCGTGAATCTTGAGTCGGAGCACGCCTGGGATTTTCTCGATGCGCCAGCTGACAAGAAATACGGTTTTTTGGCCGAGGGTACCGAGAAGCCGGCTGGTCATGCGACGTGGCCGATGGCGGTCGTCAAAGCCTTGAACGTGCAGTTAGGGCCCGACGGTTCGAGCTTTGTCGTTCGTGAAACGCGCTTCGATTTGAAGATGCCCGGACGCTATAACGTCTTGAACGCGATGGCTGCCATCTCCGTGGGATTGTCCCAGGGAATCCCGCTTGAGACGATGGCGAGAGGTTTGGCGAAGGTCGATAATGTTCCCGGCCGTTTTGAACGCATCGACGAGGGCCAGGATTTTTCCGTCATTGTTGATTATGCTCCGGAACCGGAATCGCTGCGCCAAGTCTATGCGGCGGTCGAGCGGATGCCTCACAAAAAAATCATTCACGTGCTCGGTTCCGCCGGCGGCGGGCGCGACGTGGCGCGACGCCCGATTCTCGGCACGCTCGCGGGCGAGAAGGCGGATATCGTCATTGTGACCAACGAAGATCCGTATGATGACGATCCTCGTTTGATCATTGAGCAGGTGGCCGCGGGAGCGGTTGCATCCGGGAAAAAAGACGGCGAGACGTTGTTCAAAATCGACGACCGTCGCGAAGCGATTTCAAGAGCTATGACGCTGGCTTCCGCCGGCGACGTCGTGCTTCTGACCGGCAAGGGCGCCGAGCAGGCGATTGTCGGCCGTGGCGGGAAGATGACGCCTTGGGACGAGCGCGACGTGGCACGCGAACTGGTGCGGCAGCGGCTCGGCAGGATAGAATGAAACCGTGAGTCTTGAGACACGCTCCGCTCCATCGCCTTCCTCTGGAGGGAAGCCCGTGATAGCATTCACCCTATGCGTAAGACATCCGAACGCTCGCCGAATCGTCTTGGTTGGCTGGTTGCGGGACTGGCCGCCCTGTCTCTCGTGGCTGGCGTCGGTTTTGCCCGCGAAACCCTTCGCGCCCGTCAAATCGATCGAGAAATTCAGGCGCTTCGACAGGAGGCTGACAAGCTTCGCGTCCACAATTTCCAAGTCTCGTCGTTGCAAGCTTCGCTCGACAGCGGCGAATTTCTTGAGCGCGAGGCTCGCGTGAAGCTCGGTCTTCAGAAAGAAGGGGAACATGTTGTCGTGCTGCGTAAAGACGCCGAAAGGCCGGTATCGACCGCCTCGGAGGAAGCTTCGGTTCAAGAACGCAGTGAAGGATGGTCGAACGTAAAAAAATGGTGGAATTATTTCGCTGACCCGCATGCCTTCGCCGAATATGCCCGAACCAACAGCGTTGCCGCCTCGCCCGCAACCGGTCATCCATCACGGTAGGCCGCCGCGGAGCCGCCGTTTCTACGCGCTGCTTGGCGGCGGACTCGCGTTTTTTGTGTTCGCTTTCGGATTTGGTCTCTATCGCTACAACTGGAACGGGGGAGTGACGAAAATCGTCACGACCGTTCTGCCGTACCCGGCAGCGATCGTCGACGGACGCATCATTCGTTTTTCCGATTATCAAAATACGCTCGCCGTTCTTCAGCGTTTTTATGAAGCGGAACGCGAACGGGCGGCTCCGGGTTCGGTTTTTCCGAGCGAAGCGGAGCTCAAGGCGCGCGTCTTGGACCGATTGATCAAGGATCAGCTGGCGATCGGACTTGCCGAACGTTATGAAATCGTCGTGACGTCCGAAACCGTCCGCTCGGCCTACGATTCGACGATTCTCGATCAGTCGTCGTTGGATTCTCCGACGGGAAAAGCCAAGGCCGAGGCGCAAGCGGCCGAGACGCTCGATGATTTGTATGGGCTCCGTCCATCCCAATTCAAAAATCGCGTATTGCATCCGTTCCTTATCCGTCAAAAGCTCGAACAGGCGATCCAGAACGATGTCGAGCTGAACGCGGAGAAGTACAAGAAAGCCGAGGCGGCGCTCTCTGAACTCAAAGCGGGAAAAGCTTTCAAGGATGTTGCGCTGACGTACAGCGAGGACTCGAATGCCGCGGCGACGGGAGGGGAACGCGGAATGATCGGTCGCGGTCTTTTGCCTCCAGAAGTCGAAGCTGCCGCGTTTGCGCTCTCTCCGGGCGAGACGAGTTCTATCGTGAAGAGCGCGCTCGGATACCATGTGCTTCGGGTGACCGGGCGACAGGAGTCGGACGGCGTCGTTTCGAAGGTTCAACTGCAGGAAATTTTGGTCCGACCGGTCCAGTTGGACGACTACTTGGAAGCCCAGAAAAAGACCGCGTCGATCACGATTTTCGTCCATTGAATCTTCCCGGGGTTTCCGGTACCTTAAGGCTGCTGTTCAAGGCAGTCTCTGGGACCCCCTCCACAAAGCGTGCCTTGACGCGGAAACCGTCTGCGGGTATCGTACATCGGTAGTATGCGACCTTCCCAAGGTTGAGAGACGGGTTCGATTCCCGTTACCCGCTCCATGCCACCTTAGCTCAGCCGGTAGAGCAATGCTTTCGTAAAGCAGAGGTCCGGGGTTCGATTCCCCGAGGTGGCTCCAAAAAAACCCGACCAAGTCGGGTTTTTTTGTATGCCCAGGTCTCAGATGCTTCGCGTATGATATACTGTCTCCATGATCCGCCTGAAAAACGTTTCAAAGATGTACGGCCCCGATATTGTCGGGGTAAAAAACATCAACCTCCATATTCGCCCTGGCGAATTCGTTTCGATTGTCGGGCAAAGCGGCACGGGCAAATCCACGCTCGTGAAGCTTTTGATCGCTGAAGAAAAACCGAGTAGTGGCTCGATTGACGTTGGGGGATGGGAAATTGGGCGCATTCAGGAAAAGGACATTCCGGGACTCCGCCGCCAGATCGGCGTCGTCTTTCAGGATTTCAAATTGCTGCCGAAGAAAACCGTGTTTGAAAACGTCTCGTTTGCGCTCGAGGTGGCCGGCGTTTCCGGACGGCGCATCCGCGAAGTCGTGCCGCACGTGCTTCGCATCGTGAACCTCGCCGGAAAAGAGGATCGCTATCCCCAGCAGCTTTCAGGCGGCGAGCAGCAGCGCGTCGTGATCGCGCGCTCCCTCGTCCATCGCCCGAAACTGATCGTCGCCGACGAACCGACCGGCAACCTCGACACGATCCATACTGGAGAGATCGTCGACATCTTCCGGAAGATCAACGAATTTGGAACGACGGTCGTGATGGTTACACACAACCGAGAAATCGTGAACGCGCTCCGCAAGCGCGTGCTCACGATCCATGCCGGCGAGATCGTTGCGGACCACGAGGAAGGTAAATACCTGATTTAGAGGACATGTTCGTTTCCAGCGCCCGCGTCATCAAATTCGCGTTCAAGGATTTCTGGAGGAATCTCGGCTTGTCGCTCATGACGATCTCGATTCTGGTTTTGACGTACTTGTCGTTAAACCTGCTTGTCGTCGTGAATTTCTTTACGGAAGCCGCTATTACCGTCATCGAGGATCGCGTCGATATTTCGGTGTACTTCGGTCCGGATGTTTCCGATGACCGTATTTTGGCCGCCAGGGGCGACTTGACCTCGCTTCCGGAAGTGAAGGAAATCGAGTTTATTTCGCGCGAGCAGGCGCTCGAACAGTTCAAACGCAACCACGCGGATGAGCCGGCGATTTTGGAAGCGCTTCAGGAGGTGGGTGAGAACCCCCTCGGCGCCGTTTTGGTCGTCAAAGCCAAGGACGCGACAAGCTACGGCCCGATCCTCGAGGCGCTTGAGAGTCCGTCGATCAAGGCGCTTGTCGCCGATAAAACCGTCGAAGACCATCGCGCGCTCATCGAGCGTTTGACGCTCATTACGGGCAAAGTGCAACGCGCCGCTCTGACGCTCAGTCTGGTATTCGCCTTGATCTCGTTATTGATCGTCTTTAACACGATCCGCGTCTCTATTTACATCCATCGCGAAGAAATCGCCATCATGCGCCTCGTCGGCGCCTCGAACAATTTCGTGCGCATGCCGTTCCTGATCGAAACCTTGATCTTCAACGTGTTGGCACTCGGTCTTGTGGTCGCCGCCGTTTTCCCGGCGCTCAGCGTGATTGAACCGGCCGCTCGCAACTTTTTTGCCGCCGACGTGATGATCAGCGCCTATTACCGCACTCACTGGCTGGAAATCTTCGGATATCAGCTCGGCGCCGTTTCTTTCTTGAGCCTGATCGCGACTGTGCTTTCAATGCGCAGGTATTTGAGGAAATAAAAACCCCGCATCAGTGCGGGGAGCGGACGAGTTCGTAGAGTTCGAAGAGCCAGTCGTCGGTTTTCGGCTTGCTCGGCGCGAGTTCGTCGGAGAGCGTTTCAAGCTCGTGACGATGTTGTTCGACGATCGCGCGTCGGTCCGTCGTTTGGCTCGCGTGCCAGAACATGTGTGAGAGCGCCTCGCGGGGATTCGGCGTTACGCGAACGTAGCGGTTGTGTTGGCCGACGACGTGCACGCGAGGAGGCACGATATACGGCTCGGAGCTCGAATTATTCATGACGCGGTCGATCTCGTATTCGAGGTCTTCTTGGGTATAGCGACGCACGTGCGGCGCGAATACGCTGTGAGCGCGGTCACGCATACCAAGTTCCGAGACGACCGCATCAAAGGCATCGTTGTGCTTCCTCGCGTCGTCGATGCTCAGAATGTGCGTGTCCCGGTCCTTCTCGAAGGATTTGAGAATGATTCGGTAGCTCTCGGATTTCGGCTGATGGCCGACGAAGAGTTGCCAGCGAGCGGGCAGTCTTCGTTGGAGGAGAAACGCCATGACGCGCATGGCGGGGAAACTCGAACGGGCCGTAACGATGTCTTGCGACTGCTGCAACTGTCCACAGGCGCTTGCGAGGCCGATCCACGGTCCATCTTCGAGGATTTCGGTGATGAGACGCTCTTCGTACTCGAAGTACATTTCAACGCTGTATCCGAGCAGGCCGAAAGCATCGTCGCTCCGTCCGGAGACGAGAACGTGATCGATATCCCAGATCACGTGTACCTTCTTGCCGGACGCGACGAGCCGCCGAATCCGTTCGGTCGTTTCGTCGACGAGCTCTTGGCAGCGCTGCAGTTCCTCCGGCGTGCTTGGTTGAAAGGGCATGGTGACTCCTGATCCTGGTGGACGCCCTGACGGTAACAATGAAAAAGCCGCCGGTCAATGGACCGACGGCATCGGATCGTTTCCAACCTCACGTACCAAGATGCGGCGACCGTCCGGGTCTTCGAAGATGGCGGAGCGCAGTTTCCGTTCCGGATTGTAGAAGGTCACGGGTTCGTGCTCCAGATCGAGCTCGTTCGCGATGTGCAAGACGTCGTCAAACCTCCTGACATCGACGATCCAGAAGTCGCTTTTCGAGGGGGTGACGGTCGAGCCGCTTTTGGACGGATAGAACTCGTATACGCACCCTCCGAAGTCGATCGAATAGTGGATTGGACCGTCGCCATGCTGCTCTTCGATGAGCACGTAGCCCAGCGCTTCGTAGAATAGTCGCGTGCGGTCGAGACGCTTGGCTTTGATCACGCGGATCGTTTTTGGCTGCTGCATGACCGCCTCCGAGGTTGCGTGCATCTACCGTAAGGGGAGAAGGAAAAACCGTCAATCCGCAAGGATCTCGGTGGTTGTCAGTTGTTTGCGAATCCCATCGAGATCAAGCTTCGAAACGTCATTGCCTCGCAGGTCGAGCGTGCGTAGGTTTTTGAGATTTCCGAGTTCCATCGGTAGCCCGGTCAGCCGGTTGTTCGACAGGTCGAGCGTTTGCAGATCCGACAGTTGGCCTATTTCCGCCGGAACGCCGGTCATGGCATTCCCGCTGCCATCCAATACGCGCAAGCGCTGCAACTGCCGGATTTCACTCGGCAGAGCGCCGGTCAGTCGATTTCCGGAGAGATCGAGCTCTTCCAAGTTCGTTTTTGAAAAAACCGAAGAGGGGACTTTTTCCAGGCCTTTGTTAGAGAGATCGAGCTGTACCGAGGAGGGTACGGACACGCCAGCACCAGGCGTGTTCTCGCTGTCGTTCGCGGATGGTGTGGAGTTAACGCAACCGGCGCCAAGCAGGAGTAAAACGGAGCAGGCGGCGAGGTATGATCGTGTGTTCATAAAAGAGAGAAATGTTTTGAAACCCGTTTGCGTTCTCTTGTTCTGTTCTCCGGTTACGTCTTCTTCGCCTCCATATCCAACTGCCAAATTTTCCGCTGTTCTTGGTAGATGACGTAGACAAGACCGACAAAAGCGAGCGGTAGCAGGAATGGGACGGTGAACGCGAGGTGCGTCTTTCCGAAGATGATCAGGAGGATGTCGATGACGATGAATGCAATTCGGATTTCCGTCGGTCCGATGCCAAGGTGCGTGATGCGGAACTTGTTTGAGGCGGCCATGGCGAGAAACGAGTTGACCATGAAGCCGGTCACGAGCGCGAAGATGAAGAAGAAGAGCCATTTCGACGTGTCGGGCATCAAAATCATGTAGCCGATCATGACGGATGCCAGGAAAAAATAATCGAGCAGGTGATCCATGTAATAGCCCCAACGGATCAGGCCGGTGTTCCTGAGCCGCCCAACCGCGCCGTCGAGAGAGTCCGTCAGCCACTGGAGCGCGACCATGACCGCCGCGCCCGCCAACCAGAGAATCTCTTCCTTTGCCAAGAAACTGAAAAGGACGATCAGGAGACTGATCGGCACCGTCATCAGGGTCAGGTGGTAGGTTTCGAGTCCGGCCGGCACCCTCGGTGCTGCCCAGGCGATGAAGCGCTGCTCGGGCTTGTGAAGGATAGAAACGCCGACTTTTTTATCTCCGGCAAAGGCTTGTTCCATGAGGGGAGTATAGCATAGGGAACATAAAAGCCGTTCCAAGGGGAACGGCTTTTATGTTGGCTCACCAGGCCGGTCTGGAAACGTCTCAGTAGAGATAATTCAAAGGCGCTTCAAAGATCATTCCCGCTAGAGACTCGAAGCATCTCGGACAAGCCTTTACTACAGCTTCTTTTGATTGATTTCGATAATACCTCTGCACAGTGTTTCCCAGAAAGTGCGCTGCTCTTGCGTTGCATTCGCAGGCAGCCCTTTCTCTTTCGTATAGCCGCTTATCTCTGCTTCGCGGATGCACAGCTCTATCATGCCTTCCGGATCCGTTGGATAGTATTTCCGCGACATCACGATGATCGTGCAGTAGTGTTCCGCTTTGTTACGAGACCCTGCTTGCAGACCCCCTTCCACCTCTTTCAAACGCTGCGTAATGCAAGTTTCACGCTCGGCTTCATATATAGTAAGTCTTGCATCAAGCGTGAGTTGCACCTCTTCCTCCGGTTGTGCCGGAGACTGTTCAGCCTGTGGTTGCGGCGTAACCGCTGTGTTGTCTACATCTGTCGTTGAGGTCACCGGAACCTGGGCACAACCGGCACCCAGGAGTACGGCCATAAATCCGATTCCTGCCAGGGATTTTTGCAAATGCATATCGTCTAAAGTGAAAATTCCAATCCCGCAAGGAATATAACACGAATACCCCTCTTAAAGAAGACCCGCCCTCTCAGGCGGGTCTTCTTTGGTGCTTAGGCCTCTCGGTCTCTCGAAAGGGCGCTTGGCATGGCTCGGCGTACCTGTCACGAACTGTATGGGTTAGAGCTTTTTGAGACAGTCTTTCGGGGATTCTCAGGAGACGTTCCGGTCAGGGCTATTTGAGACACGTTGGGACTGAAATGGGCTTATCGTAAAGTGTCTCAAGGGTCGCCAAATGCTACGTATAGACGGTCGACTTGGCCGTCTGTACCATGCATTAGTTATGACAGAACGCAATCTCGAAAAAGAACTCCATCTCGACGTCGCGCACCCTGATGAACTTCAGCCGATTCTGCTCGGCCACTACAAACACGCGATGAGCACTGGAGACCGCGAATCCTTCGGCCCGGATCAGGATTCTGACCGGCTCGTGCTTCGTTATGAGAAAGATCGTCTTTTTGTTGAAAAGATACTCGACGAGGATATCCCGATTCTAGAGCGTCTCGTACGAGAGAACCTTATTGATGGACAGGTTGAGGCATATGCACAAACCATCCTTTTTTCTCACCACCACCCAATAAAGGGATTCTTTCGCTATAAGAATGTCTTCCAGATCGTCCCTGCACCAAGCCAAGCGCCTCAGCCCCCGTTTGCGGCAGGAGAGCACTCCTGCCTGCTGCAAGTCAGATATCTCTCATCGCCGAACCGAATGATTAACGATTCACGTGTCCAGCAGCGTACTCGTGAATTAGTAAACATCTTAAACGTACTCACGCGAGGAGCTTTTAAGCCCTCGACCAATCTAGTGAACAGGGTTTGGGTCCTCGGTCCCATAGTTGAGGGAAAGCCATGGACG
The DNA here is from genome assembly GCA_052034355.1 of Minisyncoccota bacterium. Lineage (GTDB taxonomy): Bacteria > Patescibacteriota > Patescibacteriia > SG8-24 > DYFX01 > DYFX01. Next base: position 15,527 of record JBPOIQ010000080.1, read on the forward strand.
TACAACTATGGTCAGACTGGTTACAGCTATGAAGGTTTCAATCCTACTATCACGGATTTCGCGGATGTAGTCGGCCTGAAGCCGATTGATCGTGTCGACGAAGATAGATACTACGCCCATATGGGCTATGCTGCTGGCAATGAGTTGGTTCTGCCAGCGACGCTTGAACGAGACCTGGACGCATTCTTTGGGCTGGATACTGAGGAGGCACGGAGATTTGAGATGGCAAGTATCTGGACGAGTAAGGTTCATGGTGCATGGGGAGTCTCTCGCTCGCTAGCCTTTATCGCGGCAGTAACGGCGATCGAGGCGTTGATTCCCAAAATATCCGAGGATCGTACATGTCCCGAGTGCAAACGCGCCTTTAATCCTGGCTCAGGAAGAAGATTTAGAGATTTTCTGAAGAAATACGTCCCGACTGACAGAGAGACAACAGCTCTTGTTGCTGATCTCTATCGGACGCGTTCAAACTTATCTCACGGAGATTATGTTATGCATTCCGATGCAAGTGCGGCCTTTATGTCGCATCTTGGCATGAAGGAGGATTCGCAACTTCGTACGCTGAATACGATCATGTATCGCGTCTTGCGCGGTTGGCTACTCGACAAACAAGGTATGGCGGTTTCGGGCGAGATCGAAACTTTTCCATCGACAGTTAGGCAGCGCCAGTTTCCATAAACTCTACAGAAACGACTGCTCGAAAGGGCGGTCGTTTCTGTTACTGATTGCAGGTTTTTATACCACATAAAGAAGTGTAAAGTCGGTGATATTCACCTCAAGCTATGCACCTCAAACCCCGCCAGTACTACGTCGACTTGTACGACCGCTTCACCGTGGACGAATGCCGAAGGTTTGAGCGGTCTTGCCGGGAGTTCAAGTCAAAGGAAGGTGAAAAATCTTCAGCAAAAGAGATAGCCCGGGCCGCCGCCTTGGCCTGTGAGTGCGGTCTGTATTTCCTGAAGGGGGCGCGGTACGAGAAAAAAGAAGAGACGATTCAAGGTTGGATGAAGAGAGACGAGCGGCGTGACGAATTGCTCCAGTTTACGAGTGCCCCTAAAGGCATTTCCTGCCTGTCCTGCGGACAGGCCATGAGTGTATCCCTTAAGGAGCTAGATGGAGACAACTACGACCGCGTACTCTTCATGTTCAAGTGTCCGTCCGGCCACTTACCACACCGCGCGTTCTATGACGACGGCACTGAATGGAAGAGACAAAAGCCGTCCTGCCCCACTTGCAAGCATCCAATGGTGGAAGCAAGCGTGCGAAAGGATAGGAGCATCCAAACCACGATATCCTGCACCCACTGCGATCACACGGACACCACCGTACTTGATCTAGATACTAAAGAAGAAGCTCTTGTTGATCCTGACTTTGTCCAAGACCGGGAGAGATTTTGTCTTTCCGACGAGGATGGGCAGGAGTTCATCCGTTCCCAGGCCGATTTCAAATATGTCCAAGCGGCCTTGGATGAGATCAAGAAGAAGGAACAAAATAAGGAGCTGTACGAGAAAATGGAGAAGGTCAGAAAGCTAAAGATTATTGAAGTCGAACAGCTGCTCATGCCTATCCTTGCGAAGGAGGGATTCGTGAAGTTTCAAATGAAAGACCCGACTATCACGAAAGATGTCGTCGTTCCTTTTGTTGTCCATGATGGCAAGGCAGGGCGTGAAGAAAAGGAAAGTTGCCGAGAACTCAAACGGATCATCATAGATATCCTTATGGATACCAACTGGCGGTTGATGGGCGAATTGCAGTATCGACTTGGGATGCTGGAGGGGCGGCTGAAGGCTTGTGAGCGAGAGGAGGATCTTATAGAGATTGCAAAAGATGTGTTCTAGGAAGGGCTAAATCTTTTGCAAAAAGAAGACCCGACCTCACGGCCGGGTCTTCTTTGGTGCTAGGCCTCTCGGTCTCTCGAAAGGCGCGTGGCATGGCTCGGTCTGCTGGATTCGAACCACCTCGGTCGCTCAAGACTCCTCCATGCGTACGTAGGGTTTGTGTCACGAACTATTGACAAAACTGCCTTTTTATGCTATCCTTACCACATCGTCGTACCTTTCCGGCTCGCCTGTGGTTCCGCATGCCGCGGAATGAGGGGAAGCCGAAAACACGGGAGAACGTATCGTGTCCAAGCACAAGTCATCTGTCGTCACGGGCGCCGGTTTCCTGGC
>JBPOIQ010000009.1:0-4693 GCA_052034355.1 Minisyncoccota bacterium
CTGATCCATTTGGAAACGGAAGCGAGCGCCAAGTCAGCGAACGGCAATCGGTAATACGGCGCGTCGACGTTCATGAGCGTGAAGGCACGCACATGATCGCGAATTTCGTCGTCGATGTTCATACAGCGTTTCACGCCGACATCATACAAATCAGGCTCGTTCAAATACCGGTCCATTTTGTGGACCTCGACGCCGCGCTGCCAAGCATCGATCGCATGATATTGAATCGCTTCGGCAATGATGTTGCTTGAGTACCCCTTTTCCGGGTTTCGAGAAAAGATAACGAGCGCCGTGTGGTCCCAGTAGCTGTCAGTTACTTTTCGCAAAAAACTCCTGATGAGGGACTTTTTGTGCCTGACAAAAATAATATCGCCAATCATGAGCTGCGGAAGCGGTCCGTGCGTGCGTTCCAGCGCCGTCAGGTGCTGAACGTCCGAAGCGCTCTGATGTCGATGGTCTTCATGCTTCTTCATAGGTCTGATACTGTATATCCATTGAAGTATAGCAGTCTCACATGCCGAAGTCCCGCACTGTCAGCACTCCGAAAAAACACCTCAAAAAAAGAGGTGTCTTGCAGGCAGTGCCTTTTACCTGGATCAAGCGTCTGCCCACCCCTTGTTTCGTTTTGGATAAAGACGCTCGTTTTATCTTTGCAAACGACGCGTTTCTTGAAATGACCGGCTATCGACCAAGTGAGCTCGTTCGTGCCAGGTTTGACACGCTCCTGGCGACAGCTGGCATTCGCGACGGTCTCAAGAGCCTTCTGGACCTTTATCAAGGACGCGCTATGTCGGCAGCCACCCAAGATTTTATCCATAAAAAAGGCGGAAAGGTGCATGTCGTGCTCGACGCCGCCCCAGGCTACGAAAAAGGCTCGAAAAAAGTGACGCATGCGATAGGTTGCATCCTTTCCCATAAGCGAGCTTGAGAAATAAAAAAGAGAGGGCTTGCGCCCCTCTTTTTACTTTTCAACGGATTCTTTCAGTGAGGACAGGTTTGCGTCCCAAGCCGAGAGTGCCTCCGCGAAAGATTTGTCGCTTTGCGCTTCCGCAAAACTTTCTCTGGCGACCAGGATCGTCATGCCGTTGTGTTCGCGCAGCTCGTACGTGATGACGGATGAGAGTGTGGCAACGCCGTCTGCACTCATGCGGAGGAGATTGTGTTTCAGCAATTTCTCCGGTTCAAGCTTCAAGATCTTCCCGTCCGCCCCGCGCCCTTGAATCGAAGAACCGACCTCCCAATCGGAAGCGTAGGCTTCGCAGAGTCGCTTCCAAACGGCGGCAGACGGAGCATTGATATCGATGGATTTTTCGAGAAAAAGATTTTTCATACAATTATTTCTTTCCAGGTGCCTTGAGAATGAGCCAGGCTGCTCCCGCAACGATCATCGCATCAGCGACATTCACCGCCGAAAAGCGGAAAAAGATCGCATAATCGACAGTAAATCCGTAGGCAATGCGATCAAAAAGGTTGCTGCAGGCTCCGAGAACGAAGAAAAGATACGCTTCGGCTCTCTTATAATGCTTCGTTCGAAAATCTTTATACGCCAATCTGCAGATAAAAGCGAGAATGGCGAGGCTAAGCAACCAGATGATTGGTCCGGAGAACGGCAGGCTGAAGGCGATGCCGTCATTGCGGAAAAGCGCGAATCGGAGCAGGCCGTTTTCTCCGCCCACACGTACGCCTGAAAGCGCTGCGTGTTTAAGGAAACGATCGAGAAGAAAAGCGGCAATGGCGATCAGTGTCCAGCGCGTTTGTGGTTTCATGGGATCCAGTATAGCAAAACCCTGCATCGGTTGATGCAGGGCAAGTGCTCCTTATTCCGTGAACAGCTTCTTGCAGTCGATGCAGGAAGTTGATGTGGCGCGCGCCATCAAGCGCTTTTCGTCAATCGTCTTGCCACAGTACTTGCAGGTGCCATACGTGCCGTCGTGAATGCGTTCGAGCGCTTTCTTCACATCCCGCAACGAGGCTTCCAGCGTGCGTTCGACGGTCAGATCTTTCGAGTATTCGGCAACTTCGGAAGCATTCTCATCCTCCTTGTCACCGAGCTGCGGAAAATCCGCATTGAAATCGTCGGCGTTCCGAGGATTCCGTTGAGCGAAGCCACCCAGCTCTACTTCCAACTTGGCCTTTTCTGCGATCAGCTTGTCTTCGAGGGTTTTCAGGATGTTCTTGTCCATACTTCGCTAAAAAAACGGGCTTCTGGCCTTGGTAGAAGTATAGGGGATAGGCCCGGTCCTGGCAAGGTACGTCGGTCGCGACCGACGTACCAAGGGGCAAATACCCCAAAACAGCAAAAGAAAAAGCCCGAGAGGGGTTGCGGATTTGTCTCAAAACGCCTTTTGCAAAGACGTGCTAGGACAAATCCGCAGTACTCTCGAGCTCCAGAGTGCCGCTCGTTGAGCCTTCTGTTCGCCGCAGCGATTGAAGGACTAGCCAACGTTGGGCTGAAAGAACAACCTCCCCAACCTTCCAACGGTTCCAATCCTCGGGTCTGTGCCGAAGCACGACATAATTGAGGCAGAACCAGGATGCGTTTGATTTTTGTTTTGCAAGGAGAAAAGTAAGGGAGAGGGATGTGTACCCAAGCCGAGCTTCGGTAGTCATCTCTCAGTGGTCTTTCCGCGATTCAGTTGTCAACGTTCTCTGTAATAACTATACCTGAAAAAACGGCTTGGGTCAATCGCTCTCTTGTGGACGAGTATTCCCCTGTAAATAAGGCTAAATAAGCTTAATGTCCGTCGCTGGTGCGTAACTTGTGCATAACATTGTGGATGAACTGTGTGCTTTAGTGGATAAGGTTATCCACATTTGGTCTAGTAATATCCACAGAGTGTGAATAACCCCGTCTCAAGGTTCTTCAGCGAGATATTCACTTTGGAAAACGTCCCAAATTGGGAGTTTTGAAACGGAAATGAAGCAAACCCGCCTAGAGTATCGCGGTCGCACGCTGTTTCTGGGGTAGATGCCTGAATATTTTCAAGGAAACCCGACTGTATCAGGGAAAGATCATTGCTTATCCAAACTTCGCCGTCGTTTGCCTGAAAAACGAGCATTTTCTGGGTTTTACCTGGAGAGGTAAACCTGAGTAAGGTTCCAAACTGATTGTGTATCACTTCTTTTTGAAGGGATTCAGGGTCATACCGAAACTCGGTCATCTTGGTATCGTCAGGCAAACTTACCAGGACCGTTTGCGGCAAGGCGTATGCTAAAAGGTTTTGTGCAAAGGATTCTGTTTGTTTGTCCACGTTCTTCTGGCCAACTGCTGGTTTATAGAACAGAAGGAATGGACTCAGGGTTTCTCCCGTAGATGAGGCGCTTACGGCAAATTCAACGCGCCCTGGCCATGACCAAGGCGATGCAAGCTCTTGAAAGCGCAACATTTTGGTTTGAAGAAGCTCGGGAACCTGACCCCAGGTCACGCCCGATGGCTTTTCAAGGCGGATGCTTTCTTGATGAATGGGCTGGATAAGTCGGCGCGCGTTCATAAAATGACCGGCATTCGACGAAAGCCCACGATACGAACGGCCAATTTCGAAACGGACCAGCTCAGATTCGAAATACGCCTGAAATGGCTGATATCGACCGTCTATAACGAATGCCCCAAGAGCTGCAACCTCTCGACGAACCAGCTTTCTTCGCGGTTTTTGGGTATCTCCGCTCGTGCTGCTCAAGGCTTCGGCCAAACCCCATCTGAGCACCCCATTTTCATCACGAATAGCAAAGAGCGTCGTTGATTCCCCTGGGGCGGCTTGGGCTAGAGCAGCCTGGGCTTCCTTGGGAAGTGCGACTTTGAACTTTTCCCAAGCAGCGCTCTTCAAAAATGCTTCGTCATGGCGCAGGACCGAAAGCGCGATTTCCGAGCGGGGCGGGGCGATGGGGCTGGTATCAAGCACGAGCGCATAAGGGCGCAGCAGCAGGTATGCGACGAAAACAAACGCCCCTCCCAGAAGGAGGAGCGCTTGGAGCTTGGAAAGCTCGGAGAGCTTACGCGGTTTTGGAAGGTTGAGTTCCACCGTTCTGCAGTTTCTCCTTAGCGCGCTTCAAGCTTAGGTTGACGCGGCCCAGCTCGTCAATCTTGATGACGACAACCGGAATGATGTCGCCGACCTTCACGACGTCCGTGACCTTGTCGACGCGCTGCGGAGCGAGTTCGCTGATGTGAACCATGCCTTCTTGTCCCGGGAGCACTTCGACGAATGCGCCGAAGTCGAGAATGCGCGTGACCTTTCCGGCTTCGAAGAATTCGCCGGGTTTGAGTTCGCGCGTGAGGTCTTCGACCCACTTCTTCGCGACCTGGAGTTGTTCGAGATTGACGGACGTGATCGTGACGGTGCCGTCGTTTTCGACGTCCATCTGCACGCCGGTTTTCTCGATGATGGCGTTGATCGTTTTGCCGCCGGGGCCGATGACGTTGCGAATGAGATCGGGGTTGATCTTGAGCACGACGATGCGTGGCGCGTACGGCGAGAGTTCCGGGCGCGGCGCGGCGATCGCTTTCGCCATGACGTCGAGAATCTGGAGACGCGCAGCTTTCGCTCTTGTCAGCGTCTCTTCGACGATCTGCCAGGTGAGCCCTTTCGTCTTCGTGTCCATTTGAATCGACGTGATGCCGTCCTTCGTGCCACCGATTTTGAAGTCCATGCCACCGACGCCGTCTTCGAGATCCTGAAGGTCGGTGATGATCTTG
>JBPOIQ010000047.1:0-8069 GCA_052034355.1 Minisyncoccota bacterium
AGAATGAAATATTAGGCGCGCAGAATTTTCTCCATTGCCCTCCCCCTTGCCAACTCATCGATCAGCTTATCGAGATATCGGATCGCCTGCATCGTCGGGTGCTTGATGTCTTCCACCCGCACGCCGCAGACGACACCCTTGATGAGCTTCCGCGCGGGGTTGAGTTTCGGAGCTTTGCCGAAAAACGTTTCAAAGTCCGTCATCTTCTTCAACTGCCCTTCCAATCCTTTCTGCGTATACCCCGTCAACCAGCGAATAACCTCATCCACTTCGGCTTTCGTGCGTCCTTTTTTCTTGGCCTTGGCGAGATAGGCGGGATACACCTTGGCAAAAGGCATTGCGTAGATCCGGTGCGTCTCCATACTACTGATATTGAATGAAGGATGGCGACGGCGTCAGTTTCAACACTTCTTCCGGCGTCAGCATGCGCGAGCCCTGCCACTTCACGTCGTTCTTGTAGAACAATTTGAAGCCCGTAAACTGCACGGGTTCGGATGCGACGTACGCTTCGTAGCTGCTGATCTTGTTGGACATGCCGCCCCAGCCGTCCATATCCATCACGATCTGCACTTCGGGCAACGGGACGATCTTCGACGCATTCGTCACCATCGGTTTGGTGTAGCGGTGAACGACAAGCACCTTCGGCGGAAGATTGTTCGCGCGCACGAGTTCGGCGAGATAGTCCGCCGCAGCGTTCACTTCCCACGCATCGACCGTGCCAACCATGAGGCCCGGGCGCACCTTGCGGCGCAGCATGGCGAACTCGGGATCGATCGCGAGATGCACGTTTGGCTTTTTAAGATACGGCTCGAGCGTCTTCACTTCCGTCATGACGTCGGAAAGCCCAGCCTGCACTTCGAGCACGACGATTCCGTTCACCTTCTCGGCGACGGCGAGGGCTTTGTCGATTTGGTCGTGCGGCATGCGCGCGCGGTATTTTCCATCCTTCCCCGCTCCGGCTTGCGCCACGATGGCGATGTAGTCGATGGCCGGAAGTACCGGCGTTTCCGGATCGGCGGCTTCCCAGGCAGTGATTTCTTTCTTGAATTTCTCAAGCATGACGGCTTCAGGATATTCCCCGAGCACGCCCATGCCTTTGGCGTAAAAATTGCCGTAGTACGCGACGATCCGTTTAAACGGCAGGATCGCGTCGACGTTGGGATACGCTGCCTTGGCCGGCCAGCGCAGGCCGTCGGTATTCGTGGCGGCCTCGGGCACGTGCGCCAAACGCCATAGGCGACGGTCGTAGTCGACAACATCGAGCGTTCGTACAGGCGCGGTGTCGGACACGATCACGGATTCCACTTGCTTGATGTCACTGATCGCAAGCACGCTTCCGCCCAGCACGGCGAGCAGAGCCGCGGCAAGAAAACCCGGCAAGAGGAAATGGTGGTGCTGGAGAGATGGAAGCTTCATGTCCTCAGTGTACCAAAGAAAAAGACGCCCGAAAGGGGGCGTCCGTCGAGGGTCAGGCGCGGGAAGTCAAAATTTCGCTACTCCCCGTCCCCCGTGCGGCGATAGTAGTCGCTCGGCGTACCGGCGCTTGGGGCGAAGAGGCCGATCAGGAGGTACGCGAACAAGCCGGTACCAAACACGAAGAGCGTCAGAAGGAAGGCGATGCGGAGGATCCAAGTCGGCACGCCGAGGCGGTAGGACAACCCGGAGCAGACTCCCATAAACCAGCCTTCATCCGGAAGATTCCTGTACTTCTTCAACTCGCGGTTGACCTTGCTGAGCGGATTGCTGGAAGACATGCGAACTCCTTTGCAAACAGAACTAGTGCGAATCTACGACACACGGAGCCCCGCGTCAAGACGCACGAACTAGGTCGTTTTCTGCTCCGACAATAAAAAACACGCCCTATTATGAGCGCGTTTTCTTCCCCTCCTCACCCAGGAGGGCGCGGCGGGGTTCCGAAGCGAGCGAGGACTGTCTGAGGCAGGGCGAGCTGCGACTGGCGAGCCCGGTGCCGCAAGACAGCCGAGTTCCGCAGCTCGCGCAGGAACCTCGCCGCGCACGACGTTATTTCTTCTTGCCGCCCTTCGGCTTCTTCTTTTCGCGCTGCTGGGAGTTGTTCCCTTTGGCCATATGGGAGAATAAAATCGTAATGAAGAAAGTATACACGAAAACGCCTCGAACTAAAACTTCCGCAACCTCGTGCGAGACAAAAAAGAGACCCTTAGGCCGTTGCCACGGAGTCTCGCGAAGGTTCGGAACGAAAGACGGAAAGATCGAGCGCGCTGCGTCCGTCCACGACGCTCTGAGCGATCGCTTCGCCGACGGCCGGCGCGTACCGAGAGCCATAGCCGGTGCTGGCCGTGACGACCGTGACCGCACGGGACGCAGGATGACGATCGACGACGAGACCTGAGACGCTCGGCATGGCGCACGTGCGCGTCCAGGCCTTGAGCACCTTGGAGGTGACGCCCAGCATCCGAGGCGCAATACAGCGCTCGTGCATGACCGAAGCCTCTTCGAAGCTCAGGGGGCGCTTGAGATCCAACGGGATCCCCTTGGCGCCCTGCTCGGTGGCGAACTTCACACCCCCTTTGAAGCCGTCGACGGCCGGGAATCCGTGAATCTCCTTGTACGAGTTGGGCTGCTCCCAGGTGAAGACCGGGAAGTTCTTGGGCAGGAACAGCTTCTCGTCCGCGACGTCGAAGCAGTACACGGTTTCGTGCCGCAGCATACGGCGTTCCATGAACGCCTCGCCGAGCAAGTCCGGCGCCCAGGCGCCGATGCAGACGATGAGACGCTCCGCGCGATAGACCCCCTGCTCCGTCTCGACCGAGACGCCACCCGCGCATTCGTGAAACGACAGGGCTCGCTCGCCGCGACGGATCTCGGCACCCGCATGGCGCGCGAGACCGAGCCGGATCGAGACGACGTACCCCGGTTTCACGTAGCCGGACGACGGTTCGTAGTAACCGATCTCGTGAGGCCGCAAACGCAGCGGCGAAAAGCGACGACGCACGTCCTTGGCTTCGAGCCATTGGAAGTCGACGCCGTAGGAACGAGCCGAAACCGCTTCGCGTTCGAACGGCTTCGCATCGGCTCCCGGATCCTTGGATCCGGGCGTCCGAACCAAGAGGCCGCCCGTCTTCATGCGCAAACGCAGAGAAGCCACGCGCTCGAGGTCGTCGAGGAGCACGTCCGAACGGCGGGCGAAGGGCGTATACGCCCCGTCGTCGCCGATCGCCGTGCGCACGATGCGCACGCCGCCGTCTCCGGAAGGGCGCGATTCACGGGCCTTGGAAGCATCGATTCCGAGCGTTTTTCTCCCGCGTCTGGTGAGCTCGTAGACCGTTGAACTGCCCATGGAGCCGAGTCCGATGACGATGTCGTCGTAATGCAATGTCCACTCCTTATGTAAAAGGACCGGCCGAGACTACCAAAAAACGCCCGTTTGGTCAAGGTCTGCTGAAAATGCTGCCAAATCAAAAACCCCGCTTGCGCGGGGTTTTTTGGTTCTCTTAGAGAACGGCGTCCTTCATCGCTTTCGCGAGGCGGAACTTCACGACCGTCTTCGCGGCGATCTTGACCGGCTGGCCCGTGGCCGGGTTGCGGCCCATGCGCTCCTTGCGGTGCATTTTGACGAGCTTGCCGAAGCCCGGGAGAACGAACTCACCAGCCTTCTTCACTTCCGTCTCAGCGAGCTTCGCGAGGTTCTCGAGGTACATGCCGGCGTCCTTCTTGGACAACCCGCTCTTTTCGGCCATCGCGGCGACGACCTGGGACTTGCTCATCTTAGCCATATAGTCTCTCTGTGGATAAGTCTTATTACGCTAGGAAGTATAGCAACTCTTGGCGCAAGAGCCAATGAATATCGGCTTTTTTGTCAATTCCCCTCCAGGGCTCACATCAAGGGCTCGTCTTGGGTGCCTTGTTCGACGTCATCCTGGTCTTCGCCGTGCTCGCTGCGGTCCTCGACGATTTCTTTCTCCATTTCCGCATCTTCCTTGAGATCGCTGATGTCCGGTTCGGCCGGTTTGCACCATTCATCGAAACCGCCGAGCAAAAATTCGACGTTCGTGTAGCCCTTGTTCTTCAAGTGCTCGTAGGTTTCCGGCGCGAAACCGCGTTCTTCACCGATCACGATGACATATTCATCCTTGTTCGGAACGACGCCGTCGATATTCGTTTCAAGTTCGCGCAGCGGCACATGGATCGAGCCTTCGACGTGCCCAGCCTCGTAATCGGCCAAATCACGAACGTCGATTAAGACGTGCGGCTTTTCGCTCTCCTGAATCTTCCTCAATTCCATGCAGCTAACCGCGGGGAGTCCGTGTTGCGTTTCCATATGCGTAAAGTGAATCTTCGCCCAAAGAATAGCAGCTTCTCGCCACAACTCAAAACCCCTCCCCCGACACGCGTCGAGAAAGGGGTTTCCTCTTCAAGTCATTCGCTGTCTTCTTCCAGTTCTTCCTGAATCCTCTTTTTCACCTTGTTCGCTTTTTTCTTGAGCTGTTCGGCCGCTTTTTCGACCTGCGCTGCCGCTTTTCCTTTGCGTTTTTCAAGATAGCCACCAAGCATCTTGAGGCCGGCCGCGGCGATACCGAAGCTGCCGAGCGATGTTTCAACCTTTTCGCGCACGACGCTGATCGCCTTGTCGATGGCGGCGATCTTGTCGTGGATCTCGCGCATGATAAACGAAGCGTCGCGAAGCATGCCGATGACGTAATAGAGCGCCCAGCACACGAAGACCGTGAACCAGAGGGCGCAGAACGCCAAGACGACGAACAGGATGTCTTTCGATGATGCGATGACCATATCCTCCTTTATGGCCTTAGTCTATCACGACTGGAGCAGCTTGGCGAACTCGGCCTCGCGCATCTGCCAGTGCTCGATGATTTGCGCGTATTGCACGAGCTCTTCCGGATCGACGCCGACGTTATCGAAATCGGCCAGGACGGGCTCGAGCGCGGCCACGCCGGCGCGAGCCTCGTCGACGAGCGGCTGCCACTCCTCGGCCTCTTCCCCTTCCTGCAGCTTCTCCTCGAAGCCCATCGCGTGCTCGCGCAAGCGCTCAAGCGTCTCGCGAACTTCGTCGTGCTGGCGCTGGATGAATTCGTTGCGTGTGCCCATAGGTGGTGGTTAGGAACGGACTTCGGCTCCGAAGTCGCTTTTAAGTTTCGCGCGGAGCGTTTCAAGAACGCGATCGACCTCTTCGGCCTTGAGCGTGCGGTCGGGCGCGGCGAATTCAAGATGATACGCCATGCTCTTCTTGCCGGCGCCGAGGTTCTTGCCTTCGTAAACGTCAAAGAGTTCAACGGATGCGACGAGCGGATCGGCGTTTTCGAGTTTGGCGGCGATGGCGGCGTGTTCCAGATGACGTTCGACGACGAACGCCAGGTCGCGCTTCACACGCGGGAATTCCGGAATCGGCGCGTAGAACTTGGCTTCGTTGGCCCAGGAAGCGAGCATCGGAAAATCAAGACTGACGGCCGCGACGCGGCGATCGATGCCGAAACGGCGCAAGAAGTTTGGATGGAATTCTCCGAAACCGCCGAGCGTTTGATCGCCGACCGTGATCGCGCCGCTGCGACCCGGATGCCAAACGTCGGAACCGGCGCCACGCTCAAACTTCGCTCCGCGAATACCGAACGCCTCGAACAAAGCTTCGACGACACCTTTGATAGCGAAGACGTCCCGGCCATCTTCATGACGGCTCCACGAAGCGATCACGAGGCGCGGCGTCTCCAGCGGCAGGTCGCCCTGACGCGGCGTGTAGACGTTGGCCAGCTCGAACGCGCGGCTTTCCACCGCTTCTTCCTGGTTCTCGGCGACAACCTTGAGCACGCTGCCGATCAGGCGGTCGCGCATGAACTCGAACTCTTCCGTCAACGGGTTGTTGATGCGCACCATCGACTGCGCACCGCAACTCGATTTCTCGGCCAAGTCTTTCGACACGAACGAGTAGGTCATGAGCTCGGTGAATCCCCAATCCTTCAGATGACGCTTGGCGCGGTCTTCCCACACGAGAGCGCGATCGGGCGCGGCGAGCGGAAGACGGCCTTCCGGCATGACGGAAGGAAGATTGCCGTAGCCGTAGACGCGCGCGACTTCTTCGACGAGGTCGCGTTCACCTTCGATGTCATGATCACGCCAGTGTGGAACGACGGCTTTCCACGTCTTGGCCGCGCCGGAAACTTTAAAACCGAGATCCGTCAGGATCTTTTTCATTTTGGCGGCGGGAATCGACACGCCGATCAGTTCGGCGGCGCGTTCCGGGCGGAACGGGAAGACGAGGGGTTTGTAGGCGGAAGCGCGGACGTCGACGATTTTGGAAGCGACTTCGGCTCCGGCGAGTTCGGCGGCCAGTTCAACCGCGCGTTCAAGCGCAGCGTTCGTGATTTCGGTCGACAAGCCCTTTTCGTACAGCTGCGAAGAATCGGAATGGAGGTTCAGGGCGCGGGCGGTGCGGCGCACGGACACCGAATCGAACGCCGCCGATTCGAAGACAATCGTCGTCGTCTGTTCCGTCGTTCCGCTTTCTTCGCCACCCATGACGCCAGCGACCGCGACCGGACGCGCCGCGTCAGCGATCACGAGCTGACCCGCTTTGAGTTCGTAGGCATTGCCGTCGAGCGCCTTGAACTTCTCCCCCGCGCTCGCTTCGCGCACGACAATTTTGGCGCCTGCAAGTTTTTCGTAATCGAAGACGTGCATCGGCTGTCCGAGTTCGAGGCGCACGTAGTTGGTGATGTCGACGAGATTATTGATCGAACGGACGCCGGCAGACGCGAGTCGTTCCTTCATCCACGCCGGACTCGGGCCGACCTTCACGTTTTTCATGACGATCGCCTGGTAGCGCGGGCAAAGTTTTTTCGCCGTAACGGACACGGAAAGCGGAAGCGGTTTCGTTCCCGCCTTCATCTTCGGCATCTTCGGACCCTTCCAGGTCATAGGGGCGTTCAAAATCGCCGACGCCTCGCGCGCCATGCCGGTCAGACAAAACGCGTCCGGGCGGTTGGAAGTCACTTCGACGTCAAAAATAACGTCGTCCATGCCGAGCGCTTCCGCGAGCGGCGTGCCGGGTTTGAGCTTCAGGGAGGTGAGGTCGACGATTTCCTTTTCTTCTTTTTTCGGAAAACGATCGAGCAGGCCGACTTCATCGGCACCACAGATCATGCCGTACGATTCGACGCCGCGGAGCGCCGCTGCCTTGATTTCCACCGGCTCCCCTTCGCCATGCCACTTCACCCAAGAACCGGGAAGCGCCACGACGACAAGCTGTCCGGGCACGAGGTTCGATCCGCCGCAAACGATATCTTTCGTCATTGATCCCAAATCGGTTTCGACGACGCGCAGTTTGTCGGCGTTCGGATGCGGCTTCACGTTCATGATCTTGCCGACGACAATGTTGGCCAGCGCCGCGCCTTGCGGGTAGATGCGCTCGATCGACGGACCGGAAAGCGAAAGCCGCGCCGCGAATTCCTGCGGCGTTTCTTTCAGCTTCACGTACTGCTTCAGCCAGTTGTAGGAGACGAGGAGGTTCATGCTATTTCAGTTTGATAAGCACGATGGCGGAAATCGCGAAGGCGACGCCGAGCCAGTTCCACCAGGTGAACTTATCGTGAAAGACGACGATGCCGGCGATCGCGGCCGTCATGACACCGATCACGCCGAGAAGAATGATGGCGCGCGAGAGCTCCATGCGCGAGAGCGCAAACATTTGAAAGACGAAGCCCGAGCCGGAAATCAGGAAGGTGAACGCGAAGGCCGGATTGATGAACGTACGGAACGAAAAACCGAGATTGCCGAGCGCCTTCTTCTGAAACACGTCGGCGACGGTGTAGAGAAGCTGTGCGACGAGGATGGCGAGGAAAGCGGCCATATTAGAACTGTTGAAGGAAACGGAAATCGTTCTTATAGAGCCTGCGGATATCGTCGATCTTCACACCTTCGCGCATCATCATCGTGCGTTCGACGCCCCAGCCAAAGGCGAAACCGCTCCACTTCTCCGGGTCGACGCCGCCGGCCTTGAGGACGTTCGGGTGCACCATGCCGGCGCCGCCGAGCTCGAGCCAGCCTTCCTTGCAAACGCGGCATTTTCCTTCGCCGATTTT
>JBPOIQ010000086.1:0-6183 GCA_052034355.1 Minisyncoccota bacterium
GACGTGGGCAGGACTCTTCCTGTTCTCGCGTACGTCTGGATTCAGCGGGGACGGCGTCGGACTCACGGTACAAACCGACGGCAGTTTCACTTCGGGGAGCGAGGAAGAGGTCGTCGTCCATTATCAAAATAACGAACGCATTCCGCTCGCGCGCGCGAACATCGTCCTCAAATTACCTGACGGATTCGCGGTCACGGAGACCGATCTTCCTTCGACCGAAAAGAACACGTGGGCGATCGGATCGATCGCGCCTGGCGACGAAGGCGAAGTGCGCATCCGGGGCTACGTAAAACGCGAGCTCGAAGCCGCGCTCACCTTCCAGGCCGAACTCAACTACAAGCCCGCCGACTTCAACGCGGAATTCCAAAAAGTCTCGTCCCATACCGTCGTGGTGAAAGATGCGGCCCTGACGCTCTCGGCCACCGGCACGCCGGAAATGACGCCTGGTGACGAAATCGCATACGTCTTCGAATACGAGAACCGATCGGATCGTCCTCTCGAAAACGTGCGGCTGCAGGTTGATCCTCTCGACGGTTTCATCTTTGAAACTTCCAAGCCGAAAAACGACGAAGGCGTCGCCCTGCAGTGGACGTTTCCGAGCATCGAAGCGGGGGCGAAGGCCTCGGTCACGGTCCGCGGCACGTTCTCAGCAACCTCGCGCGGACAGAAAACAATGCAGGCGCGCGCCGGATTCGCCGAAAACGCCGGCATGGTCGAAATCGGGAGAGCGAACACTTCGACTAATGTCTTGAAGAGCAACCTGGACCTGGCCTTGCTAGTGAACGGTTCCGACAAGCCGCCGATCGCCTCGTTCGGCGACACGCTCTACTTCTCGGTACGCTACGAAAACGCGGGCGACGTCGCTCTCAAGGACGTCACCGTCTCCGCCGCGCTTCCCTCCGAACCGGCAGGCAAGACGCTGCTCGACTGGGTATCCTTGAAGGACGATCTGGGAGGAAAGCGCGTCGGCTCCACCGTTTCCTGGACGAAAAAAGAGCTCCCCGCGCTCGCTCTACTGAGTCCTGGCGACAAAGGAGAAATCGCCTTCTCGGCGCAACTGATCCGCAAACCGTTCACCGATGTCACGTCTTCCGTCTATGCGATCCACGCAGTCGGCAGCGCGACGATCGGCAAGGCCGGAAAAGTCTCGGGCTCGCGGCAAGTCGATACGGCGCCGTTCGACATTCGTCTGCAAAGCGACACGTCGTTCCAAGCTTACGGTCGCTACTTCACCGAAGACGGCACACCGATCGGTTCGGGCCCTCTGCCGCCCAAGGCTGGAGAAAAAACGATCTATCGCGTCACGTGGGTCGTCCAGAATTCCCTCCACGAACTTACCGACCTGACGGCAACGACGCTCTTGCCGCAAGGCTCGAAATGGACAGGTCAAGAACGCTTGGTCGAAGCCGGCAGCCTGAGCTTCGACGAGACGGGGCGCAAAGCGACCTGGCGGCTCAACCGCCTGCCGACGTCGGTGAAATCAGTCTCCATCAGCTTCGATGTCGAATTGACTCCAGAAGCCGAAGACGCCGGAAAGATCATCGACATCACCGGCGACAACCGACTTGAAGCCTTCGATAAAGACGTCGGTACCGTGATCCTAAAAACGGCTCCGGGTATCGGAACCGATCTCCTGGGTGACGAGTCCGCCGCCGGCAAAGGCGTGGTGCGCGAGTGATCACTTCAAAACGTAGTCCACGGAACGGACACCGGAAAGCGCCTCAAGGCGCTTTTTGGTTTCCTTGAGAGATTGGCGCTTCCCGCCGGAAAGCACGGCGTCGTAATGATACAAACCGTCAAACCTGGCCGTCAGCACGACATGCTGTTTGGTAAACGCCTTTGTCTTCTCTTCATCCAATTCGTCGTCCAGTACGACCAACAAGCGCTTCGCGTCGGCCAACCCTCCGTTTTCAAGACGGACGTATCCTTGCCCAGCATCGCAATCATGACCGCATGTCGCGAGCCACATCGAGCTGTGGCATTCCGTCGGAAGCAACCGATCGTCCGGGGTCCGTACAGGCATAGCTTCGCAGCCTTTCGGGCAAACCGAACCGATGGCCGTCGAAGCCTTGTGACACTGCCGCTCTTTCAGATCGACAGTACCAAGAAGCGCCTGCGTGAACGGATTGCGCACGGGAGAGCCGTCGGAGATCACGCCAAAACCGGCGACGAGAAGCGTCGCTCCGATCAGGAGACGTGCGGGTGCCGTGCGCATATGCGCTGAGTATAGGAGCGGCCGCGAGAAATGGCAAACGAAAAAGACCGGCACTTAGCCGATCTTTTTCATGGTGCACCCGAGACGATTCGAACGTCTGATCTCTTCCTTCGGAGGGAAGCGCTTTATCCAGCTAAGCTACGGGTGCCTATGTGATTCGAACGTCTGATCTTCCCGCGGAGCGGGACGCTTTATCCAGCTAAGCTACGGGTGCCTGCCTTAGGAACGAAAACGCCGCGCGAAGGCGTAGACCGTATACCAAAAACGATCGAGCGGCAAGTCGTACGTGCCGGGGTAGCTCACGTAACGGCCGCCGAATCCTCGCTTAAAACGGGTGATGCCGGCCCAGGCATGATCCTCGGCACCCTCCGGTGCAACCCCCCAAAAATCGTAGTCGGTATACCCCCAAAACTTCGCGTCCTGTATTGCCTGCCAATGCAGCGCCTGCGGCGCCATCACCTCGCGGCGGGAGCGGCTGGAAGCGCCGTGCAGATAGATCGCCGTCGTGCCGAAATACAGCATGAGATTGGCCGCCAGCACCTTGCCGTCATGTTCGGCAAAAAGAAGCCGCGCGACCGGGCGTTTTTTTCCGTCCGTCGCTGGATCGCCCGAAAGCGTCTCGAGCATCAGGCGATAATACTCTTTGTCATGCGCGCGGAAACCGTCGCGCTCGGTCGTCTCCGACATGAGCTGCCAGAAGATTTCAAGCGCGCTCGGATCATGGCTGCCGGCCATGAAGACCTTCACACCCTTGCGTTCGGCGAGGCGGATGTTATAACGCCATTTCTCATGCATGGCCGCGAGAATTGATTC
The DNA here is from genome assembly GCA_052034355.1 of Minisyncoccota bacterium. Taxonomy (GTDB): domain Bacteria; phylum Patescibacteriota; class Patescibacteriia; order SG8-24; family DYFX01; genus DYFX01. The sequence continues at coordinate 3,029 of JBPOIQ010000086.1, forward strand.
CGTCTCTTGGCGCAGATCGACGATCAGCGTTTGTCCCGGCTGAACGTCGTTGGTTTTCTTGGCGCCAGCCGGAACTTCAGCCGGTTCAAGGCGAAGGAAATCGGCGCCCGCCGTAGCGCCTGCCGCGACAAGCTTTTCAACCGCCTGCGCGCCCAGCGGACCGCGCGGGCTATACCAATACGAGCGCCCGAACGGCAAAGACCGTTTCACAAGCAAGGCAAGCGCATGCTCTCCGCGCCAGCGCGCGATCTCGGCGCCAGCTTTCTCTTGAAACGTTCCCCACTCCCAAGATTGCAAAAACCCTCCGCCCAAGCGAAGTACTTCTTCGTTCCAATCGCCCTGTACGACAACGCGTTTCATTATCGCGACAAAAGTTTGAGCGCGCGCTTGATGCGTTCTTCGGTCGTGCCTTCGAGGTCTTTCACGATTTCCCGAGCCTTGTGGCGGGCATACCCGAGGTTCTCAAGCGCCGAAACGGCCTCGTCCCCTCCTTCGCCCGGATCGTCTTCGGTGACGAGTTTGCCTTTGAGTTCCAGAACGACGCGCTGCGCCGTTTTGCGGCCGACGCCCTGAGCGCTTTCAAGATACGAAACATCGCCGCGCTCGACCGCGCCGCGAACGCTCTCGACGGTACCGAGCGACAACAGCTGAAGCGCCATCTTGGGGCCAACGCCGGAGACGGTGATGAGTTTCCAAAACAATTCGAGTTCGGCGACGGTCGCGAAGCCAACAAGATCGTTCGCGTCTTCACGGATGATCTGATGCGTATACAAGCGCGCTTCGCTGCCTTTTTCGAGCGCCAGCAAAAGATGTGTCGGCACCTTTACGAGGTAGCCGATATCGCCAACGAGCAAAATGACGTGCTCGCGGCCTTTTTCCAATATGGAGCCTTTGAGAAAAGCGATCATGGCTCCAGTCTACCCTCGGTTTTCCGGCTTGACAACCTGTTTTTCAGGCTCCAAAAGTCGAACCGACCAGGCTTTTTTTTGATTGAATGGCGTGCTACGCTCCTTTCATATGCAGGAGAAACCAGAAAAACGCGTACGCCTCTCGCCTTTCGAACGGCCGGAGATGAAACTTGAAGACAAGAAACGGGTCATGAACGCTTTCACGGAAGCGTTTTTGGACAAATCTCATCAGACGCGCGTCGGCGCGGGCACGACGGCCGAAATCATGGTGAACGCTCTTGACCCGGCTTTGAACAAATTCGTCTCGAAGTTCGCCTACGCCAACCGTCCTCATCATGGCGTCCTCAACAACCTTGAAACGGAATTCGAACAGCAGTTGCATGCCTAGCGCATGACGGAAAACTGGAAGACAAAATATCCGAAAGCCCCTCGCGTGCGCGTGCCGGAGCCGATCGGATACATGCGAGAAGATGATAACGAAGTTCTCGTCATGGAACGCGTACGGGGAAAGACGCTTTGGCGCCTCTTGATGGAAAATTATTTGCGTACGGAAGGCATCGCCTCCGGCCATCTTTCGGAACGCGACGCAGACGACCTCAGCCACGACCCTGACGACCACTACATCGAAGAGTTTTTGATCCATCGCACCGATATCGCGCAGTACTACCAGCAAGGTCGCCACAAGGAGATCGAGAAGATCATGTGGGATACATGCTATCGCAAGCAATCAGCGATCGTGACCGAGGAACAATTCAAGGCTATTCAAACCTTTGCCGTACTGTCGAAACGTGAAAAGTTTTGGCATCGGGATTTTCATCCGAAAAACGTCATGATCGGCGAAGACGGCGACGTGTTTATCATCGACTTCGGATTGTCCGCGCAAGGCATGGACGAAAAAGACGCCATGAACATCGAGAACTTCGGCCAGGAAATCATGATGACGGCCGGATACGAAGGCATGATCGAACAGTTGCGTGGATCCGGAAACGGCGAATCAACCGACCCAAACCGCAAACGAGTGCCGCTCGCGCCTTGGCGCAAGAAAGGCCTTGACAAAGAGGCTTAAAGGACGTATATTCATCCTCCTCATCGTAGAGGAGGCAACACTATGATGACATCGATGACATTCTCGCCCGTTCGTTTGCAGGAAATCCGTGACGCGATCATTGCTGGTACGAGTCGTGAAGTCGATAAGATCGCCCACGCGTTCGGACCGCTCCGCGCGCCCTTTGACGGTTTCGTCGCCCTCGTCCCGATCGAACAGACCGATGACGCCGGCGCATTCGGCGTCGCCGTCGAGACCTGCGGATTCCGCCACATGCAGCATCTGAGCCTCGAAGCTTTCGCGACCGCCGGCATCCCGACCGACGGACTTCCCGCTTGCGGCGTGTTCATCGGAGCTCCGTTCGCTCAACCCGCCTGATCTCAAATCCCCCCGACGCATGTCGAGGGGATTTTCTTTTACACGGTCGCTCTCTTCACGATCTCCGGAATATCCTCTTCCGTTACTCCGCCCAACCAGACGTCATCCGGTTGAATTGAGACCGTCACGCCCTCGGCGCAACGATCGAGGCAACCCGATTTTGAGACACGAATCGTGAGATCCGTTTTCTTCATCTCCTCTTTCAGCTTGAGGTGCAGCTCCTTCGCGCCTTTCATAGCACAACACTCCTTACCGTTCTCTTTCTGGTTCGTGCACACGAAGATAACCTTCTTGTATTTCTTGCCGATGTCTTGCATATGACGACACGATAAAGAAAAAAACCCGCTCGCGCAATGGCGATGGGTCAGTCGGTAGCCGAGTCTTCGGGCGAGATGTGCACGTAGCCGTGCCCATCATTGAGCAAACGAGCGGCCAGGTAGCCGATCAAAAACGCCTTCTCCAGGACGGCGCGAGCCGAACCGGTACCGGCGAAGGTGTCCATCCTGCAGGCCATGTCGAACGCTTGTCGCTGCATGTCCTCATCAACACCCTCGAATGTCGGGTGATGGACGGAGATCAGCGTTCCGAGCTCGCGAACCTCTCTCGCCAAGATCTGCTCCTCGGCTTGCTCCGTCAGATAGACGCCAAAACCCTTGTTTCCTTCTTTGGCATACAGGACGTACACCGCATTCTTGCTATTGAGCACGTTCATACCTCCGCGGCGACCCTAAAAGGAAAACGCCCATTTGTCAATAGGCGCGACCGCCGAAGTCGTCGGTGTCCGGGCCAGCAGGCGGGCGAACCGAAGCGGACGGCTTCGGCAC
>JBPOIQ010000089.1:0-15461 GCA_052034355.1 Minisyncoccota bacterium
ACGTCCGCGTCGGCAAGGACGATTCGGAAAACGTCGTTGCTCGAAAAGTGGGGGAGCCGACCGTTTTTTCATTCGAAGCCAAGGAGTACATGGCGCTTGGCGAATCTCTCGACATCATCGATACGGAGCGTGCCGCGAAAGTTTCAGGTTCTCGCTTCGGTTATTTGAAGGGGGATGGTGCGCTCATGGAATTCGCGATCGTGCAGTACGTGCTCGGAACGCTGACCGCGAAGGGTTTCCGCCCCGTAGTCCCTCCGGTCATGATCAAACCGGAAGTCATGGAAAAGATGGGCTACATGGACAAGCATGGCGACGAAATCTACCAGATCCAGCAGGATCCGATGGTGCTGGTCGGCACGTCGGAGCAATCTGTCGGAGCGATGCACATGGACGAAACGCTCGATGTTTCGAAACCGATTCGCTACGTCGCCTTTTCAACCTGCTTCCGTCGAGAGGCCGGATCCTACGGCAAGGACACCAAGGGCATTTTGCGCGTCCATCAGTTCGACAAGCTCGAAATGTTCTCGTTCACTAAACCGTCGGACTCGCAGGAGGAACACGCCTTCCTGCTCGCCTGCGAGGAAGAATTGCTTTCCGGACTCGGACTGCCGTATCAAGTTCTTGATATCTGCTCCGGCGATCTTGGAACGCCCGCGGCGAAGAAATGGGATCTTGAAACCTGGATCCCTTCTCAACAAACCTACCGCGAAACCCACTCGACCTCGAACTGCACGGACTTCCAGGCGCGCCGCTTGAATATCGGTTGGAAGAATCCGGAAACGCAGAAGCGCGAGTACGTGCATACCCTAAACGGTACGGCGTTCGCGATCGGGCGCATTCTCATCTCCATTCTCGAAAACTGCCAGGAGGCGGACGGCACCGTCCGTATTCCCGAAGCATTGCGTCCTTGGATGGGCGGTAAAACCCACATCGGAAAATAACGTATGGGGAAAGGAGGCCCCAAAACTTGGGTGGAAATTTCGAAGAACGCCTTGGTTTCGAACGCCAAGATTTTTAAGCGTCGAGCGGGCGCCGGTGTTGCCGTCATGGCGGTCGTGAAATCGAACGCGTACGGCCACGGACTGAGCGAGGTCGCAAAAACCGTCCAGCCGCATCTCGATTGGTTCGGCGTCGATAACGTCGACGAAGGTCTCGCGCTTCGCAAAGCCGGCATCAAAAAACCTATTTTGATCTTGGGTTTCACGCCCACGTGGCGCATGCAGGAAGCGCTGCGAGGAAATTTGCGCGTGACCGTCTCGACTCTTGAACAGCTGCGTGCGGCGAAAAACGCGGCAGCAAAATCCGGCAAGCGCGGATACGTGCACCTCAAGGTGGAAACCGGCACGACGCGCCAAGGCGCGGAATTGCGGGATCTTCCGGAGTTCGCCCGAATCCTGAAAAGCTCCAAAAATTTGGTTCTCGAAGGCCTTTCGACGCACTACGCCAACATCGAAGACGCAACCGATCACGACTATGCTGCCGGTCAGCTCGAAACCTATCGCAACGCGCTCGATATTTTGGAGGCCCACGGTTGCCGACCGGACGTGAGGCATACGGCCTGCACGGCCGCCGCCATGCTTTTTCCGGACACGCATTTCAATCTCGTGCGCGTCGGCATCGGTTTGTACGGTCTCTGGCCGTCGTTGGAGACGAAGTTAGAAGCGCAGGCAAAAGGCCTTGAGACCGAACTCCAACCGGCGCTCGCTTGGAAAACGTTGATCGCTCAAGTGAAGGACGTAAAGCGCGGCACGCCCGTCAGCTACGGCCTCACTGAGAAAATGCCGCACACCGGCAAAGTCGCCGTCCTCGGCGTCGGTTATTGGGACGGTTACGATCGCGGACTTTCGTCCGTGGGCGAAGTCTTGGTGCATGGCCGCAAAGCCAAAGTGCTTGGCCGTATCTGCATGAACATGTGCATGATCGACGTAACGGACATTCCGGACGCGCGCGCCGAAGACGAGGTAATTTTGCTGGGCGAAGAAGGTCGGATTGCCGTGACGGCCGAGGATCTCGCGAGGCACCTCGGCACCATCAACTATGAAGTCGTGACGCGCATCAACCCGCTACTGCCCCGCAAGCTCGTATGAAAACGCCCAAGCGCAAAATCCGTCTTGGTATCTTGTTCGGCGGACGCTCGTCCGAGCACGAGATTTCTTTGTTGTCGGCGCGCAGCATTATCGAGGCTGTCGATAGGAATCTTTACGACGTTTCCTTGATCGGCATCGGCAAAGACGGCCGCTGGCTCGGCGCGGCGGGGGAGTCGTATCTTTTGAACGCTTCCGATCCGAAGAAAATTGCTATCAACGTTCCAAAAACGAAAGAACTGATGCTCAGGCCTGGCCGCGAGGGGATCGGTCCTATCGACGTCGTCTTTCCCGTTTTACACGGCACCTATGGCGAAGACGGAAGCATTCAAGGGCTCCTGCGCATGCTTGATCTGCCGTTCGTCGGTCCCGATATCCTTGGTTCCGCCGTCGGCATGGACAAGGATGTTGCCAAGCGTCTGCTGCGCGACGCCGGAATCCCCGTCGCCGATTTTTTGACGTTCAGCAGGGGAGAGACGGTGAAACTCCCGGCTGTCTGGAAGCGCCTCGGGAAACCCGTCTTCGTGAAACCGGCGAACCAAGGCTCGTCCGTCGGCGTGGCCAAGGCTAGGAACGACAAAGAGCTGCGCGCAGCGATCTCGAATGCGTTTACCTTTGACGATAAGATCTTGATCGAAGAAGCCGTCGTCGGCCGCGAAATCGAAGTCGCCGTCCTCGGCAACGAAACGCCTGAAGCTTCCGTGGCTGGCGAGGTGATTCCGCACCACGATTTTTATTCCTACGAGGCGAAGTATCTGGACGAGAACGGCGCAGGCCTCATGATCCCGGCCAAGCTCACGAGCGCACGCATGCGCAAAGCCCAAGCGCTCGCTGTGCGTACCTTCAAGACGCTCGGACTCGAAGGCATGGCGCGCGTCGATTTCTTCATGAGAAAAAATGGGACTTTCGCCGTAAACGAGGTCAATACAATTCCCGGGTTCACCAAGATCAGCATGTATCCCAAACTCTGGGCTGCCAGCGGTCTTTCGTACCCGAAACTCATCGATCGTCTGGTGCGCTTGGCACTTGAGCGGCATGAGCGGCGGCGACGCTTGAAAACCAGCGTATGAGCCGATGGCTTCGCGGAAGAAACGTCCGCCGCGACTATTCGCGCAAATCGTTTTCAAACCCACTTTTCGAACCTTCGAGAACCGGGCGCGATGGCCGTAAACGCTGGCGCGCACGCATTATCTTGATCGTCGGCCTTGCCGCTATCGGAGGCTGGACATGGTTCGTCGCTTTTTCCCCCGCCTTCCGCATCACGGACATTCAAGTTCGCGGCACGGACAGAATTCCTTCCTGGGAGGTCCAGGATGCCGTGGCCGAACTTCTCAAAGAGCGCCGATGGCTCCTCCTGCCGAAGACGAGCGTGCTCGTCATCTCGGAAGAAAACATCGTGGACACGTTGAACGAACGATTCGTGCTCGAATCGCTGGACGTGACGAAGCGTCCGCCGCACACACTGCTCATCGAGCTTCGAGAACGCGTCTCTGCCGTACTCCTGCAGCTTCCCGACGGCAGCCAAGGGCTGATCGATCTGGGCGGCGCCGTGACGAGGCTCTACAAGGCCGAGGAAGCGATCGACGTGATCCCAAAGCTCGGTCCGTCGCTCGACGAGCAACAGGGCCGATCGCGCGCCCAATACCCGGTACTCTACGACGACAAAAACGAAAAGCTTGAGCTTCGCGACCAGGCTGTGCGCGCCGAGACCGTTCAGACGGTCATCGAACTCCCCAAACTCTTTGACGCGCGCTTTGGACGAGCGCCGTATATCACCGAGACACATATCGACGGCATGACCTCCCAAACGCTCCGTGTGGTGACCTCAGAAGGGTGGGCGATCTATCTCGATGCCTCCGGAAACGTCTCAGAGCAGCTTGGGAACGCCCAGACGATCCTCAAAAACAAGGTAGGCGGAGACCGACCAAATCTGGACTACATCGACGTCCGGTTCGGCGACAAGATCTTCTTCAAACTGAAGTCCTAAAAAGAAAGGGATCGTATATTGTGCGACACATGATGGTTATCGTGGGCACAGAAGAATCGTTTCAACGATCCTGACGCCAAAGCCCGCGTAGAACTTCATGGGGCTGATCGAGTAGAGGAAGGAACGCGCAGGATGACCAGACACAAATGAAAGAAGCCGGACCAGGCCCAAACCGGCCAATCCGGCTTTCTTTGTTTAAGCTCTTGTGTCGCATAAGATATATTGTCAGACACATCTTAAGGCGGAATCCTGGGGTGCCAAACCCGCTCCCCTCCATGGCGTATTGACCCAGGGAGAGAATTGCAGTAGAGTTCGGCTGCCACACATTTGGAACTCAGGAGGATGTATGGCTTCGCAAATTGATCCGCTCCGGCAGCTTCTTGAGATGAAGGTAACGGCGTTATGATGGCAGCAATCGTGTCCTCCAATACGGCTGCGCGCACCTATGACGCACTCGTTATCAGCCTTGCTGGACTGGCGGGATTCCTCTTGTACAGCCCTACAGTGCGGGCACGCGGGTTCGGACCTGATCTCGTTGAAGCACGAACGCATGCTGCAACTCTAGCGCACGAACCGGCAACCGCATTCCGGCTCAAGCGCCTGGTGGATGGCAAAGGGCCACGATTCGATGTCGCGCGAATGTACCGCATCCCACCAACTCTGAGAGAACGCGCTTTCCTGAACGACGCCCTCGAAGAGGCGCGTTGTCGGATCGATCAGTACAAGGACCCTTTCGCCAGGCTCGTCCTGGAACTCCAGCGCCGAAAAACACTCCTGGAGGCCGACCTCGTCGGCATTCTCGGCCCTCGTCCGTGGGCACCTCGCTAACTCTCCAACCCTGGAGAGTTTTTTCTATGAAAAATCGCCCCGATCAGGAGGCGATACGTGTAGCGAGCACGACAAGGATGAGAATCAGCAAGAGAAATCGCGGATGCCGGTGGGGGTTCATGAGGACGTCCGCGAGTCTGCGACTCGGAAGGAACTGGTCGTAGCGCCGCCGGCAATAACCGCAATGCAGACGGCCTTGGTAACCGTTCGCGTGCGTCACCGTGAAGCCGCGGTTCGGGGTCAGGCGGCAATGACGGCACCAGAACAGGTAGACGTTCATCGGCGCCTTATAGCCCGGCCGCTTCAAGCGGCCGATCTTCATGGGCCAATGCATGCGCATCGCGCGATCGCCGAACATCTCGACAAGCTCGTGGTCGGAGCACCGATCAAGATCTGTTTTGGAAAGCGGCATGCGGCCTCCTGCCAAAAACGATAGCAAAACCCGCGACGGGTGTCACGGGTTATTGCTGCAAATAGTTGAGCGGGTTGACTGGGATGCCGTCGAGACGTACCTCGAAGTGCAAGTGAGGCGCCGTCGTCATCGGGCCCGCTCCGGGCGTCCCGGGAGCGCCGCCGGAATAGGCGATAATGTCCCCTTTTTCGACATACGTATCTTCTTTCACCACGATTCTCGAGACGTGCCCATAAACCGTAGAAAGGCCGTTTTCATGGATCAACTGCACGTAGCTGTAGCCCATGCCTGCATTCTTGGCGCGTCCGACGTAGCCGCCGCGGCTCGCCCGTACGGGCGTTCCCTGTGCCGCTCGAATGTCGATGGCGGGATGCTCGAAGACGTAACGGAACGGATAATCAGGATCGTGGAAGTAAGCCGTGATCGTCATGGAAGGGACGGGCCACATCCAACCCGTCGAATCCCCCGTCACCTTGCGCAACTTCTCGGCATCGAGCGTCTTGCGAAGTTTCTTTTCCGTCGCAGCGATATCGGCATTGATGTTGGCCTGCTGTTTTTGCAGCTGCGCCAACTCATAGCGATAGCGCGTTTCCGACGTCTGCAACTGCTCGGCCAGCACGAGTTTCGCGCTCTTTTGTTCGTCGAGCGTCGCGACTGCGTCTTCAAGCTCCTTCTGTACGCCTTCCAACTGCGTTTTCTTGGCGGTTTGATCCGACTGGCGACCTACGAGATCCGCTTTCAGGACCTGGACGGTATCCAAAGTCTGCTTAAGCTGTCTCTGCGACTCTTCAAGAAACTGCACGTCGTTGAAAAAATCGGAGATGGTTTTTTCCGTCAAAAGCAGATCGATGGCCGTGCGCTGATCGGTGCGATCGAGCTGGCACAAGAATTCGGCGATCATCTGGCGTTTGCGGATGATCTGGAGCGTCTTGTCTTGAATTTCCGAATCGAGACGCTTGATCTCGAGTGCCGTGGCGTCGATACGGAGCCGGTTCGACTCGATCTCGAGTTCCGTCGAGGCGATTTTATTCTGCACGATCTCGAGCTCGCTGCGCACCGTAGCCGCTTCCTTGCGCTTTTCCTCGATCGCCTTCTGATACGCCGCCATCTGATTCTTGAGCGCGGCCGCATCGGCTTTTTTCTTGGCGATTTCTTCGTTCAAGGCATTGATCGCCTGCGTGAAATCGTCGGTCGGCGAAACTGCGCCCATCGCCATGCCGGCGGAAGCCAAAAAAACGACAAAAGACGCGGCGAGCGCCGGCGTGACGAAGAACTTCCTCCTTGTTGGATGCTCAGACATTCTTGAGGCGATCAATCGCGGCCGTGAGCCGCCCAATCACCTTCATTTTACCCAAGACGACCATGATTTCAAAGGGGCCAGGCGATTTCTCCCGTCCGGAGAGCGCCACGCGCAGCGGCCAAAGGGTATCCCCGTTCCCCCATCCATGTGTGGAGATCAGCGCTTTGAGGCGCGTTTCCAGGCTTTCGAGCGTAAAGTCGGCGTCATCAAGTTCATCGAGCAGCTCGCGCACGGCCGAAAGGCGCAGGAGCGCCTCGGATGCCGGCTGGGTCTTCCAACACAACCGTTCAACCGGATAGTCGGGTACATCGACCATGAGGAACGACACCGCTTCTGGCAACTCGAAGAGCGTTTTCACACGTTCGCGTTCGAGCGACAGAAGGCGGCCGAGTTCTTCATCGGTGAAGGCCGACGTCGGCGTGCCGGCACGTTCAAAAAACGGACGCGCAAGCGCTGCCAAGCGCTCAAGCGGCATGGCGCGCAAATATTTTCCGTTCAGCCAATCGAGCTTTTCGCGATTGAACACGGCGCCCGCCGAGTTCACGTCTTTCAATTCGAAGGCCTTGGTCAATTCATCGAGCGTGTAGACTTCTTTTTCGTCGGAGGGATTCCAACCAAGAAGCGCCACGAAATTGATCAATGCTTCGGGCAGATAGCCGTTATCAAGGTAGTCTTCGACAGCGACGTCGCCCTGGCGCTTGGAAAGCTTCGAGCGGTCAGGATTCAACAACAGCGGCATGTGCGCGAACTGCGGCGGCGTCCAACCAAAAGCTTTGTAGAGAAGCACATGTTTCGGCGTCGACGAAAGCCATTCCTCGCCGCGAATGACGTGCGACGTTTCCATGAGATGGTCGTCGATGACGTTCGCAAGATGATACGTGGGGAAGCCGTCGCTTTTCAGCAAAACGTAATCGTCCAGCAACGCATTCTTGAACGAAACTTTGCCACGGACAGCATCTTCAATTTCCGTTTCGCCTTCGAGCGGCATTTTCGCGCGATACACGACGCGCTCGCCCGCATCGATACGGCGTTGCGATTCCTCGCGCGCGAGATCGCGGCAGTGGCGATCGTAACCGGTGGGAAGCTTGGCCGCTTCCTGGCTGGCGCGCAACTCTTCCAAGCGCTCCGGCGTGCAAAAACACGGATACGCCTCGCCATGTTCGAGCAGCTGATTCAGATGCGTACGGTAGATCTCCAGGCGCTCGGATTGGATGTACGGCCCTTTGGAGCCGCGCTGATCGACGGTACCATCCTCGTTCAAGAACGGACCTTCATCGTATGTCAGCCCCATGTTCGAAAGCGTGCGAAGAATCCCCTGGACGCCATTTTCAACAAGACGCGTACGGTCGGTATCTTCGATGCGCACGAAAAAAACGCCCCCGTGTTTGCGGGCGAACAGGTAGTTGTAGAGCGCAGAACGGAAGTTGCCGACGTGCATTCTTCCGGTCGGGCTGGGGGCAAAACGTACGCGTACATCCATAGCCGCCTTATTGTACCTTTTTCCGGGGATTCTTCAAGACCATGGCGAGGAACACAAATGTCGCCTCAAAAATGCGCCACGCGCGCCATGGCTCGGCAAAAAGGCGCCAAAACCACTCCAGGTGCAGCGTTCGAAAAATGCCTGGGGCACGCCTTTTTTGCCCGGAATAATAGTCGAGCGCGCCGCCGACGCCGATCGCGATCCGGACGCTTGGAAGGCGCAGCAGATGATCCTTGATCCAGCGCTCCTGCTTTCCATGCCCCAGGGCCACAAACAGCACATCGGGGTTGGTTGCCGCAATGCGCGCCGTGAGTCCGGGATCCTCTTCCCATTTTCCTGCGATCCAACGAATACGGTCGCCCGAAGCACCGGCAACGCGAAGACCTTTATAGACATGCTGCAAGTTTCGAGCCGCTTTTTCCGCGATCCCCTCCCCTGCCCCCAAAAAATAGACTGAACAATTTTTTTGTTCCGCAATTTGCGCTAAGGCAAGTCCAAAATCGACGCCGGTAATCGTCTCTGGAATCTCTTTTTTCTCCCACCATGCGGCCAATCGGAGTCCAAATCCGTCCGCGAGCGAGAGATGCGAAGAAAACAAAATCTTTTTGAAACCAGGATCGCGAGCGGCGAGCACCGCCATTTCAGGATTTGGCGTAACGATCACATGCTGTCCACGATCATCCAAAAAACCGGCGGCACGTTCCGCAGCTTCATCAAACGCGATCGCGTCAACGGGAATTCCGGCAACGGTGAGTCTCATACGCGTAAGGTCATTTGCTTCATCATCCTAGCACAAAAAGAAAAACCCTTCTCATTTCAAGAAAGGTTGGCGCTCAGCCTGAGTCATCATCACCATCGAGAACAAGATCAAAACCATCGTCTTCCAGAGGTGCCCGCGTATCGAGCATGCCGTTTTGACCGAAGTCGTAACCGGCTTCGTAGATCGGATCGACACCATCGTGCCAATCCCAATCTTCCCAGCCGTGTTCGAAACCTTCCCAGAAGACCTGGAGGATCCAGATCTTGTCCGACGGACTTGCCGACTCGTTGCAGCGTTCGCTGACATACGCGTAAGCCGCATCGGCATACTCCCGTTCCTTGCCACTCGTCGCATTGATCGCCTGCAAAAGCTCTCTCTGCGCGATCGTGAGATAGGCCCTGGTCGTGGCGCCGCAACCGCTTTCCACAGCTTGCGAAGCCTTGTGAAGCGCCTCATAGAGGCGATCCATGTCGAACATGACAGCCTCCTTAAACGGTTCATTCTCATCTTGCCGATGATTCCTCTTCTTGACAACCTGTATTAGCACTCTTATCATGAGAGTGCTAATATCCACTCCATGCAACAGAACCGCTTTACCACCAAGGCGCTCGAAGCCCTCCAGGAGGCTCAAAACCTGGCTTTTGAGACGGGTTCCGAGGTTTTGGAGCCCAACCACCTGCTCACCACCCTTCTCCGCCAGGAAGAGGGCGTGGTTGTTTCCGTTTTTAAAAAGCTGGGGATCGATCCGGCAGCCGTGCTGAAACGGGCCAAGCTTGAGGCTCCGAAAAAGGCCGAAGGCGGCAACACCGCCCAAGTCTTCGTTTCGCAAAATCTTGATCGCGCCATTCGCCAGGCGCACAAAATCGCCGAGCGGTTTAAGGATGAATACGTTTCGACCGAACACTTGTTGCTCGGTTTGATGGAAACCAAAAACGAGGCCGCTTCCCTGCTCACGGAGATGGGCGTCACGACGGACGCTGTTTTGAAGGTACTCATGGACATTCGCGGTTCGCAGCGCGTGACGTCGACCGAGCCGGAAGCTACCTACCAGGCGCTCGAAAAATATTCGCGCAATCTCACCCGCCTCGCGCGTGCGGAAAAACTCGACCCAGTCATCGGCCGCGACGAAGAAATTCGCCGCGTGATTCAGGTGCTCTCGCGCCGTACGAAAAACAATCCCGCCTTGATCGGCGAACCAGGCACCGGTAAGACCGCGATCGTCGAAGGCTTGGCGCAGCGCATCGTCTCGGGTGACGTGCCGGAATCCTTGAAAGGCAAGGATGTCGTCGCGCTCGATTTGGGCGCGCTCATCGCCGGCACCAAGTTCCGCGGCGAATTCGAAGAGCGTCTCAAGGCCGTCATGAAAGAAGTCGAGAAGTCGGCCGGCGGCGTCATCTTGTTTATTGATGAGCTTCACACGCTCGTCGGCGCCGGCGGTACCGAAGGCGCCATGGACGCGTCAAATCTTTTGAAGCCGGCGCTCGCTCGCGGCGAACTGCGCTGCATTGGCGCCACGACGCTCAAGGAATACCAGAAGCACATCGAGAAGGACGGCGCCCTCGCTCGCCGCTTCCAGCCCGTCACCGTTTTGGAACCGTCGCCGGAAGATGCCATCTCGATCCTGCGCGGCATCAAGGAACGCTACGACCTGCACCACGGCGTGCGCATTACCGACTCGGCCATCGTCGCCGCGGTTACCTTGTCGCACCGCTATATCACCGACCGTTTCTTGCCGGACAAAGCCGTCGACTTGATCGACGAAGCCGCGTCGGCGCTCCGCATGCAGATCGACTCGCAGCCGCAGGAATTGGATGCGCTCAAGCGCGACATCACCAAGCTTGAAATTGAAAAGCGCGCGCTTGAAAAAGAAGAAGACAAGCACGCCAAAGAGCGCTTGAAGGACGTCGAAAAACTCCTGGCCGAAGCCAAGGAGCGCGCATCTGGCTTGGAACTTCGCTGGAAGAACGAAAAAGACGCGATCACCGCCATTCGCGAAGGCAAGAAGAAGATCGACAAGCTCAAGCAAGAAGCCGATATTGCCGAACGCAAAGGCGACCTCGAACTCGCCGCCAAGATCCGCTACGGCCAGGTGCCGGAAGCTGAGAAGACCCTCAAAACCGCCGAGGAGACGCTCAAGAAACTCCAAAAAGGCCATCGCTTCTTGAAGGAAGAGGTCGATGAGGAAGACGTCGCGAATGTCGTCTCGCGCTGGACGGGTATTCCCGTTTCCAAAATGTTGGAATCGGAACTCAAGAAGCTCGTGCATCTCGAAGCCGAACTTTCAAAGCGCGTCGTTGGCCAAGAGGAAGCCATTAAAGCTGTCGCCGATGCTGTACGTCGTTCTCGCGCGGGCGTGGGTGAAGAAACGCGCCCGATGGGTTCGTTTATCTTCTTGGGACCGACCGGCGTCGGCAAAACCGAACTGGCGAAAGCGTTGGCAGCCTTCCTGTTCAACGATGAAAACGCCATGGTGCGCCTCGACATGTCGGAGTACGGCGAACGCCACTCTGTCGCGCGCATGATCGGCTCCCCTCCCGGCTACGTCGGCCACGACGAAGGCGGACAACTCGCCGAACAAATCCGCCGCCGCCCGTACTCGGTGGTGCTCTTCGACGAAATTGAAAAAGCGCATCCGGAAGTCTTCAACACGCTGCTCCAAATCCTCGACGACGGCCGCCTGACCGACGGCAAAGGCCGCGTCGTGAACTTCAAGAACACGATCATCATCATGACCTCGAACGTCGGTTCCGAGGAGATCTTGGAGCTCGGCAAAAGGAAAGGCGCGATCGGCTTCGAAGACGCGGGCGATGAAAAGAGCGCCGATGAAACACTCCACGACCGCGTCATGAACCTCCTGCGCCAATCCTTCAAACCGGAATTCCTGAACCGCATCGACGACACCGTTGTCTTCCATGCCCTGAAGCCTGAACACCTCACAAAGATCGTCGACGTCCAACTCGCCCGCGTCCAGGATCGCCTCAAGGACAAGCACATCACACTGGAAGTTTCAGCCGCGGCGAAGAAACTCCTTGTCGAAAAGGGATACGATCCGAGCTTCGGTGCGAGGCCGCTCAAGAGGCTGATTCAGGATGTGATTCTGAATAAGTTGGCGTTGCAAATCTTGGAAGGTGCTGTCAAAGAAGAGTCGACGGTGAAGGTGGGGGTGAAAGAGGGGGAGATTACGGTGGGATAACAAAAAGAGCCCTTTATGGGGCTCTTTTTGTGTCATCCTGAGCGGAACATAGAATCCCTTTCCAGAACTAGTAGCTCTCGAGTTTGAAAGAAACTTGATAGATCTTGATCGCAACCTTGTCCGCTACTTCACTCCTCGACAATTCAAGTTTTGCGTCTCTTTCACCCACGACGATAATACCGCGCACTCCCTCGCCGGACTTAGCCAGGTTTTTGCGTACCCAAGCCATGTAGCGAAGGACTTGGCCAACAACTTCATCGTTTTTCCTTCCTTTTTTGAGCTCGATAACGACAAAGTTACCTGAGGGGTCCTTTGCCAAGATATCGATGTAGCCCGCATCTTCCGCAAAGTACTGACCAGAACTTCCTTCCTCGTCTTTATACAATTCCAGGTCTTCACCAAAGTCGATCTTATCCCAATTGCTGATGATAAATTCCTCAAGATACTTTTCGAGGACAAACTCGGTCTGCGCACCTGTCGGCGCGCTGATGGGAAGCAAACTATCCGCAACCGTCCCCATTACGAGATTGTAGTCGCGCTCGGATATGCGAGAAATACCGCCCATCGTCGGCCTCCATTCCAAGCTTTGGAAAGACTGTCGCACTTTCGGCTCCGCAAAAATCTGAACGTCATCGAGGTCGATCCTTAGCATGCCAGGATCCTCAAACAGCACTTTTGCTTCCGGCGAGGTATCAGCATGCGCTGCGCTGCGCAAACCCACCGAACCGATAAACATCTGGTTCTTAGAACCGGCAAGATAAAACAGCGCCCTGTCCCCTGGCTGAAGTTGCAACCGATAAGCCGTGCGTGGACCAATGCCCCAGACAGAGCGTTCTTTTACCAGTGCATTAAAATACTCACGACCCGTCTTCGTTGTATCGCCTATATTACGGTCGGATGCTTGAAAGACCCAGAAATTCATATGGTTTTCTTTGCTTTTAACCCAATCCGTTCCTGTTTGAAATATCAAAGAAGCGAGAGAAGAATGACGTCAGCTTACTAATAACGTTTTCACGCTTTTGCGTACGCTCACCACCAACCGTAAAACGGCGCATAGCCGGAAGGATCTTTGCCAGATCCGTTCCAGTCGTCACCACCTTACCGTCACGAAAAGCATTTCGAACGTAGGTATAGGTAGCGTCACGGTCAAGATTCTCAGCAGCAATAATGCTATCCAACTCCTCGAGACGCTTGGCTTCTACGAACTTATACCAATCTTCATCAACAGTTGAGTGAGCATCCAGTGTCGTAATGAACTGATTAATAAGATCCTTCTTATTCCTCAATTCAATACTGGAATCGATTGCCTTGTTGATATCGAGCAAAATCTCTCGGTTTTTAGTGTGATCTTCGTGATACTTCCGAATAAGACCAAGCACATAATCAATGTTGATTTCGATCTGCTTGATAAGCTCCATCTCGAAGACCACGTCGTCGTTGACGTTTTCCTTCTCCGCCTCAGTCCCCTTACGGAACTCGTTGTAGAGGTCGATGTACATGCTGTGGTAGTCCTGTACGTCACGCTCGGACAAGATCTCGTTCCCTGCAAACTCATCAAAAGTCGCAAGAATGTTCCTCACCCTCAAAATAGCACCGTAGATGCGGATGAATTCCTTTCGGTCCTGTTCACCAAGAATCCGCTCACCAACCGGGAAACGCTTCAAAAGCTCCGTTACAAGACTCGTATAGCCACGCACTTCCTTGCCATCAGCTGTGTACCCGTTGTAGTACTCGGCATATGCCTTCATAAGCACGATACCGCCGGCCTCCTTATCGCCGAAGAGGGCAATAGATTCGTTGGTCGCCTTCTCAAGGTTGCGGAAGCAAACAACGTTTCCGAACGTCTTCACACTATTCAGAATACGGTTCGTGCGTGAATAGGCTTGGAGAAGACCGTGCAGACGCAGATTCTTGTCCACCCAGAGCGTATTGAGCGTCGTCGCATCGAAGCCGGTAAGGAACATGTTTACCACGAGCAGGATATCAACTTCGCGACTCTTCACCCGCTGACTCACGTCCTTGTAGTAGTTCTCGAACTTATCAGATGAGGTGTCGTAGGACGTGCCGAACATGACATTGTAATCGGCAATCGCATCCTCCAGAAAATCTCGTGAGCTCTTATCGAGAGAGCTTGTATCCTCCGGATTCTCGTCAATAAGTCCGTCAGCATCTTCGTCATTCACGCCAAAACTATAAATGAGTGCAACCTTGAGCTGTTGATCACTCGGTTTGCCCGCAAGCTGTCGCTTGAATTCCGTATAATACTGCTTAGCGACATCAATGGACGCAACAGCAAAAATGGAGTTGAACCCAGCCAGTCGGCGATCTTTGAGCTTGTAGAAGGTGTTGCGCTTGGTTTTTTGATCGAAGTGTTCGCGAATGTAGGTAACAATGTTCGCCACGCGCTCTGGAGATGCCAGTACCGCCTCACGATCAATGTCACTCACCTTTTTATCCTCAATATTTTCGGCCTCGCGCACGGTAGAAACGTAATCAACCTTAAACGGCAAAACGTTTCTATCAGCGATGGCGTCGACGATGGTGTAGGTATGAAGTTTTTCCCCAAAAGCCTGCTCTGTCGTCTTGAGATTCGGACGACCGCCAGCAGCGGCATTCGCAGCAAAGATTGGCGTGCCAGTGAAACCAAAGAGGTGGTAGTTCTTGAACGCCTTCGTAATAGCCGCGTGCATTTCGCCAAACTGTGAGCGATGGCACTCGTCGAAGATAACGACGATGTGCCCATCAAAAATGGCGTGCCCCGTGTTGCGACCAACGAACCTATCCAGCTTTTGAATCGTGGTAACAATGATACGCGCATCCGGGTTCTCCATCTGTCGCTTCAGAATCGCCGTACTCGCATTGCTGTTCGCAGCCCCCTTCTCGAATTTGTCGTATTCGAGCATGGTCTGGTAGTCGAGGTCCTTGCGATCTACGACAAACAACACCTTATCGACGTACGATAATTTGCTGGCAAGCTGAGCCGTCTTAAAACTCGTAAGCGTCTTGCCAGAACCGGTGGTATGCCACACATATCCACCAGCCTCCACGGTACCAAGTTTCTTGTAGTTGGTACTGACCTCGATGCGGTTCAAAATACGTTCAGTCGCCACAATTTGGTACGGCCTCATCACGAGGAGAAGACGGTCAGACGTGAAGACACAGTAGCGCGTGAGGATACGTAGAATGGCATGCTTTGCAAAGAATGTCTTAGCAAAGTCCATAAGATCCATGATCGGACGGTTGGTTGCATCAGCCCACCAGTTCGTGAACTCGAAACTGTTACTGGTACGCTTCCCTTTTTTGACTGCACCCTCCACCGCTTCGCGGACATGCTGCGCACGGGTGGTGTTGCTGTAGTATTTGGTATGCGTGCCGTTCGAAATAACAAAGAGCTGCACGTATTCAAAAAGACCAGAC
>JBPOIQ010000061.1:0-9343 GCA_052034355.1 Minisyncoccota bacterium
AGCGCCTTGGCGATCACGGGGAGGTGGCGGAAGTTGATATGGTTCGTGGGCTCGTCGAGGATCAGGAGTCCTGGGCGCATGAGCATGAGCCGGGCAAAGGCCAAGAGACCTTTCTGCCCCTCGGAGAGCTGTCCAATCTTCGTTGCAAGGGCCTTGCCGTCGATCAGGAAGCCCGCGGCAGCCGAACGGAGGTCATGTTCGCTCTTTTCGACCATCGCGTCGTAGAGGCTGTCGTAGCCCGTCTGGTTGAAATCGAGCGTCGAGAAGTCTTGCCGGTAATAGCCGACCACGACTTCGGGAGCAACCTTCACGCCCTCGGCGGTGCCGGCAGCGATCTTTTCGAGCAAGGTCGTCTTGCCGATACCGTTCGGACCGGACAAAAGCAGGTGCGAACCGCGGCGCAAATCAAGATCGAGATTCTTTAAGACCGGTTCGCCATGCTTGATGATGCCGACCTGCGTGATCTCGACGATTTTACCGCTGAATTCGCGCTCGAATTTCTGGCACGGAATCGTGAAGTCGCGGATCGTGCGGTCTTCCTGGCGCACTTCGACCATGCTTTCTTCCGCTTCCTCTGCAGCCTCGCGCATGCGCTTGGCAACGGAACGGAGTTTGCCGCCTTTGTGCGCGAAGACTTCCGCTTGCTCGCGCTTCTTGCGGATTTCAGCTTCCGCGCGGGCGTTCTGCTGGCGCTCGCGTTCAACGCGCTGCGCGATTTCCTCGACGACGTTGTAGTAGTTGCCTTCGTACTGCTCGATCTTGTGCGTGTGCACGTCGAGGTACAAGACGCCGTCGGTAAACGCGTTCAAGAATTCGGCGTCATGGGAAATAACGATGACCGTTTTGTCATACGTCATGAGGAAACCCGTCAGGTGGTCGATGCCGGCCTGATCGAGATTGTTGGTCGGCTCGTCGAGAAGGAGAATGTCGGGATTTTGAATGAGGGCGTACGCCAAGAGAAGGCGCGCCTGCTGTCCGCCAGAGTGCGCGCGGACTTTCTTTGTAATGTCCGTCGTGAAGTTCACGGCCTCGAAGACGTCGGCGATGCGCTTATCGAGGTTGTACGGGACTTCGGCAAAAGTCGAGGCGAAGAGGTCGCGCACGCTGAGTTCGAGCTGCTCTTGCGTGAAGACCTGCTTGCCGATGCCCACGGTGGCTTCTTTCGGCGTCAGGAAAATGCCGCCGGAACGCTGCTTGTTCTCGCCGAGAATCAGCTTGAAAAGAGACGTCTTGCCGGCGCCGTTCTGGCCCATGAGAGCGATCTTCGAGCCGTTTCGAACCGAAAAAGAAGCCTCATCAAGGATGAGCTTATGGTCACCATATTCGAAGGTGACATCGCTAAAGCGGAGGACGACGGAATCGTTTGCCATATCGGCAGGTACAATACGCTCTTTTGCGAGTTTCGGCAAGTCCGGCTACCATGACGGACATATGCAAGTCCCGAAGCGCAAACCAGGCAAGTACGCCCCGGGTCCGGCCGACTACCATCTGACCGCTGAGGCCATACAGGCCCTGAAGGATGAGTTGGAACGGATCGTGACCAAAATCCAGCCGAAAGCCGTCGAGGAACTCCGTCGTACGCGTGAAATGGGCGACCTTTCCGAAAATTTCGCGTACTCCGCCGCCAAGGCGAAAGTCGGCGGCCTCGAAATGCGCGTCTTGGAAATCAAAGAACGCCTCAGGAACGCAATACCGATTCGCCGAGGCGCGAGCGCGGACGGAAGCGTGCGCATCGGTGCGTCCGTCGAAGTCGAAGTGAACGGCAAGACGAAAGTTTACGACGTCGTCGGTTCGCAAGAAACGAACCCTGGTAGCGGCGCGATTTCGTACCTCTCCCCGCTCGGACAAGCGCTCATGGGCCGCAAAGCCGGCGAGACGGTCAAAATCTCGGCAGCCGGAAAAGAAGTGGTCTACAAAATCCTCGGCGTGCGCTGAAGCATCAATGCACGTGCGCGTGGCCCTGATGGTCCGTGGTTTTATCAGGACCTGTTTTTCCGAATATCGCCGCAGCCAAAGCGGTCGTGATCGGTACGGCCAGGATCAAGCAAACGCTGCCGACGAGCGTACGAACGATCTCCTCGGAGATGACTTCGTTGTTGAGCAGAAACCATACCGGCTGGTCTCGATAGACGGTGAAGAGCATGAAGAGCGGCAACGAAGCGCCGGCATAGGCAAGAAACAGCGTGTTGACGAGCGAGGCGATGTGTTCACGTCCGACCGAGAGGCCGCGCTTATAAAGCTCCTTGAAGGGCAGGCTGGGATTGGCGCGCTTAAGTTCGTCGACCACGGCGGACTGCGCCGTCGTAATATCGTCGAGCACGCCCAGGACGCCAAGTATGATGCCGCCGAGCAAAAGTCCGCGCAGATCGATCGCGCCGAAGTCGCCGTTTTGCAGATAGAGCGCGTGTTCATCGCCCATGCCGTTCATCCGAGCAATCGAAACGGCGAAGGCGGCGGCAAGAGCCGAAAGGGCTAACGTGATGATCGTGCCGACGAATGCGACGGACGTGCGCTTGTTGAAACCGTGCGCCAAATAGAGAGAAACGGCGGCGATACCGAACGTGCCGATCAAGGTCGCCGTGAACGGATTGCTGCCGCCGAGAATTCTCGGAACGATGTACCCGAGAATAATGAACACGCTCGCTCCCAAACCCAGGATCGAAGTAAAACCGCGCACGCCGCCAAAGACGACAGCTAACGCGAAGAACCCGAGCGTCATCCAAAAGAGCGTCGGCAATCGATAATTGTCGGCCATGTACCAGCGCACGCTTCCGTCGAGCTGCGCGCTTTTCACAACAACGACACGGTCACCCACGCCAATGGATCGTTGCGTGCCGTTGGCATTGAAGACGCTCCCTTCGATTCGAATTTCGTTTCCTTTCTCGCTGCCGCTTTCAAGTAGGACTCGATAATCCGTCACGCGGTCGGTTTCACCCAGCGCATCTTGCTGCGTCCCCTTCTCTTCCACAGAGAGGACTTTTGCTCGCACGTACTCGTCTTGCGGCAACGAGGAAGGATCCTGTTGCGCAAACACGAAGGCTGGGATCATGAAGGCGCTCAAAATCCCCAAAAGCGCAGCGGTTGTACGGAAACGCAAAAACATATGATTCCAGTATACCCGATCTTTACGCTTCAACGCTCGCACTCTCTCCTGCGACACGACCTGCTGCCCAAGACGCTTGAAGATTGAACCCTCCGGTGAAACCGTCGATGTCGAGGATTTCCCCCGCAAAATACAGTCCGGGGGAGATCTTCGACTCCATCGTGCGCGGGTCGACTTCTGACAAGTCGACACCGCCCGCCGTCACGAATTCGTCGCCCGCTCCTCGTCCGATCACGCCGAGCGGAATCGCTTTGAGCCACGTCACGATGCGACGCATGTCTTTTTTTGAAACTTCCGCCGCTTTCGTGCGCTCGTCAATCCCGAGTTCGCGGCACAGCACTTCGACAAGCGATTTTGACATCAGAAAATCAAGAATCGTCCCGAGCAACTTCTTCGAATGGGCGCGCAGCAAGGTTTCAAGCTTCCCGAATAACGCGTCTTCGGAAACATCCGGGAATACGTCGATCGAGAGCGGCATCGGTCGCGCGGCGTCATACGTTTCGAAAGCGACAAGGCTGGAAAGAGCGAAGACGGCCGGACCGCTCACGCCACGATGCGTAAAGAGGAAGGGTCCTGTATATTCGAATACCTTTTCAAACTTGGTACGAAGACGCGCCTTTTCAAACGACAAACCGGAAACCTCCTTGGGCCACGTCTCGCGGGTGAAAAAGGAGTTCAAACTTGGAGCCAATGGTGTGACTCTGTGACCGAGCGCTTCGGCAAAAGCGTACCCGTCGCCCGTCGAACCTGTGTGGCGAAAGGCCTGACCTCCCGTCGTCAGCAGCACTCGGTCAACATCAAGCACATCGCCGTCTTTGAACGAAATGCTGTAGCCGCTCCCCTTTCGTTCAATCTTGATTGCATGTCGGCCAAGCCACACGCGAACATTTGAATTCTCGAACAAACGCGTGAAGGCGCCGACGATGTCGTGGCCGTCGTTCGATTGAGGAAAAGTGCGTAAATCATCCTCGATTTTGAGCGGCACGCCATGCGCCTCGAACCAGGCGTACACGGCTTCCGGCGGAAAGCGTCGCATAGCGGAATTCAGGAACTTTCCTCCGCGCGGATACCTTGAAAGGACCGCGCGAATATCGCGCAGCCCCGTCGTGACATTGCAGCGGCCGCCGCCCGAAATAATAACTTTCTTGCCCAAACCGTTGTTCTTCTCGATCAAGAAGACTTCGACTTCGGGGTGCTGCTCGCGAATCGTGGCGGCGGCCATGAGTCCGGCCGCGCCCGCACCGATAATGGCGATCTTCATGCTACCAGACTATCACAACCCGCTACCCGGCATAATTCCGGATCGCGTCCATAAAGGTTTCTCCGAACATTTCCAGTTTTTTCTGGCCGACGCCGCTGATCTGCGCGAATTCGTCGCGCGTGCGGGGACGCGAAGCTGCCATTTGTTTCAAGCTGACGTCGCCGAAAATCATGTACGGGGGCACGTGCTGGGCGTAGGCCAAGCGTTTGCGAAGCGCGCGAAGATGCTCGAAGAGCGCCGTATCAGGGGCATTTCTTGGAAGCGAAAGCTTGCTTTTCGCGTGAGGTTCGTCAGGGCGCGCGACTGTGCCAAGACAGACGTCGCAACCCTCGCACGAAGCCGCATCGCCGCCTTCTCCAAAGTAGCCGAGCAGGTAGGCACGGCGGCAGGTACGCAGCTCGCCATATCGGATGACGGCATCCAATTTCTGCCTAGCCAGATCGCGGAGCGGTCCGGCTTCCATCATTGAAATGAAATACATCTGCTTGCGTCTGTCGGCGAGCGAGAAAAACAAGACGCATTCCGAAGGCAGGCCGTCGCGGCCGGCGCGCCCCGTCTCCTGGTAATACCCCTCGACGGATTTGGGAAGATCGCAATGCGCCACAAGCCGTACGTCGGGCTTATCGATTCCCATGCCGAAGGCGATCGTCGCGACGACGATATCCAAATCATCGGCGATAAAACGCTCCTGGGTTCTCGCCCGCACGTCGGGAGACAGTCCGGCATGATAGGCTGCGGCCTTAAAACCGCGCTTGCGCAAGTCCGTCGCCAAGACTTCCGTGTCTTTTCTCGAAAAGCAGTAGAGAATCGCGCTCTCGCCCCGGTACTTTTCAAGTAAAGCGAAAAGCGATTCCGAACCCTTTCGCTTCGGTACGACCGAATACGTCAGATTGGGCCGATTGAAACTCGAAATAAACACGCGCGGCGAGCGCAAATGCAATTGACGTATGATGTCGGCGCGAACCTGTTCCGTCGCGGTCGCTGTAAGCGCGATGGTCGGCACGTTCGGAAACGCGACGCGAAGAATTTTCAGATTCGCATAGTCTGGACGGAAATCATGTCCCCATTCCGAAATGCAATGTGCTTCGTCGATCGCCAAGAGCTTCACTTCGAGCGTTGAAAGGAACTGCCGGAATTCCGGCATTGCCAGCCGTTCGGGCGCGATGTACAGCAAGCGCAGCGTTCCCGACTGCGCGCGCTTCATCGTCGCCGCAATTTCAGAAGCCGTAATCGAGCTGTTGAGATACGCCGCAGGAATACCGTTCGTCGTCAGCTGATCGACCTGATCCTTCATGAGTGCGATGAGCGGAGAGACGACGATCGTAAGACCGCCCGCGAGCAGCGCCGGCATCTGGAAACACAAGGATTTACCGCCGCCCGTCGGCATCAGCGCAACGCAATCATTCCCAGCCATGACATGACTGATGATCTCCTCCTGGAGAGGACGGAAACGGTCGTAACCGAAGTGCCTTTTTAAGGTTTCCAACATGCGTATGGCGTTAAGAACGATGAGGTCGCTCTACCCGAAGTACCCTGGAAGACGCAAGCCCCGTCGTTCGCGAACGACGGGGCAAGATCCCGTTATTGCCGCATGCCGATACCTTTGCGAAGCAGAGTCAGGTTGATGACAACGAGAAGTATCGTAACCGCGGAGAGGAGCAACACGCTTTGCCAGAGCGGGATCGCGGCCGTACCGAAGAATCCATAGCGAAAGCCGTCGACCATATAGAGGATCGGGTTGAACTTCGAAACAGCCTGCCAAAACGGCGGCAGCTGCCTGATCGAATAGAAGACGCCGCCAAGATACGTGAGCGGCACGAGCACGAAGGTCGAGAAGATGCTGATGTCATCGAACTTCTTGGCGAAGATGGAGTTGAGGAATCCCGCAAGCGCGAAGAGCGTGCTGGTCAGAAGCAAAAACAGGAAGACTGCCCACGGATGCGCCACGTTCGGACGCGCGAAAACAAAGGAAACGAGGAAGACAAGAAAACCGGTCACGACGCCGCGCACGACGCCTCCCGTCGTATAACCAGCCAAAACGACCCACTGCGGCGTCGGTGACACCATGATTTCCTCGACGTTGCGCATGAATTTCGCGCTAAAGAACGAACTGACGACGTTGCCGAAACTGTTCTGAATGACGGCCATCATGACGAGGCCGGGAATGATGAACGACATGTATGGAACACCTTCAACCAAACCCACGCGCGAGCCGATGAACGCTCCGAAAATAAGGAAATACAGCGACTGCGTGATGAGCGGAGGAAGCAGCGTTTGCGACCAGATGCGGAAAATGCGATTCGTCTCTTTCCGCACGATGGTGAGGTACGCGTTCCGCGAGATGTGTTTCGTCATACTATTTCGCGAGCGTTGAAAGATACAGCTCTTCGACGCGGTTTGCCGCGTGAGACGCGTCAACGACGCCTAGCCCCTCTTTGCGCACGCGTTCAAACAGCGCGTCGAGCGCTTCGTCAGAACGAAGCGTGAAGACAACCACGTTTCCGTTCGTCTCCTCCGCGCCGAGCGCCTTGAGTTGCGCTTCATTCGGTACGGCGGTAAGCGTTAGACGGTAACGACGACCATCAGACTCGGCCAGAAGGCCGTGCACGGAACCGGATTTTACGACTTCTCCGCGCTGAATGATCGTCATATTGCGGCACAGTTGTTCGACCTCTTCAAGATAATGCGTCGTGAGAAGAATCGTCATGCCCTCCGCGTTGAGTTTCCGGAGGTACTCCCACATACCGCGTCTCAGTTCCACGTCGACGCCCGCCGTCGGCTCATCAAGAATCAGGAGCTTTGGCTCATGCACCAAAGCCCGGGCAATCATCAAGCGACGTTTCATGCCGCCCGAAAGCGTCCGAGAGGCTACGTCGCGTTTTTCCCATAACCCAAGATCCTTGAGCAGCGCATCCGCGCGCGCTTCAGCATCCTTACGCGACATCCCGTAGTAGCCGCCCTGCGTGACGACGATATCCCGAACATTTTCGAAAATGCTGAAGTTGAATTCTTGCGGCACGACGCCGATTTTTGACTTGGCCGCGTCAAGGTCCTTCGCATGATCGATACCGAAAACAAAGACGTCCCCTGCCGTCTTGGTCACAAGACTCACGAGAATATTGATAAGCGTCGTCTTTCCGGCGCCGTTGGCCCCTAGAAGGGCGAAAAAATCACCCTCTGCGACGGTCAGATCGACGCCGGCAAGGGCGACCGTGCCGCCCGCGTAGGTTTTGCGCAGTCCTGTGATCTTGAGCGCATCCATACTTCGCCTTAGCCTTGTTTGGCCTTGGCGTACGCCGGGCGTTCGGCGCAACGCGCCATCCAGTCAACAATCGAGGGGTATGCCGAAAGGTCGACGTTGCCGGCCTCTGCATATGTAAACGACGTACGCGTCACGATGTCGGCAACCGTGAAGTCTTCGCCTGTGACGTAGGCATGCGTTTTCAACCAACCTTCGAATACCGGCAACGCGCGCGCGAGCGCCTCATTCGCTTTCGTCAGTGCTTCTTCATCAACCTGCATCCCCCACGCTTTGAGCGCATGCGTCGTGAGATGCTTGTCGATATTGAGCAGCACGTACAACTCCCAGCGAAGCAGTGTCGCGTGCGATTCGGGCGTGCTCGGTCCGAAGAACGACGGATCGTGCTTCTCGGCCAAATAATGGACCATGGCGGCCGATTCAGTCAGAACAAAACCGTCGTAGACCATCGCTGGAACCTGCCCGGCCGGGTTGATCGCCAAATACTCCGGTGATTTATGGGCGCCTTTGGACATCTCAACCTCTTTGGCTTCATAGGCAAGTCCAAGTTCGGCGAGCATCCAATGCGGGCGGAACGAAGAGCCGCCGCGCGGTCCGTACAAGGTGATGGAGGGCATAGATATGTCGTGTTGGAGTTTCTTATAACCCGCTCATAATACGCGTCTCAAATCGTCACGTCCAGGCACGACGGGTACTTTCCTGATACTACAAAAAATGCGCCCGTTAAAAAGCGCGTACGATCTCCGAGAGCGCTCGGACACGTTCCGGATCGAGTTCCGTGTACGAGAAGCTGATGCTGGAAGCGACCAGCACGCAATCGGCATACTCGAGAAACGGCTTGACGTTCTCGGGAGACATGCCGCTCGCAATGGCGAGAGGCGCAGTGCCGATCACGGCGCGCATCGAGGCGATCTTCGGAACGGATGGTGCTTGATTGGTGGCGCTACCGCTCGTGGTAATGACATCCATGTATGGAACGGCAAAGCGGGCTTCATCATCCGGCTCCCCTCTCTGCGGCTGGTACTTGAAGGCGACGCCGCCGAAATGCACTCCTCGCCACGATTGGTTTCGATCCCTTGCCTGCGCGATCTCACGGGCTTCGCGAGCGGGATCAGGGCTTGAAAGATCGATTCCTCCGCGATCAAACCAAAGACCGGAGACATCCGTCGGAACTCGCCGAAGCGTCTCCATCGGATCCAAGTCCAGCGCGTTGACGCCAATCCACCAGTCCGGGTGCACAATACGCGCGCGCCGATACATGGCGAGTAGGTGCATGGCGTCCGAATGATGGTTGATGAGAAACACCCCGTGCGCTCCGTTGTCTCGAGCCAGCGCGACATTTCTCAGTACCTGCGGCTCATCTTGGATATGTACGACCGCGAGGAACACCTTACGGAAACCGTGAAAAGATTCTCGAAAGTCCATGATTCCCTCCTAGGCGGGATTACACCTCTTCTTCTTCGAAACGTCAATCAAAAACCCCCGCGAATGCGGGGGTTTTGCGTCGCAGAACTCCGTGTGGAGCGCCGACGAGACCGTGCTCTTACGAGCGGGTCAACGTGCGGGTGTCAGACGGGAGGATCTTGACGTGACGGCCGTTCGTCCAGTCGTTCGAAGCGCTGGCATCATCCGTCGAGGCGTTGGTCGCCGTCGTGTCGGAGTGAGGGATCAGGCTGTTGTCGGACCAGATGAAGTTGTACGCGCCGTCGGCAGCGGAGCC
>JBPOIQ010000011.1:0-8545 GCA_052034355.1 Minisyncoccota bacterium
CGCGTGCTCGACGACAATCCGGAAGGTCCGCTCTATGCGACCACCGTGACGGTCTCAAATGGCGACGCCTACGTGCTTCTGCCTCGCAAGAGCGACTGGAGCGACATCAAGGGCATGGCCGAGCGCATCTTGGAACGTCCGGAATCGGAAACGGCAAACGTCGAAACGCATGTCGTGCGCGTCGAGATCCAAAACGGCACCAAGCTTCCCGGACTGGCTAAAAAAACGCAGGACCTCCTGACGAAAGTCGGATACGAAATCGTCTCGATCGGAAACGCCAAGGAAACGAATCGCGAACGCACGATCGTCTACGACCTCACCAACGGAGGCTATCCCGAGGAACTGCAAACGATTCGAAACCTTCTCGGAGCCGAGGTCGCGCTCACGCTGCCCGGATATCTCTCCTCAGGACTCACGCCATCGAACATCGCGCTCTCGAACGGCCAGCAGCCGAAAACGCAGGGTGGCGCAGACTTCCTCGTCGTCCTTGGTCAAAATTCCGCAAACTGATATGCCCGTCAACGCCACCGTCCACGCAACGCCTTCCGTCGCCCTTGTCGGCAGGAAGAACGTCGGAAAATCATCGCTCTTCAATCGACTGATCGAAAAAGATCAGGCGCTGGTTTCCGATATCCCGGGCACGACCCGCGACGTCGGCGTCGGCACGGCGCGCTGGCGCGGCCAGTTGTTGACCCTGCTCGATACCGGCGGCCTCGACATCGTGAAGCGCGACCTGATCGAAGTGAACGTCAGGAAGCAAGCACTTCGTGCCGCGCAGAAATCGCACTTGATTCTGTTCGTGGCCGACGGCCTGACCGGTCCTCTTTCGACCGACGTCGTGCTCGCCAAGGAACTCCGCAAAACGGGCAAGCCCGTCATTCTCGTTGTAAACAAAGCTGAGAGCGCCGCCACGCGCCGCGATATCGGCAACCAGTGGAAGAAGCTCGGCTTCGGAGAACCGATCGCCGTCTCGGCAGTGAGCGGCATGGGCACGGGCGACCTGCTCGACCGCGTCTTTGCTGAAATCGAAAAAATCGAACTGCCGCTCGACGAGATCGTGCCGGACGCGACGGTTGCCTTGATCGGGCGCCCGAACGTCGGCAAGTCGTCGCTGCTCAACGCCATGATTGGCGAAGACCGCGTCATCGTTTCGGAAGTGCCGCACACCACGCGCGAGCCGCAAGACACGCTTCTCTTCTACAAAGACAAGCCGATTCTCGTTGTTGACACGGCAGGCATCCGCAAGCGCGCCAACATCGAACGCGGGCTCGAATCCGCCTCGGTCGGCAAAAGCCTGACGACGATCAAGCAGGCCGACGTTGTGTTGCTCGTCATCGACGTCCAAGACGGCATCTTGGCGCAAGACAGCCACTTGGCCGGCTTGGCCGCCGACTCCGGCAAAGCGATCGTTCTCGTTCTCAACAAATGGGACACGCTCACCTCGAAGACGACCAAAACCGGCGACGAAGCGCGCGAAGACATCTACAATGCGCTCCCCTTCCTACGCTGGGCGCCGATGGCGTTCGTCTCCGCCAAAACCGGCATGCGCGTCCATACGCTGCTCGACCTCGTCCTCAAGGCGAAAGCGAACCGCGAGCGCGTCCTGACGGAAGAAGAGCTCGACCGCTTCGTCGCCAAGCGCGTGAAGCCGTATCTCGAATCACGCATCTCGCACAAGAAAACGGCGATGGGCGTGAAACGCAAGCAGACGTACGTCTACGGTATCCGCCAGCTCTCGACCGCGCCACCGAAGTTCATCATGATCGTGAAAGACAAAAACTTCACCGACCCAACGATCACCAAGTTCGTCGAGAACCGCCTGCGCGAAGAGTTCGGGCTTGATGGCACGCCGGTCACGGTGAGTTATCGCGAGATTGAAAAGTAACCATACACGAAACCAGGTCCAAAAAAAACGCGAGACGACCGTCGTCCGCGTTTTTTTGTTCGGTGCGAGGGGTTGACAAAACAGGAAAATTTGCGTAGCCTCCACTCCGGAGGAACCATGAACCTCATCGAACGGGCTAGTCGTTGCCTTGAAATTCCAAACGATCGTGTCACGATTGCGAGCACTCTGGGCTTACCGGACACATTCAAAGGCGCGATCAGTCTTGGCACAAATAATGTGCCGGACGCACCGCACATAGCCATTGAGCTACACCTCGCGAACAAGAGAGCCCAGTACACGATCATTTTCATCGAAGATCCGCCGTTGGAACCGCTTGTTGCGATCGGATGTGTTGTCGACACGAACCCGGACTATCAACGCCATATCCAGGACATACCGAAACGGTGCGTTCGACTCCTTGATATCGGGTGGGACGCGCTGATGCACCCAGATAGCACGGACATCCGTGAAAAAGAGGGAATTCATGCCCTGATTGGCCTCATGGCGAATCTGGCCTACACCCCCTTGGCCAAGCTCGAGATCAGCCGTACCAGACAGTGGGTGGACATCAATCTCACGATCGGCGAGTGGGAAGCTCATCGCCAGGTGAAGTATACGAAACTCAAGAAGCACTTGAAGCTCTGAATAGTGCTCTCTGCGCGTATTCCGCATTCGACCCGAAAAGGGTCTTTTTTTGCCTCAAAAAAAGAAAGAAAAAACGCGCCTTACCGAGGCGCGTTTGCGTTTGCGAGCAGTTCGGAGCGTACCTTCATGAGGATGCGCCCGAGATGATTCTTGCCTTCTCCCGTTTCCGCGTCCACGCCCCAGAACGTGTCGTTCCAGGTATTGCCTTCGATCAGCTCTTCGTCGCCAGTTGCGAGCAGGAGAGCTGCGAGACAGGGATGCGCGAATTTCTGACGAACGAGGTTCTCCATGACCGCGAGCTTCATCTCGTCCCAACCGAGGCGTGGCGTCAGGCCGCGCTCATGGAGGAAGGCTTTGGCTTGGGCGGGTTTCGGCAGCCGCCGCACTTCTTCGCGCAAGGCGAGGTCGGTGAGCTTAGCCGCGACGTACGCGTGCTCGACCGTCAGGTATTCCACACCGTCGTACATGATCGACAAGTGGAGTTCGCCAGGCTTCGCGCCGTAGAAGTTCGAGAACACGGTGTTGCGAAAAGAGCGAATAGCCACGTTGTTCCCTTCTTACGGAAGAAGCATTGCCGCTTCCATGATGCCGCGCACGCGATGATCGGCGGCGGTTTCGACGTCGTCCGAGACGGTTACGCGGATCGTGCGAACACCGGCGGCCCTACCGGCCTGGACGTCGGTCTCGCGATCGCCGAGCATGTAGGACTCCTTCGGATCGACGTTGTAGGCAACACCCGCGGCATAGAGCATTCCCGGCGACGGCTTCCGACAGAAGCAACCAAGGTCCGGGTGATGCCAGCAAATCATAAGCGCATCGAGAGGAAGTTTCTGGATCTCTTGCATGATCTGCACAAAGTCCTGCGGACGGATATTCCCCGTCGCAACGTCCGGCTGGTTCGTGGCGAGAATCGTCATGTACCCCTTCTGCCGCATGAGCTCGAGCGCCGGAGCGGCATCGGGGTAGAGCTTCAGCTCCTCGGGAACGAACGGCGCCGTCCAACGAATCCTCCTGCCGCTCTTGGTCACGAAGTCGTCGCCGCGATCGATCTCGTAGTTCACGACACCATCGCGGTCGACAAAGACTGCCTTGCGAAGCATGTTCAACGTGGTAAAGGGCATGTGCACCTCCATGTGCAGAGCCTACGCTACTCCTAAAAAACCTCCCGCGTCAAGAAGCGCGGCGCAAGACAGGCGTATGCGTTTCAGGTAAAATGAACGGGCTATGTTCCTCATCGTCGGTCTCGGCAATCCCGGCAAGAAATACGAAAAAACCCGGCACAACGTCGGGTTCCAGGTTATTGATCTTCTGGCCGAGCGCTGGGAGTGCGAGCATTACGATACCGCGTTCCAAGGCGAGCTGGTGAAATGCTCGGCACAGGGGAAAAAAGTCCTGCTTCTCAGACCGCAAACGTACATGAACCTTTCCGGATCTTCCGTGGCGGCCTGCGCCAAGTACTACAAGATTCCGACATCGAACGTCTGGGTGATTCATGACGATCTCGATCTACCGATCGGCAGCTTGCGGTTGCGCGAGGGCGGTTCCTCCGGCGGACACAACGGCGTGCAATCGATTATCGAGAGCCTCGGCACACGTGACTTCACACGCTTCCGTTTGGGCATCGGTCGTCCGAACGGCCCGACGCCGATTGAAGAATACGTCCTGCAGCCGTTTACGGCCTCTGAAAAAGAAGCCACCCAAGACACGATCCAGCGAACCGCCGATGCGGTTGAAGCTTCGCTGAAGGACAGTCCGGAGAAGGCGATGAACGTGTATAATCGCTAAAACACCCCGCATGCGCGGGGTGTTTTTTAAAAGCTTCGTTGAACGATGAGCGTGATGGTCGGAAAATCGATACGCGTCGGCGTGACGCCTTCCGGCCGGATGCCGCCGTTCTGAATGGTGGTGGCGGCAGTGTCGTAGAACCACTCTTCGACACCCGGCACGTGATTGGGCTTACGCAACGTTTCCGCATCGACTTCCAGCGCAACGCCTTTGCGAGAAGCCTCTTCCAAACGAAGGGCGGCGATGAGCTCCCTGAGGTCGAGCTTGGCTTCTTGGCGCGTGATGATGTTGGTGTGGCCCGTGGATCTCCGCTGAATGATCACGTCCGCTTTGGTGACCGCGCGCAGAAACCCCGGCAGACTAACGTTGTCCGATTCCAGCGCGACGATGCGTAGCGGCTGTCCGGCTTTGGTCGTAATGACCATTTCCTGGCCCTTGCCGGAGGCCTTCAGCGTTTTCCATTCAGCCGGCATCTCGACCTGGCGTTTATACTCTTCGAAAACATGCGTCGCGAAAACCGAAATGACGAAATCCAGCACGGCTTGCGGATTCTCAGCGTGCACGCGATTCATATTCGAAATAATGCCGGACAGGCCGAAAGCGCGGTCGAGCGGGTCGGTTGAGAGCGTTCCTTTGCCTTCCAAATCGTCGCGCTTCACGTACTGCAAAAGTTTGCGAAGCTCTGGACGCTGGGAGAGACCGAGCGCCTCGGCGATCAAGGTTGAAGCGCACTGGTCGCGCCTGCCGTGCGCGTCCGTATGATGATCGAAGCGTGATTTGCCCAAGTCGATAAGCAACGTCCCCTCTTTTTCAAAATCCTCCGCCGTCTTGCCGGGAGGAACGGCTGTCATGAAGACAACGTCCGCGCGGCTGATACCCGGAAAAGCCTGCTCGCCGTATTCACGAAGCAGAAAAACGGCACAGGCCGTATCCGGCTGGATTTTCGGGAAAATCGCGATCGTCTTGATCGGTAACGGAGCGAGAGCGGGACGAACGACCGGTGCGCTGACTGTATTTTTTCGCTCCTCAACAAAGGTTTTGGTCGTAGCGCTCCAAATGAAGCGTCGGAAATTTCTGCCGTCGTAACCAACAAACACCAATCGGCCCTTCAATTCAAAAGGCGGGACAAGAGGCTGCATCTTCGGCTTGTCCTCTGAAAAAGGATCGGGTCCGCCGATCGACAAATGAAGATCTCGGCAATTTTTGGCAGCATCGTACAGCGGCGAGGCTTGGAGCCTTTTTTTCAATTCTGCCGCCGCCTGGGCGCCGCCGTCCTTCGGTGAAAAATAGACGTACGTACCGAGACTGCTTTCGATCGTTCCGTAACCATCGAATGCCAGAGTGTCTTCGGCGAAAGACGCGCCTCTCTCGGCTTCAGCCGCAGACAGCAGCGCCGTCAGTGCCTCGAGAGAGACCGTGTCGAAAAATCCCGCCGTGACATGATACTCGGGGGCCTTGATGCGCTTTTCGATACCTTGACTGCGAAACGCCTGAACCGTCGGATGCTTTTCAATCGTCTCGTACGGCAGATCGTAACCGACCCACGCTTTCGTGAAATCCATAGAACTATAGTACGCGATCAACTGGCGTTTGTGCAAAAAAAGAGAAAACGGGCGCCACGCGCTGCGCGAGTGATGCGCAGTGGTGACGCCCGCTGAGAGCTACCCGATGGCCTGGATGGTGACGGCGCCGTTCCGGCGCTTGATCGTCACCATTTCCACCTCCTCGCCCATCAGGAGCCGCTGCTCCGGGACCTCGCCGGGGGCGGGGTACAGGTTGAGGGAGATGTACGAGACCTCCCTTCCTTCGGTCTCGACGGTGCGCTCACGCACCTCGATCCACGCGGCGCCGAGCGCGTCGGGGAGGAGCCCTCCCCGGAGGTGGACGTCCACCCCCGAGACGCGCGCGTGGTAGTGCGCGGGGACAACGTTGTCGCCCCGCTTCTCCTCGTCCTTCCAGGTGAACGTGGCGTGGTGGAGGACGCGGGCGTCCACCAGGGTCTTCACCAGGGTGGTGGTCGCCTTGGCGCGGCCGGTCTTGGTGGTGTCGTGACGGGTGCTGTTCGTGGTCGTGGTCAAGGTGCCTGTCTTTCCGCACGGTTTTACCGTGCTTTCCGGGGGTTTGGGGTTGAAGGTTCCGAACTTCGATAGGAGCAGTCTAGCATAAATAGACGATTTTGTCAATAGTAAACAACAAAAAAAGCAGGGCTGATACCCTGCAATAGCGGCTTAAACCTCGATGTCACACGACCCCTGAAGATCACTCCGAACAAGCTGCGCGATGCTCCCAGCGAGCCCGGCCTCGTGAGAGGCCAGCGCCGCAGACGATCCGTGGCAAAGGACAGCCGTCTCCGGGGCACACTCCTCGAACCAACGGAGAATCTTCCCATGCGAGTCATGGGACCCGATGCGGATCTGCGAAACGCGGCAGCGGATCTCCAGTTCCCGAATCACCGGTCCTCGACGGTCTCTGTCTTCGAAAGCGAGCGTCGGGATGATGCCCGTGCGCTCACGCTCGGCAACGGCCGCCATGATGCGCGCGCCGTCCGTGCCTGGTGCCTGGTAGCCCGTGAAGACCAGGAGCGCCTCCGGATGAGGCAGGATGTGCCGCTTCCAGAAGCTCGCCGCGCCGCCAGGACCGCCCATGCCAGGCGTCGTGATGACCGCGTACGGATTGGGATCCGGACGAGCGATCACGTCGGACCGACGAAAGGATTCGGAATCGATCCAGCGCACGCCGCCCATGTGCAGCAGCGTGTCCGAATCGGACCAGCGTCCGCGCTCGGACATGGCGATCTCGGTGTTCGCACGGCAAGAGCCGTCGAGGTAGACCGGCGCGATGTCCGGCAACCCCCGTCGGCTGAGCTCGTGAGCGATAGCGCCGCCGCGGTGCACCCCGAAGGCGCACATCATCACGGGGGCGCCCGCACGAAGCGTGGCCGCCACTTGATCGACGCCGCGATCCAACTCCGTCTGCCAAGAACGGTTATCGGAATCAAGATCGGCGCCGTAGGTGCAGTCGGAGTTCGCGATGACGTGCGGACGCCACTTCTCGGGCAGCGGTTGTGCTCCCCGAATGCCGTGCTGATCATGCGAACAGCGATCTCCGGAGAAATGCACGTTCTTTCCACCGAGGCGGAAGCTGAACGAGCACGCTCCGTTGATATGACCCTCCGGATGGACGAGCATCGGGACCCCTTGAAGAATCTCGTACTCGCCCGGCCGGCGGATTATCTGGATGCGCGCCTCAATGTCCATCGAGGCTCCGATCGGATACGACCCGTTGAACTCGCCGCGAGCGGCGTAGCGACGATCGTCTTCGTAGAGCGCATGGAGTGTTGCCGCCGAAGGAGTCGTCATCCAGACCAGCGCCCGAGGCGCAAGGTACGGCATGAGAAGCGGCAGTGCTCCCGAATGGTCCGCGTGAACGTGCGTCAGACAGACGGCGTCGATCTTTTGGCCGTCATCGAAAAACGACAGGTCGGGCAGATGCCACTTGGGTGGACTGAACGGTTCAGAACCGCGGTCCGGGATCAGGCCGCAATCGATGACGATGCGGACGGTGCGCGAGCCCCAGCGGATGTCCATGACACCGCAAGAGGGCTCGATGCCGTGAGCGTCCTTGCGGGCGCCGAGGCGCGTGAGCCGAATACGGATCGACATGGAAACCTCCGAACGTGGGTGTGTGCTGAAAATGAAGAAGACCACCTACGGCACGATTGCGCGCAGGACTGCTCAAAATACCCGAAAAAATGGATCGTGTCAAGCTTGCGCGCTGACTAGGCCGGGCGCTTGGATTCGTCGTACGCGTACGCTTCAAAAACAGAGATCAAAAACTCCAACACGGCGCGCGGTTCCTCGGCGTAGACGCGGTTCATCATCATGGACACGCCCGTGAGGCCGAAGGCGCGGTCGAGCGGATCGGTCGAAAGCGTCCCCTTCTTTTCAAAGTCGCGCTTGGCGTAGGCCAAAAGTTTGCGGAGCTCCGGCCGATCGGATACTCCCAAGCGCGCAGCGAGAGACGTCGAAGCGCATTCGCCGCGCCGTTCAACGACATACGTTCCCTCGCTCATCAATGTGTCAGGCGTTTTTCCTGCCGGCAACTCGCTCGCAAACACCGGCTCGGCCTCGGCAGCGCCCGGATACAGTTTCGCTCCGTACGCGCGAAGAAGATAGACCGCACACGCGGCATCCGGCATCACCCGCGTCGGCAAAAGCAGCGTTTTGATCG
>JBPOIQ010000084.1:0-37580 GCA_052034355.1 Minisyncoccota bacterium
CATCGTGGCTTTCGGCGTAAGTGCCAGCGAACGTCCACCATCATGGCGCAACACATATCCCTTTTTTTCGAGAAGCGACACGTGCTTATGAATCGTCGCCGGGCTTGAAGCGCCCATGGCTCCCGCCAACTCGCGATAGCTCGGCATGACGCCGCGCTTGTCGACATGTTCTGAGATCGCATCGAGCAGCTCCTTCTGTTTCGAGGTGAGTTCGAACATAGAAGAGGAATGAGATGAATGAATCGTTCGCGTATCGTTCGCCACCATCATAGATGAACAAAAGGCGAACAGCGCAAGACCACCTCTGTGGATATCTTTTTAACTTGTCGCACAATGAGCCTATGTTATACTCCCAACCAGTTTTAAGAATTAGTGATCGATCTTTCGTATGCCCATGTCGTACGCCTGTCCGTTCTGCGGGGAGTTGGGAGCCAAAGACCTGGCCTTCCGCTGCGGGCTGTGCAGTTCTTCGCGCGTCGATGAGATGGACAACGCGTTCTTCTGCAACGGGTGCGGAGAGATTCGGAAGGACGACCTTGCGATCGAATGCGGCATCTGCGGAGCTGAAGAGCTCGCAGCCGCCGAAGTCGCCGCGTACTAGCAAGACAAAAATAGGACCTCGCGATGCATGGCGCGAGGTTTTTCTTTTGCAAAAGCGGTGCTAGAGTGGCCGCATATGTTCGATTCGCACCCGATCAAAGAAGTCTTGAGGCGTTGGAGCGCGGAACTGCCAGGTTCGCGCTGGTTTGTCGTGGGTGGAGCCGTGCGCGATGAGATGCTCGGCCGCCCGCTGCAAGACATCGACGTGCTGGTCGCGAACGCTTCGTTCGACGACGTCATGAAGTTTCTTGAAGAGCGCGGTTCCGTCGACGCGGTCGGTCGCACGTTCGGCGTGCTGAAATTCGTCTCGAAGGAAAACGGCACGGCGCTCGACATCGCCCTGCCTCGACGCGAGCGCGCGGCCGGTACTGGAGGCTACCGCGACGTCGAAACGGACTCCGATCCCTCGATGCCGGTGGAAGAAGACCTCGGTCGCCGCGACTTCACGATCAACGCGCTGGCCTGGGAAGCTTCCACTGATCTCGTGATCGATCCGCATGGCGGTCGTGCGGATCTTGAAAAGCGCGTGCTGCGTGCCGTGGGCGATGCCGAGACGCGATTCACTGAAGACTACACGCGCGTGCTGCGCCTGCTTCGTTTTGCCGCGCAGCTTAATTTCGAAGTCGAATGGGAAACATGGCGGGCGGCGATTCTCGTCATGCCGCGCTTGAACGACGTTCGTGAGGGGCAGCGTCTCGTGCCGTTCGAGCTCGTCGCGCGCGAACTGTTGCGCGGCTTCGCGGTTGATCCGGTACGCACAGCGGCTCTCTGGCAAGAAGCCGGAGCGACGGCGGAACTCATGCCGGAGTTGGCTGAGTGGCCGGAGCATGTGCGCGAAGCGCTCGACCGCGCGACGCAAGAGGACGTGCAAAGAATCGTCGGCGCAGGCGTTCTCCCAGCCCGCGTTCTCTTCGCTCTCTCGATCGCGTACCTGGGAG
Source organism: Minisyncoccota bacterium (assembly GCA_052034355.1). GTDB lineage: Bacteria > Patescibacteriota > Patescibacteriia > SG8-24 > DYFX01 > DYFX01. The sequence continues at coordinate 1,539 of JBPOIQ010000084.1, forward strand.
CGGAAAATGCCTCCGCGCTCGCAGAACGCCTCAGGCTCTCTTCCGCCGGTTTTGGCATCGACGGATCGCTTGTGCGTTCCATTGCTGCCGGAAGCGATGTGGCGCTGTACAAAGCGCTCGGCATGAAGCCGCTTTTGGAAGGAGAGACCGTCATGAAACTTCTTGGTCTCGCACCTGGCCCCGAAGTCGGCCAGGCACTCGACCTCTTGATAGATGCGGAAGCCAAGGGTAAGCTCACCGATCCCTCCCAAGCGGGGGACTGGCTGAAAGCGCACTTCGACGCCTAATGTCATTCTGAGCGCAGCGAAGAATCCCTTTCCGGTTCCGGAGAGGGATCCTTCACTTCGTTCAGGATGACAAATAAAAAACGCATGACTTTCGTCGTCCACTACGCGGAACTTGGCATTAAAGGCAATAATCGCGACTTCTTCGAGGAGAAGCTGGTTTCGAATATCAAGACGCAACTTCGAGGTTTGAGGATTGCCGGCGTCATGCGAAACACGGGCATGGTGCGTGTCGAAGCGGGAGATGCCGATCCGGCCGAGGTCTTGAAACGTCTCAAAATGGTCGCGGGCGCGGCCACGGTTTCTGCTGCGACGAAGCTACCGCTCGAGACGGACCTCATCATCAAAGAGGCGGTCGAACGCTTCGTATCCAAAAAAGGAACCTTCCGCGTGACGACCCGTCGTCCCAATAAGCGTTTCCTGACGACGTCCCAGGATCTGTCCGCCGCCGTCGGCGAGGCGATCTTGAGAACGAATCCGGATTTGAAAGTCGATCTGAACGCGCCACACCATACGTGCTGGATCGAAGTCACCGATCACGGTGCGTACGTGTCCGATGAAAAAGTGAAAGCCGCGGGCGGGCTCCCCCTTGGCACGGGCGGCAAGCTCGTGGCGCTCCTCTCAGGAGGCATCGATTCGCCGGTCGCCTCCTGGATGATGGCGCGCCGTGGCGCCCCTCTTCACTACGTCCACTTCCACAATTTCCCGTACACCGACCGCGCTTCGATCGACATCGTGAAGGACCTCGCGCGCGTCTTGAACCGCACCGCCATCCGCGCGACGCTGTCGCTCATTAATCTCACGCCGATCCAAGAAGAAATCGCCGCCGTCTGCAATCCGCAGTATCGCGTCATTCTGTATCGTCGCATGATGTTCCGCATCGCTGAACGCATCGCTCATCGCGAAGGCGCGGGCGGGCTTGTGACCGGCGAATCGCTCGGCCAAGTCGCCTCGCAGACCGTCGAGAACATGCGCACGATCGAGGCTGTAACCGTCATTCCGGTGCTTCGGCCTTTGATCGGCATGGACAAGGAAGAAATCATGATGCGGGCGCGCCAGATCGGCACCTACGAGCTCTCCATTCTGCCGCACTCCGACTGCTGCTCGCTCTTCATGCCGCCGCGCCCGGCCACAAAATCCATCGAGACGCTCGTGGCGGAAGATGAAAAGAAACTCGACGTCGAGGGGTTGATCGACCGCGTCATGAAAGAAGAGGAGCGCCTCGATATGAAAGATGTCTCTTGGTGAGAGGTACGCTCGACAGTCAGGTGTTTTTTCTATACCCTTCGCTTATATGGGACTCCTGTACGTCGTCGCGACGCCGATCGGAAATTTGAGCGATCTCTCGCCCCGCGCCATTGCCGCCTTGACCGAGGCGCAGTTGGTGTTGTGCGAAGATACCCGCGTGACGCGCAAACTTCTCACGCATTTCGAAATCAAATCGCAGACGACGAGCTATCACGAGTACACGGGGCCTTCAAAGCTCCGCGCGCTCGTTGCTCGCATCAAGGCAGGCGAAACGATGGCGCTCGTGTCGGATGCGGGCACGCCGGGCATTTCCGATCCGGGCGCGCACTTTGTGACGGAGCTCGTGCGCGAAGCCGGCAGCGACGTGAAGATCGTGCCGATTCCCGGACCTTCGGCCATCACTACCTTGCTGTCCGTGTCAGGACTCGCGGCCGGCAGTTTCGTCTTCCAAGGTTTCCCGCCGCACAAAAAAGGCCGTACGGCATTTTGGAAACAGATTGCAGATGAGGAGCGCACGTCGGTCTTTTACGAAAGCCCGCACCGCGTCGAGAAGGCGATGGTGGAACTCTCCGCGCTGTGCGATGGAGACCGCAAAATCGTCATCGGCCGGGAACTCACCAAGATGTTCGAGTCCGTCCGCTACGGAAAAATGAAAGACGCGCTCGAGATCGTGAAATCAGAACCGATCAAAGGAGAGTATGTCATCGCCGTGGAAGGTCGTTGAAGCGGATCTCTTTCATGCGGATGCGCCGGCCGACATTCACGACGCGCTCGTCGCGCTTGTCGTGCCTTATGTCGGTTTCGACGGTCTTGAACAGGAAGGCCTGATGGTCGTGCATCGAGATGTCGCTGCGGACGTCGAGGAGTTGTTCAAAGAGATGCGTCAGCGACGGTTTCCCCTTGAGAGTGTCGTTCCGGCCTCGGATCCGCGTTTCGACTGGAGCGACGAGGCGATGATGGCGGCGAACAATTCTTCGGGCTTCAATTACCGGACGATTGCCGGAACGAACCGTCTGTCCTACCATGCCTTTGGCCGCGCGATCGACCTCAATCCCGCGCTGAATCCGTATGTCCGAGGCGGCCGCATCGAGCCTCCTGGAGCGACCTACGACCTTGAAAAACCCGGCACGATCGGTTCCGACTCCTTTATCGTCGCGTTTCTCGAAGCGCGTGGCTGGACGTGGGGAGGCCGCTGGACCGAACCGATCGACTACCAACATTTCCAAAAACCAGAACGACCATGAAAAACACCTATTCCATCACGACGACGCTTCCATACGTCAACGCCGATCCGCACATCGGTTTTGCGCTGGAAATTATCCAAGCCGACGTGCTCGCGCGCTGGCATCGCTTGAAAGGCGAGGAGGTCGTCTTCAACACCGGCACCGACGAGCACGGCCAAAAGATCTGGAAAAACGCGAATGAGGCGGGTATGGATCCGAAAGCGTATTGCGACCAGTACGCGGCGAAATTTCACGGCCTCAAAGAGGCGCTCAACTTGACGTACACGCATTTCATTCGCACGACCGACGAGCACCACATCGAGGCCGCGCAGGAATTCTGGAAGCGCTGCGATGCAGCAGGCGACATCTATAAGAAGCAGTACCAGGTGAGGTACTGCGTCGGCTGCGAACTCGAAAAAACGGACTCGGAACTGGTCGAAGGCAAGTGCCCGTTCCACCCCAAAATGGATATCGAGCACCGCGATGAGGAAAATTATTTCTTCCGCTGGTCGAAGTACGGAGAGGCTCTCTTGAAGCACTACAAGGAGAACCCACAGTTCGTGATGCCCGAGAGCCGACTTCACGAAATTTCGAAATTCGTCGAAGGCGGCCTCCAGGACTTCAGCATCTCGCGCCTCAAGGACAAGATGCCGTGGGGAATCCCTGTGCCGGGCGACGAAGCGCATGTGATGTACGTCTGGTTCGACGCGCTCGTGAACTATATTTCGACGCTCGGTTGGCCCGACGAAAAATACGCCGAGTTCTGGCCGAACGTGCAAGTCGCTGGCAAAGATAATCTTCGCCAGCAATCCGCCATGTGGCAAAGCATGCTCCTTTCCGCCGGTGTGCCGCTCTCCAAGCAAATTTTCATCCACGGCTTCATCACCGCCGACGGACAGAAGATGGCAAAGTCGCTCGGTAATGTCGTGAACCCGTATGACCTCGTCGCACAGTATGGCACGGACCCGCTCCGCTACTTCCTGCTAGGCGGCCTGCCCTCCTATGAAGACGGCGATTACACGAAGAAGCACTTCGAAGAAATCTACACCTCGAAGCTCGTGAACGGCGTCGGCAACTTGGCGGCGCGCACCGCGACGATGGTCGAGAAGTATTGCGAAGGCAAAGCGCCCGCGGTGACGGAAGATCGTTTCGAAACGCCGACGTTCTGGAAAGCCTACGAAGCCGCGCTCGACGCCTATCATTTTGACGAGGCGATGCGCGTGCTCGAACACTACGTCACGTCGGTCAACCAGGCGATCGACGTCGAGGCGCCCTTCAAGAAGGCAAAGTTGGGCGAAGACGTCGCGCCTTTCATGTACCAGATCGCGGAAGCGCTCAGGCATATCGGCACGGCGCTCCTGCCGGTCATTCCGGCCGGCGCCGAAAAAGTGCTCTCGCAGCTTTCGATCGATCCTGGGACGGTGAAACTTCCGGAAGCCCAGGCGTGGGGCGGACTTGAGCCCGGCGCCTCGGTCAAAAAAGGGGACATCCTTTTCCCCAGACTCGCCGCGTAAAGAAACGACACGCCGTTCATGAACGGCGTGTCGTGTTGTATACTGTGGACATATGGCTGAAAACGACCAATCCCTCAAAGAGCAGGAAAAGAAGCTTCAAGAAGCGTACAACGCGTTTATGACGCAACTGCGCGGTCTTGAAGCCGACCGTCTCAACGTCATGAAACGCGTCATCGGAGAGTTGGAGCGCGAAGAGATCGCACGTCTTCTCAAAGAACTTCAAGAGTAAGTATGACCCTTCCCGCGGAACAAACGCCTTTGCCGGATGACTCGAAAAAGACGCTTTCGGATGTTGAAGCCTCGGTTCCGGCAAGCCGAGGGGAACAACTTGATGCTGTACAAGCCTTATTGAGTAAGGCGGAAGAGATTTTAACGACGGCAAGACAGGAAGCTGATCAAATGTCGAAGGATACGACGTCCTGGTGGAACAGGGTGCGGTCTTTGTTCGGCAAAAACAGCGACACAGCCTCGCCCACGGCGGCAATCGAAGAATTTGAAAAACGTCTTGAGGCTCTCAAGGAGAGTTTTGCTGAGGCGATTAACGCTATCATCAAAGAAAAACCGTCGTCGCCGGTCCAGATCGATTCGAAGAGAAAAGAGCAGGCTTTCGAAAGTCTTACTTCGGATGTCGAAGCCGACGCGCATTTCGATCGACTGAAAGGCACAACAGCTCAGAAAACAGTGAAGGATTTTTACGCGTATAAGGGGAAAATCGGCGAGGCTGACGAATACGGCGTCGTAAAAAGCGTTCAATTCAACGAGCAGATTGGTCATGTGAATGTCGATTATGTCGACGGTAGCACGCTTCACAAGTTTCCGTCCGGACGCGTGGAGCGCATTCACAAAGACGGACGTCGCGAGCTGGTCGCTGGTCCTGTTATTGCAAAAAATAAGGCTCCAGCATGGGAAACATCGCCGCAAGCCAAAAGCTTGAAAGAGGTTGAGACCGCCATCAAAAACCTGAACGCGGCAAAAACACCCGGTGAGCTTCGAGCTTTTTTGGCCAAAGACCGATATATCGATCAGAAGGACTTAGCTCTCCTGTCAGATGCCGATCTTGAGGAAAAGCGCATCGAACTCGAGAAGCATCTTAAGAACACCGAGGAAAAACGGCGCGAACCCTTCTTGCAAATGGCTAGAAATCAGGCGGAGAAATATCTCCAGTATTTCGATCCGAATTTTTCCGTCGGACTCACCACGATTGAGGTGATCCCGGATGATTCGAAACAAGAGAGCCGTTTCGTTCAGTGCCTACGCGTTTCGAACTTGGCGGATCCGCTCATGACCTGGACGGTGGAGATCGTGGCCAGTGATGAGTATCTAAAAAACGATCTTGAGGCGTCGCTCAAGAAGAGCTATATCGAAAAAATCGAAAGCATGTCCGCCAAACAGGAAGAGATGCCAGGAGAGGAACCCCTTCTTCTCACGCCGGAGATGCGGAAACCGGACGCGAGCGCGGAAAAGGAGGAAATGAAAAACGATCCGCGCTACAAAGGCTTGGTCGAAGAGAGGAGTTTGGCGTACCTCAAGGCCAAAGACGCGGCGTGGTTTTCAAAGAACTTCAGCGGCGAAGTCGCCCCCTCCGGATACTTGATGGACACGAAAGGAAAAGAAACAAACTACCTGCCGAGTCAAAACATTACGGCGGAATTCGATCGTATTCAAAAGGAAGCGGAGGAGGCGTATCTACGCGGCGACGCTACGGTCTGGCCGACGTGGGTGCCGAAAAATGAGCCTCCGATACCGACGGCCGGAACGTCTGAAGGACATGAAACGTCTGTGAAAGGAGAGCGAGATACTGCTACTGAAGCACGTATCGCCGCCATGGGTGCCCGCGTTGATGCGGCGATCGCTACTGATGACGCTCTGGAAGCTGATACGCCCGAGGCGAGAACTGCGAGAGCCAAAGAGAACCCCTTGGCACCGGAGTCGATGTCCACGATCGTGGATGCCCTGAAAAACTCCGGAAAAAAGAAAGACGGCAAATTCGCCACGCCCGCGGGTTTCCGCGACGCGTTGACGGAAGCCGGCTTCAAGCTGCCAGCGACGGTGGAAGCGGAAGACTTGAAAAACTTGCATGACGCCTACAAAAAAGCGGCGTTCGGCAGGAAGAAGGCATGACCATCCTCGATCTCATCCTCACGCTGTCCGTTTTCGCCTTCGTCCTGGCTGGTTTGTGGTTTGGTCTCATCCAAACATTCGGCGCCGTTCTCGGAACGATCTTGTCCGTACTGGTCGCCGGACGTTATTACAATGCCTGGGGCGAAGCGACTGCCGGCATTTTTTTCGGCAACGCCAACCTCGCGCGCATGGTCATGTTTTTCGTGATCATGGTGCTCGTCAGCCGCGCGGTCGGCGTGCTCTTCTGGTTGATCGGGAAGTTCTTCAAGATCGTGACAGTCATCCCGTTCGTCAAAACGTTCAATGCGCTTCTCGGCGGACTGCTCGGTCTCGTCGAAGGCGTCCTCGTGATCGGCGGCGCGCTTTTCATCGCCGCTCGCTATCCGATCTCAGCCCATTTTGCCGAAGCTCTTTCAGCATCGCGCATCGGCATTTGGCTCTTGCACGCGTTCGGTCTCGTGGCGCCGCTCTTGCCGGAAGCTCTAAGGCAGTTGAAATCGGTGATCTAATTTGTCATCCTGGTGCGAGAACATACAGTCCGCATTATCATGAAACTGATCGACACCCACTGCCACGTACATTTCAACGCCTACAAAGACGACATGGATGATGTTGTCCGTTCTTGCCTTTCCGAAGGCGTGCAGATGGTCACGATCGGCACACAGAAGGACACGAGCGCGAACGGTATCGCTCTCGCCGAAAAATACGACGGCGTGTGGGCGACGGTCGGGCTGCATCCTTCCCATATTTTTGCGGGCTATCACGACGAAGGCGAAGTACAATTCAAATCCCGCAACGAGACGTTCGATCCGGAGTACTACGGAAAACTTTTACAGCATCCGAAAGTCGTGGCGGTGGGGGAGATGGGCCTCGATTACCATTACGAATACGAAAACGTTTCGCTTGAAGAAATGAAGGCGAAGGAAATGGCGGCATTCGAGGCGGGCGCACGCCTTGCGATCGCGAACGATTTGCCTGTCGTCATCCATTGCCGCGACGCGCACGAAGACCAGATCGCGCTGATTGAAAAGATTTGGGGTGCATATAAAGAAGGTGAAGATATTCGAGGCGTCATTCATTGCTTCACGGGCACGAAACGCGACGCGGAGCGCTACCTCGCGCTCGGTTTCATGCTGGCCTTCGGCGGCACGATCACGTATCCGCCCCGCAAATCCGACGTCGCGGCCGGAAAAGAGCTTTTGACCGATGTTGTAAAGTGGGCGCCGCTCGACCGCATCGTCGTCGAAACCGATGCGCCCTACCTCACGCCCGTACCGCATCGCGGAGAGCGCAACACGCCGCTCAACGTGAAGTTTGTCGCGCAGAAAATCGCCGAGTTAAGAGGTGCCTCATATGAAGAAATCGCCAAAGCGACGACGGAAAACGCCTATACCCTTTTCAAAAAGATGAATACATAATACGCTGCTCTGCAGCCAGAGAAAGGAGGCAGGCATGGAGGACAACACCTAGGACGTGATCGGTCTCACGAACGGCTAGCTGTACGGCGGCCGTTTTTCATTTTAGAGGCTAAGATTAGCCAAATAAAGTTGCCCACCGTTGACGTCGCTGGGAATCGCCTGTAGTCTGGCGTCGTCTTATACCTATGGAGAAAAACGACGGAACGCGCGCCTATTATCTGTTTGGTCTCCGTATTATCGGAGACTTTGGCGTGTCGCTCGCCGTTCCTGCTGTGGCCGCCGGCTGGCTTGGCACGAAGCTCGATGCGTCCTGGGGAACGAAACCCTACGCGCTCTTCGCCTGCCTCGCGTTCGCCTTCGGCGTCTCCGCGCTGATCATCAGGAAAAAAGCCATCGCCTACGGTGCCGACTATCAGAAACTCGTGAACCGCTATGACCATCCCGCCGATCGCCGCTGAACCGATTTTCCATCTTGGATCGTTTCCGGTCACCAACTCGCTGATCAACGCCTGGATCGCCGTCGGGTTGTTCGTGGTTTTTGCCGCTTTCGTGCGCGCCAAGCTCACGAGCGGAACGCCGAACCGTTTTCAGTCCGCCGTCGAAGGCTTGCTTGAATTCCTGCTCGGCTACGTCGATCAGGTGACGCAGAGTCGCGAGAAATCGAAAAAGTTTTTGCCGCTGATCGGCACCTTGTTCCTGTTCATCCTCGTTTCCAACTGGATGGGCCTGATCCCGGGCGTCGGCAGCGTCACCCGCACGATCGAGCTGCACGGAGAACTCGAAAACGCCCCAATTTTCCGTCCCGCCAACGCCGATTTGAACCTGACCCTCGCGATGGCGCTCCTCACCGTCATTGTTTCGCACTTCGTCGGCATGATCACCGTCGGTTTTTTCACGCACTGGAACAAATTCATCGCGCTCGGCACGCTCGTCAAGAACTTGCGCAAGGGCGGCGTTAACATCATGGTCGGACTCGTCGAAACGATGGTCGGCGTGATCGAACTTTCGGCCGAAATCGCCAAAGTCGTTTCGCTCTCGCTGCGTCTCTTCGGGAACATCTTTGCCGGAGAAGTCCTGATCACCGTCATGTATTCGCTCGTTTCCTACGTCGTACCGCTGCCGTTCATGGCGCTTGAGCTGATTGTCGGCATGATCCAAGCGACCGTCTTCTCGATGCTCGCCTTGGTCTATCTCACGATTTTGTCTGAAAAACCGCACGGGGATCATGAAGAAGAGCATCATGAAGGCGCTCCGGCGCACGTCACCGCCCACGCCGCTTCCTAAGAGGAGGCCTTCAGCTCCCGACCTTTGGTCGGAATCTGAACTCTCACTCTTAGCACGGTCCGCCCAGCGACGATAAACCCCAACCCCCGTCGCCCTGGAGACCGCATTCGTACTATGGACGCAGAAATGATGAGCGTGCTCGTGAAAGGTTTGACGATGGCGATCGGCGGCTTCGCTCCGGCGCTCGCAATCGGCAACCTCGTCGGCAAGGCTATGGAAGCGATCGGCCGCAACCCGGAATCCGCCGGCAAGCTGTTCGTCCCGATGCTCCTCGGCGCCGCGTTTGCCGAAGCTATCGCTATTTACTCCCTCGTCGTCGTCTTCACGATCTAACGCCTTGAGACAGAGGTCAGATCACAGGACTCAGCCTGCCTGAGTCCTGAAACCTGAACTCTGAACACCTATGTCCACTCCTGTTTCTCCCGAACTCGTCAACGCCGCCGCCGAAGTCGCCAAAGAATCCGTGCTCGGCTCGCTTGGCGTCAACTGGAAATTGTTCGTTGCCCAGCTCGCGAACTTCGCTGTCGTGCTGTTCGTCATGTGGAAGCGGGTTTACAAGCCGCTTCTCAAAATCATCGATGCTCGTACGGCTAAAATCGATAAGGGATTGCAGGATGCCGAGGCGGCCGCTGCCGCCAAGAGCGGCGCAGAAAAAGCGGCGGAAGAGGCGATCGTGACCGCGCGTCGCGAAGCCCAGCGCATCCTTGAAGAATCCCAGAAGCAGGCGGAAGCGCACCGCGCCGACGCGAAAGCGAAGACGCAGGCGGAACTCGCGAGCCTCATCCAACAAGGAAAGGATACGCTCGCCGCCGAGAAGGAGAAGATGGTGCAGAGCGCGCGCGCGGAGATCGCGGAACTCGCCGTCGACGCCGCAAAAAAAGCGCTCGGGGCCGCGCTTACGGAATCGCAGAAAAAAACGCTGCTCGAGGAAGCGACAAAACATTTGAAAAACTGATATGGCCACGACCGCCCGCACGTACGGCCAGTCACTCTATCGACTGACGGCCGGACTGCCCGAAAAAGACGTCAAACGCGCCATCAAGCGCTTCGTCGAACTGCTCGCCTCGCGCCACGAACTCGACCTCGCTCCGAACGTGATCACCGCGTTTGAAGGCGAAGCTCGAAAAGCCGAGGGGATTCGCGAAGTTTCGATCTCCTCCGCCGAAGCGCTCTCCGACGATCACAAGGAACGCTTGGAAAAAACCTTCGCCAAAACACTTGGCGCAAAAGTCGAAATGCGCTGGGAGACGGAACCTGACTTGATCGGCGGTGCCGTCATCCGCTTCGACGACATTCTGCTCGACGCCTCCCTCAAAGGACGCCTCGACCGCCTGAAACAGCAGCTTCTCTAATATGAGCGCTCCCCGATACGGTTCGAGCGAAGTCGAGAACCATTCATACGCACCGCACCTTCTCGACTCGCTGCGCTCGCTCGAAGTGTAAAAGCAACTATGGCCACCAAAGACTTTATCATCGAAACATTGAAGAAGGAGATCGCCGGCGCGTCCGTCGATTCCAAAGCCGAAAAGGTCGGCACCATCGTCGAATCCGGCGACGGCGTCGTTCGCATGACCGGCCTGACCGAAGCGATGTCTTCGGAAATGCTTGAGTTCCCGGGACCGGACGGCAAGGAGCCGACCTACGGCATGGCCTTGAACCTCGAAGAGGAAACCGTCGGCGCCATCGTCCTTGGCGACGCCAAGCATTTGAAGGAAGGCGACACTGTCCGCTCGACCGGCAAGATTTTGTCGATCGACGTTTCCGATGCCTTCATCGGCCGTGTCGTCGACCCGCTCGGCCGCCCGCTCGACGGCAAGGGCGTCATCAAAGGCGGCAAGCCGTATCCAATCGAGAAAGTCGCTCCGGGCGTCGTCACGCGCGAGCCGGTTTCGGTTCCGCTCCAGACCGGTATCAAGGCGATCGACGCCATGGTGCCGATCGGCCGCGGCCAGCGCGAACTGATCATCGGCGACCGCCAGACCGGTAAAACCGCGATCGGCGTCGACACCATCATCAACCAGAAGGGGACGGGCGTCGTTTGCATCTACGTCGCGATCGGCCAGAAGGAATCGAAGATCGCCCGCATCAAAGCCAAGCTCGAAGAAGCGGGTGCTATGGAGTACACGATCATTGTCGTAGCGGGTGCCTCCGACCCGGCTTCGCTTTCGTATCTCGCGCCGTACGCGGGCGCCACGATCGGCGAATACTTCATGGACCAGGGCAAGGACGCGCTCGTCGTCTACGACGACCTTTCGAAGCACGCCTGGGCCTACCGACAAATCTCCCTGATTCTCCGCCGCCCGCCGGGTCGCGAAGCGTATCCGGGCGACGTCTTCTATCTCCACTCCCGCTTGCTTGAGCGCGCCTGCCGCCGCAACAAAGAATATGGCGGCGGATCGCTGACGGCTTTGCCGATCATCGAAACGCAAGCCGGTGACGTCTCGGCCTACATTCCGACCAACGTCATCTCGATCACCGACGGCCAAATCTACCTCGAATCCGACCTGTTCTACCGCGGCATCCGCCCGGCCGTGAACGTCGGTTTGTCGGTCTCCCGCGTCGGCGGCGCCGCACAGACGAAGGTTATGAAGAAAGTTGCCGGACGCCTCCGCCTCGACCTCGCCCAGTTCCGCGAACTGGAAGCCTTCGCGCAGTTCGCGTCCGATCTGGACGACACCACGCGCAAGCAGATCGAACGCGGTCGCCGTACGGTCGAAATCCTGAAGCAGCCGCAATACCAGCCGATGCCGTTCGAGCACCAGGCTGCGATCATCTACGCCGTGACGAACGGCTTGATCGACGACGTCGCGATCGACGCTGTGCGCGCCTGGGAAGATGGCTTCCACCGCTATCTCAAAGCTTCGCGCTCGAAGATGATGGACGCGATGCGCGAAAAGAAAGCGCTCGAACCGGAAATCGAAGCCGAACTCAAGGAAGCGATCGCCGAATACAAGAAAACGCTCTAACCGACCGTTGTGGCGATCAACAGCAAAGCCATCAATCGGCGGATCAAATCCGTCGTCAACACGAAGAAGATCACCAAAGCCATGGAGCTGGTGAGCGCTTCGAAGATGCGCAAGGCCGTCCAGGCCGTGCTCGCTTCGCGTCCCTACGCAAAGATGGCTTGGAGTCTTGCGACGCGCCTTGAAGCCAAAGGCGAGGAAGCGCATCCGCTGATGCGGGAGCCCGAAGCGGGCGGCCGTGTCCTGGCGGTGCTCATCACTTCGGACCGCGGTCTCTGCGGAGGCTTCAATGCCCAGGTGCTGAAAACGGCTGCGGAACTGGCCCGCGCGCGGGGAATCGAAGCGGTGGACTTCATCGCCGTCGGCCGCCGCGGCGAGCAATGGATTCGACGCAGGAACCTTCCGCTCAAAGCCGCCTTTGGCGACATCGTATCCGGAGGCGCGCCGGCCGCATCAAAAATCCGCCCGATCGCCCGCATGCTCCGAAACGGCTTCACGGACGGCACGTACGCCGAGATCATCGTGATCTATACCGACTTCGTCTCCTCGATCTTGCAGAAGCCCCGCGTTAAAACGCTTCTGCCGCTCAGGAAAGATTCGGAACTCGGCGAGGTGCACGGTCATCGCGAAACGAGCGCAAACGAGAAGATGACGGGGGAGTACCTCTTCGAACCGAATCCCCGCGGTGTGCTCGACGCACTGCTCCCGAGGATCGCGGAAGCGCAACTCTATCAAGCAGTGCTCGAATCGCTCGCCTCGGAACACTCGGCGCGCATGCTCGCCATGAAGAACGCGACCGACGCCGCTTCCGACATGATCGACGATCTGCGCCTCACCTTTAACCAAGCCCGCCAAGCCGGCATCACGCAGGAAATTGCGGAAATCTCCGCCGGGCGCGCCGCGCTCGCGAACGCCTGATTTATGCAAGAACTTGCTTCCTACAAGACGACGATCGACGCCAGCGTCGACAGGGCATTTCTGGAGAGTCATGGGATCGAGGCTCGGATCGAGAACGAACATATCGCCAATGCGAATCCGCTCCTCGGACTCGCCGTCGGTGTGAAACTCAGAGTCAAAGACGAAGATCTGGAGCGCGCACAGCAGCTTCTCAACGAAAATCGCACGTAATATGAATGGAAAAATTGTACAAGTCATCGGTCCGGTCGTAGACGTCGAGTTCGAAGGCGAACTCCCGGCGATTTTGACCGCACTTGAAACCAAAGCGGTCGACGGACACCGCGTCGTGCTTGAAGTCCAGGCTCACGTCGGCGGCAACCGCGTCCGCGCGGTGGCCATGCAGACGACAGATTCGCTCCGCCGTGGCCTCGAGGTCGTCTCGACGGGCGCTCCGATCTCCGTCCCGGTCGGCAAGGAAACGCTCGGCCGCATGTTCGACGTCGTCGGCGAACCGATCGACGGCGGCAAGCAGGTCAATGCCAAGCATCGCTGGGCGATCCATCGCTCGGCTCCGTCCTTCGACGAGCAGTCCACCAAAGCCGAAATTTTCGAAACCGGCATCAAGGTCATCGACCTCATCTGCCCGTTCCTCAAGGGCGGCAAGGTCGGCCTCTTCGGCGGCGCTGGCGTCGGCAAGACGGTCATGATCATGGAGCTCATCCGCAACATCGCTTCCGAACATGGCGGCTTCTCGGTCTTCGCCGGTGTCGGTGAACGCACACGTGAAGGCAAGGACCTCTGGAACGAAATGCACGAGTCGAAAGTCTTGGACAAGACGACGCTCGTCTTCGGCCAGATGAATGAACCGCCGGGCGCACGTGCGCGCGTCGCGCTCTCTGGCCTCACGATGGCCGAATATTTCCGCGACGAAGAAAAGCAGGACGTCCTCCTGTTCGTCGACAACATCTTCCGCTTCACCCAGGCCGGTTCCGAAGTCTCGGCGCTTCTCGGCCGCATCCCGTCGGCCGTCGGTTATCAGCCGACGCTCGCCAACGAAATGGGCGAACTCCAGGAACGCATCACCTCCACCAAGAACGGCTCGATTACATCTGTCCAGGCCGTCTACGTGCCGGCTGACGACCTGACCGACCCGGCTCCAGCCACGACGTTCGGTCACCTCGACTCGACCGTCGTCTTGAACCGCGCCCTCACCGAAATCGGTATCTATCCCGCCGTCGACCCGCTCGACTCGTCTTCGACGATTCTCGATCCGCAAGTCGTCGGCCAGGAACACTACGACACCGCCCGCGCCGTCCAGAAGGTGCTCCAGCGCTACAAGGAACTCCAGGACATCATCGCCATTCTCGGCATGGAAGAACTGCCGGAAGAGGACAAGCTCCTCGTCGGACGCGCCCGCCGCATCCAGCGTTTCTTGTCGCAGCCGTTCTTCGTCGCCGAAGTCTTCTCGAACCAACCGGGCCGCTACGTGCCGCTCAAGGAAACGATTCGCGGCTTCAAGGAAATCCTCGAGGGTAAGCACGACGATAAGCCGGAGAACGCCTTCTACATGAAGGGTTCGATTGATGAGGTTACGGTATAAGGAACGTTCTCGACTGCGCTTTGCTACGCTCGAACAGTAAAAAATACGTTTCGAGCGCAGTCGAGAAACCACCATATGAAACTGCTTGATTTCGAACTCACGACGCCCGAACGCGTGGCCGTGCAGGCCAAAGTTCGCCAGGTCTCAATCCCGACGACCGAAGGCGAAATCACCGTCCTGCCCGACCACCTGCCGCTCGTCGCCCCCATTCAGGCGGGCGAGCTTCGTGTTGTGAACGAAGACGGTTCTGAAATGCTTCTGGCCGTCTCCGGAGGATTCGTCACGGTGCACCCCGGCAACCGCCTGGCGATTCTCGCCGACAGTGCCGAGCGCGCCGACGAACTCGACCTCAAGGCAATCGAAGAGGCGAAAGCACGGGCTGAGGAACTTCTTAAAGAGAAGTTCGACGACGAGGAACGCTACGCCGACGCCGCCGCTGGCCTGGCCCGAGAACTCGCACGCCTGCGCGTCGTGCGCAAGCACCGCAGCCGGCAAGGTCTGCCTCACATCCAGCAACAATAGGAAAGTATCCCTCGCTATCCGGCGGGGGATTCTTGTTTCAAGTAAGATGATTGACAAAACGATTTTTCTTACCTATCGTGTACCCAGCCAAGGAGGCACCCGTGAAAAAGAGCGTTTCAGTACAAGTGTGGAGCAAGTCGGACACCCGCTTCTTTGCCAGATCCTTCTTCTTGATGGCGGGCATCATGTTCTTCTACGGCCTCAACCACCTCTTGCACAACGAAGAGGGCGAAGCCTTTACGATGTTCTTCATCATGCTGGTTCCTCTGGGGATCGCCGTCGGCTTCTCGCGCTTGGCGCGCCGTCGCTTCTGGGAGCAGCCGAACATCGAAGACCGTGCCCGACGTACCGCTTTCGATCGCGCCACATGGGAACAGTCGTTCCTCAATCCTGAGCACGACTTCAATCTCGACCGCATCAAGCATCCACCCGAAATCGGCTAATGTTTTCCGCGGCCTTGCACGCGGTTTTTTTCTACCATTGACGCAAACGTGTTTCTTCGATATCATGCCGCCTGTCCCCGAAATCCCTCGGGCTTTCAAGGTGAGGTAGCGAATGGCCAAGAGTCTTGTCCAGCAAGTGCTGGAACTGAATCGGCGTCACTCCGAGCTGTTCGTCAGCCAGAGGGCCGAACGCGCGCGCTATCACACCGAGCACCCGACGAACATCGCGGTGCTGAAGTGTATGGATGGGAGAATCCGCATGTGGAAGAAGATGAAGATGCCGCGCGGCGTCATTCGTCCCTTCCGCAATATCGGCGGTGCCTTCGACCTCGGTTGGACGGCGTTGAATCTGAAGGTGGACAAGTATGTGCGTGCGTCGCTCGAGAAGGATCGTAATATCCTTTTCATCGTGACCTACCACTACTCGAAGGGCGAGACGCACCGCGGCTGCCGCGGGCACGAGTACGACACGGATCGGGCTATCGCCAGTGCTACGGCACAGACGGAGCAGTTCCGCGAGGTCTTCGCTGGCTACGACAAGATCTACACGATCCTGGTCGGCGTTGAGACCGATCATCAAACGCTGTACTTTCATGGTCTCGACGGACGGATTGTCTCGATGGCGGATCTCGCGAACAATGCGAGCGACATCACCAAGACCATCCGCTCGCTCTATCCTGACATGCGAGATGAGATCGTCCGAGATCTTGTTCCGATCATGAGCGGCAACATTCGCCACTCCAAGGAAGTCCGCGAGAAGAACCAGGAACCGGAGACGCTCGAACACCAGGAGCGCATCATCGCGCTCGGCCAGGACTTCGAGTGGGTGCCGCACAACTTGGCGCTCGTCATCGACGACATCGAGTGGACGCTCGACGATACGATCGGCAAGGCCGCGGGCATCATCAAGGGTAACCGTGATGCGGGACGCATCCCGAACACCAAGGCGCTTCTGCTCGCCTGCGCCCACTACGAAGAAGACGGCTACGAGCGCCAGCTGGCGATCCAGCGCGCGCGGAAGCTCACCGAGCTCGGGATCGAATCGATCCGCAAGTTCCAACCGGACTTGGTAGACTTCTTCGAAACGCTGACCTGCGTGATGCGCTGGCAGGACCGCTTGCTCGAACCGATCTGAGCCCGTACCCCTCTAACCGTTTCGTCTCATCGAAACGGTTTTTTCTTGCCTTTTTTTCATTTTTTAAGGCGTATTGACGGAAAAATCCCACAGCAGTATGATTCTCCCGTTTTAAAAGCTATGCCGTCGATACTCAAACTGCTCCAGTATCTCTTCTTGGGTCCGCGAGTCACTGAAACGCGCTCTGTCTTTGAAAAGGCCGAAACGCCCGATACTGAGGTCGTAGGCACCGAACTGAAAAAAATCATCGATCGCCTCTATGGAGGGCGTTCTTTGCGTATTCGCGCCGTTGACGGAGGATCGAACAACGGCGAAGAAATCGAACTGACCGCTCTCGGCAACGCCTACTACGACGTTGAACGTTTCGGTTTAAGTTTCGTCGCTTCGCCGAGACACGCCGACATGATCTGGGTGACCGGACCGGTGACGCGCAACCTTGAACACGCCGTCAAAACCACGTACGAGGCCGCGCCGGAACCCTGCATTGTCGTTGCCGTCGGCGATGGGGCCTGCACAGGCGGCATTTGGAAAGATTCCTACGCCGTCGTCGGTCCCGTCGAAGCCGTCATTCCCGTTCACGTGAAAATCCCCGGAGATCCGCCGTCGCCGACCCAAATTCTTTCAGGCATCCTCCACGCCCTGAAGCGTGATGCTATCAACTGAATATGAATCCTGAACTGCTTATCGTCGGGGTGTTGCTTTGTTTGCTTGGTACCGCAAGCTCAGTCTTTTTATCCCTTATCGCGAGCGGAAAAGGCATGCGCCGCGCAGCCTTGTCCGTTCTCTCGACCGCAACCGCGCTCGGCGCGATCGTCAGCGTCGCGTTTTTCATCACGCCGCCGCCGAATGAGATCGCGCCGCAACTTTTTGGAATACGCTTCCAGTTCGATACGCTGACTGCGATATTTTTCGGTTTGCTCAACGTCGTCGCCTGCGCCGTTTCGTTCTACGCGGTCGCCTATGTCGAACGCCACGCTTCTGACTACAACGTTCGCAGGCTCGATGCTTTGCTAGCTATCTTTATCCTCGGCATGCAAGGCGTCCTCCTTGCCTCGACACCGTTTGCCTTCCTGATTTTCTGGGAAGTCATGTCACTTTCTTCCTTCTTCCTCGTCATGGCTGACAAGAAAGAAGAGTCGATCCGCGCCGCCTTGTTTTATCTCATCATGACGCACCTCGGCGCGGGCGCGATTCTCGCTGGCTTCATGTTGCTCTCCGGAGGCGTGATCTTTGCCGATTACGGACAACTCGCGATTCTCGCGCTACACGCCTCGCCCAAAACAATCCTCCTCGCTTTCACCTTGATGTTGTTCGGTTTCGGCTCCAAAGCCGGCTTGTGGCCGTTCCATGTTTGGCTGCCGGAGGCGCATCCGCAAGCGCCAAGCCATATCTCAGCGCTCATGTCAGGCGTCATGCTGAAAATGGCGCTGTACGGCTTCCTGCGACTCGTACTTTCCATCCTTCCGCCGATTCCGGCGGCCTGGGCGCTGCCCGTGATTGGTCTCGGACTGTTCTCTGCCGTCTTCGGCGTGCTCTATGCCGTCATCGAACGCGATTTCAAACGCCTCTTGGCGTACAGCAGCATCGAGAACCTTGGCCTGATGTTCATGATGGTCGGCACGGCCATGTATGCGCGCGCAACGGGCTTAGACGCCCTCGCGGGAGCCGCGCTCGCTGCTGCCGTGTTGCACGCCGTCGCACATGCGATTTTCAAGTCCGGCTTGTTCATGGGCGCAGGCGCGGTCGTAAGCCAGTTGCATACGCGCGATCTTGAAAAGATGGGGGGATTGGCGCGCCGTATGCCGAAATTTTCAGGCGCGATGTTGATACTCGCTCTCGGCGCCGCCGCGCTGCCTCCACTCTCAGCCTTTACGAGCGAGTGGCTCTTCCTCCAAAACGTCATCGCGGCCATCAAAATTGCTGGTCCGTTCGAGCAAGGCCTCTTCATTTTGGTTTTGTCCGGCTTCGCCTTTGTCGGCGGGTTGGCCGTCTTCGCCATGGTGAAGCTTTTTGGCATCGCATTCTTGGCCAAACCGCGCAGCGAACACGCTGCAGAAGCCATCGAACCCTCGCGCAGCCTCGCTTGGCCCGTCTTTTTCATGGCGGCACTCACGATCGCCGGCGGTCTCTTGGCGCCGGCCATGCTCCGTACGCTCGGCTTCCTCGATATCGCCGGTCCGACGCGCATGACATCTCCCGTAGGATCACTGACGCCGATCAGTCTTCTCGTCGTCTTCATGATCATTGGCGCGGCCATCTTCCTGTTGCGGCGATTGTTCAGTAATGCGAAAAATGAACGGGAATACCACACCTGGGACTGTGGACAGCCGATCACATCAGCCATGGAGTATACGGCAACGGCGTTTTCCGCGCCGACGCGCTTCTTTTTCCGTATGCTTTTGCACGCGCGGAAAAAAGTCGCGGCCGTGCCGGTCGTCGCCACGAATCCATGGATCGCGCGTCGCACGAACACGCTAGAAATCCGCCACATCTGGCTCGAACTCCTGTACGTTCCGGTCTCGCGCGTCGTCCTGTTTCTTTCGACCCGGGTACGCCGTCTCCATAACGGCGTCATCCAATTTTACATCGCCCTGATCCTGGCCGCGCTCGTCGCGACCCTGGCGCTCGCCCTATGAATACCGTCCTTCTGACGCTTCTCCAAACGATCGTTCTTTTGGTAATCGCCCCATTTGTGCTCGGTTGCGTGCGTTTGTTCAAGGCGCGTCTCCAAGGTCGCCGCGGCGCAAGCCCGTTCCTGTCCTACTATGCGTTCGCGACGCAGATGCGCAAGCAGATGGTCATCTCGGACAATGTTTCTTGGGTCTTCCGTGCCGTGCCGTTTGTCGTGCTCGCCAGCAGCGTGTTTCTTGCGCTGGTACTGCCTCTCGTAACGAGCGGGGGAGTGGCGGAACCGTACGGAGACATGTTCGTCGTCTCCGGCGCGCTTGTCATTGGGGCAATCTTCCTTGTTTTGGGAGGTCTCGATACCGCCAGCGCTTTCGGTGGCATGGGGTCGAGCCGCGAAATGACGATTACATCGCTTCTCGAACCGACGGTCATCATAACCTTCGCGACGTTTGCCCTCACGACAAATTCGACCGTCATCGGCAAGATGATTTCGGCGGGAACGGCGATCTCCGACTCTCCGTTTTTGCTGCTCACGCTCGCTGCGCTCGGCCTCGTGGCGCTGGCGGAAAATGCCCGTTATCCGGTCGACAACCCGGCTACGCACCTCGAACTCACGATGGTGCACGAAGCGATGATCCTCGAATACTCCGGACCGTACTTGGCCATGCTCGAGTACGCTTCCGCCCTGAAACTGACGGTATTCGCTTTGTTGATCGGCAACTTCCTCTACCCAGCATCGCTTGCCACGCAAGCTTCTTCAACCGCCGCAATCATGTTCGCGATCGCCATTGCCGTCTTGAAGGCGGTCGTCGCAATGGGTATCCTGGCGCTTCTCGAATCCTTGATCTCCAAAATGCGCTTCTATCGCATGCAAGAATATCTGACAGGCGCGTTTTTCTTGGCGCTCTCCGGCCTGGCGCTTGCGCTCATCCAACACGCCCTATGATCACCATCGCGCTCTGGAATCAGCTTTTTACCGCCGGACTCCTGCTCTTCAGCTTGGTCCTGATCGGCAAACCGCGCCTTCCCGCCATCATCCGCCATTTCGCGTTCGCTTCGTTGTGCTTGGCTGGCCTGACGGTTACCGCTTCGCTTCTGCGAGGTGACGAGCACGGCATCTACGGTGCCGCTGGCACGTTTGCTTTTAAGGTCGTGTTCATCCCGCTGATTCTCGCATATGCCGCTCGTCGCGCGCACGCCTCGATGCAGGTGAAATTCTACTTGAGACCGGCAGCCACCTACTTCGTCGTCGCGCTCGTGCTTCTGGTGAGCTACCTTACTTCAGCCCGCTTTGAGGCCGTCCCGTTCGTCTCGATCGCGCTCGTGCTACTCGGTTTGACGTATATGATCATGCGCAAAGACTTGTACTCGCAGATCATCGGTTTCATGGTTATGGAAAACGGCGTCGCCTCGTACGGCATTATTACGGTCGGGGGTATTCCGCTCTTGATCGAAATCGGCATTTTCCTGACGGTCACGGCTGGCGCGCTCGTCATGGCGATCTTAAGCCGCCACGTGCAGGAACTGTACGCAACGGGGGACACCGAGCGTCTGACCGAACTTACCGAATAATCGCTATGGCACCGTTTTTCTTAATCGCACTTCTACTCTTGGCCGCCGCCAGCAGCTATCTGGCAAGGTCAGAACGCCAAGTGCGCCGGTTCTCGCTCGCGTTCGCATCGTTTATTGGGATCAGCACCCTTGTCGCCGCTCTTTCGGCCCTTGCGGGCGGACCGACACTCGCCGTTTACGGGTGGTGGCACGCGGACGCTTTTACCTGGCTGCTTGCCGGCATGATTGCGCTTGTCTACACGCTCGCGACGTTCGTCAGTTATCGATATCTCGGCGTTGAAGCGCACGAAGGCGTCCTCACAACGTCACAAGTACGCCTCTATTTCTGCTTGCTCCACGTGTTCGTGCTCACGATGCTGACGGCAACGTTCGCCGACAACCTCGGCGCGCTCTGGATGAGTCTCGAGGGCACGACACTTGCTACGACGATGCTTGTCGCCATGTACCGCAAAGACGCCTCGATCGAGGCCGCTTGGAAGTACATTATTCTGTGCTCGATCGGCATCACGCTCGGCTTGCTCGGCATCTTGATGTTCGTGCACGCCGCGGCGATCGGCGCCGGCCTCTCTTCAACCGAAGCGCTCTCGCTCTCCGCATTGCGCGCGCACGCGGACGCCTTCGATCCCGCACTCGTCCGATGGGCGTTTATCTTCGTATTTGTCGGACTCGGCACCAAAGTCGGCTTCGTGCCGATGCACGCCTGGTTGCCGGACGCGCACAGCAAGACGCCATCGCCGATCAGCGCCATGCTGTCAGGCATCCTCTTGAACGTGGCCTTCTGCGCCATTCTCCGCTTCAAGACCATCGCCGACGCCGCACTTGGCGGATCCGATTGGACCAACGGCCTCTTCCTCGCGTTCGGAGTCATTTCTGTCGTCGTCGCCGCGCTTTTCCTTCTCCAACAGCGGAACTATAAGCGTATGCTGGCCTACTCGAGCGTCGAACATATGGGCCTCACCGCTTTTGCGGTCGGTTTGGGTCCGATCGGCATGATCGCAGGTCTCATCCACATGGTCGGCCACACGCTCGTCAAACCGATGCTCTTTTTCGGAGCCGGGGAGTTCCTGCTCAACTACAAATCGACGCACATCGAGAACGTGCGGGACGCGATGCGAAAGCTCCCGATCACGAGCAGCTTGTTCCTCTGCGGTATCTTGCTGATCTTGGCCGTACCGCCTTCCACGCTTTTCACCAGCGAATTCATGACTGTCGGGACGGGCCTGCAGACGCACCTCGGAGCGACGCTGCTTCTACTCGTCTCGCTTTCAATCATTGCCTTGGGCATGCTGCGCAGCACGACCGCAATGCTCTATGGCAAGGAAACAACCGCCGTCGCCTCGTCGCCGGAGCGCTGGAACGTGACGCATGGTGTCATGGCCTTTCAGCTCGTGCTCGCTCTTGGTTTCGGAACGTTCGCTATGACGCCCACAGCTCTCCGGTTCTTCGCCACGGTTGCGGAATCTTTGACGACACTTCTATGAACGCTCAAGAACTTTTGCAACGTCTTGGCGCCAACGGCGAAAAGCTCGGTGCCGTCACGACTCTCACGCTCGAACGCGAGACGTTTTCCGCATTCTGCACGCGCCTCGTCGACGAGTACAAGCTTCCGTTCTCTCTCTTGTTTGCGTCGGACGACCGTTCCACCCGGCATGTGTTCGGCGTGCACGCAGTCTTCAGTCTCGACGCCTCCCATGAATGGCTGATCGTTTCCGTCGAACTTCCGGAGAACGATCCGCGTTACGAAGCGCTGACGAAAACCATCATGGCCGCCCATTGGTACGAACGCTATGCCATGGACATGTTCGGTATCGTCGCCGAAGGCCACCCGGATCCGCGGCGCCTCGTACACCACGAAAACGTTCCCTTGAATACGCACCCGCTGCGTAAGGATTTCGCCTGGAACGCGCGCATGGAGCATGCCGAAGTTCCATATCCGATGGCCCATGTTGAAGGCGACGGTATCTATGAAATCCCGGTCGGCCCGATTCATGCCGGTATCATCGAACCTGGCCATTTCCGTTTCAACGTGGCCGGAGAACGCATCATCACGCTCGAAGGCAAACTCTTCTTCACGCACAAAGGCGTTGAGAAATTGCTCGAAGGCAAAACAGTCGAACAGGCGCTTCCGTTTGTCGAACGCATCTCCGGCGACATGGCCGCTGCGCACGCCTTGGCTTTTTGCCAAGCCGTCGAATCGCTCTCCGGCGTCCGTGTACCCGAGCGCGCCGCTGAACTGCGTACGCTCGTGAACGAGCTTGAGCGCGTCGGCATGCATATGCACGACCTCGCCAACATGTGCGGCAACGGCACCGGATTCACGGTGATGGCCGCGCAAGGCTTCCGCATCAAGGAAAGGCTCATGCGCCTCTCCGAGCGGGTTTTTGGTAATCGTTTCTGGCGCGGATTCGTCCAGCCCGGAGGCGTTGCTTTTGATCTGACGGATGCGCAATTGAAGGATGTACGCGAAACGACGGCATTGGCCTGCCGCGACATGCGTGAACTGCTCGATATGGGGCGCCATCTCGACGATCTGCGCGAACGGTTGGAAACGACGGGCGTATTGAAAAAAGAGGCGGCGGTCGCTTACGGCGGCGTCGGTCTTCCGGCCCGCGCTTCAGGCGTGAATCGCGACGTGCGTCGCGATCATCCGTACGCGGCCTATGCGGCGCTTGCGCCGGAAGTCGTGCTTGAGACAGCAGGCGACGTCTACGCGCGCTTTGAAACGCGCCGTCGCGAACTCGAGGAGAGCGCGCGCATGATCGATCACATCCTCGCTCATCTTTCCCCGGGCCCCGTCACGACTGCCTGCCCCGTCAAAAACGGATTCGGCCTCGGCGCCGTCGAATCGTGGCGCGGAGAACTTCTTGCATTCGTGCGGATTGAAAACGGAGTGATTGAACGCTGCGTCGTCCGTGACCCATCGTTCTGCAATTGGGCGTTGTTCGGAGAGATCGGACCCGGCAACATCGTTCCTGATTTCCCGCTCTGCAACAAATCGCTGAATCTGAGCTACTCGGGAACTGATATGTAAAAAGAACCCCCGACCTCGGTCGGGGGTTTCGCGTCAACGCGCCTCGGGCAGCTTGTCGATCACGTGGTTGATCACGTCGACGAGCAGGCGGAACTCGCTGGGCTTGTAGAAGACAGCATCGACTTCCTCCGTCTTCTGGACGAACACATCGCCCGTGAAGATGAAGATCTTGCCAGTATAGTCCTCGCGCCGCAGCTTGGCCGCGAGCTCGAGACCGGTCATCCCAATCTGCACGTTGCCCATGATGAGCACCTGCGGGAGCTGACTCGGCGACACGGCGTTGAAGTAGGCCAGGTGATCGGGGAAAATCCGCACGGCGGCATCCTTGCGGTGCAGGAACGTGTGGAGCATCTTGAGGTAGCTGTCGTGGTTGGGGACGTACCCGTCGATCACGTGGATGGAAGGGACGAGCGGAGTGGAAGGAGTCGACAAGGAGCACCTCTTTCTTATTCGGGGGTTGGATTCCCGAATTCATGCTAGGATACCTCAAAACGTCGCCTATGTCAATGGATCCCGAGAAATTCCTGGAGGGCTTGAATCCGGAGCAAAAAGCCGCCGTGACCCACGTGGAAGGCCCTCTTTTGATCGTGGCGGGTGCCGGCACCGGCAAGACGAAGGTGATCGCCCAGCGCATCGCTTGGCTCATTGCCACAGGGAGAGCCGCTCCCGGTGAGATCCTGGCCCTTACGTTTACCGAAAAGGCGGCTTCCGAGCTCGAAGAGCGTCTCGACGAGCTTCTGCCGATCGGCTACGTCGAACTCTGGGCGCTCACGTTCCACGGCTTCGGCGAACGCGTGCTCAAGGAGCGCGGCATCGATATCGGCCTGGCTGCCGACGCCAAGCTCCTCGATGAAACCGGGGCTTGGCTTACGGTTCGCGACCGCCTGACGGACTTCGGCCTCGAATACTACCGCCCGCTCGGCGATCCCGCGCGTTTCATCCACTACCTGCTCGACCACTTCAGCCACGCCAAAGACGAGCTCGTCACGCCGCCGCAGTACCGCGCCTATGCCGAAGCGCTGGAAGCGGAGCCTGATGAAAAATCGCGCGTGCTCGAAGTCGCACGCGCGTTTGAAGTCTACGAACAGCTTCTGCTTGAGCGAAAGCAGCTCGATTTCGGCGCGCTGATTTCGGAATCGATCCGCTTGTTCCGCGAACGCCCCAGCGTGCTCGCGGAATTCCGCAAGCGTTTCAAATATATCCTCGTCGACGAATTCCAAGACACGAACGTCGCCCAGTACGAGCTCGTCAAACTGCTTTCCGGACAAGACGGCAACCTGACCGTCGTCGGCGACGACGATCAGTCGATTTATAAATTCCGCGGCGCCTCGGTGTCGAATATCTTGGCGTTCAAAGACGACTTTCCGAAGGCCGCACAAGTCTTCCTGACGCGCAACTACCGTTCGAAACAGGAAATTTTGGACGTCAGCTATCGGTTCATCAAACAAAACGATCCGAACCGTCTCGAAGCGAAGCTCGGTTTGTCGAAACGCCTGGTCGCCGAGCGGGGGAGTGGTGGAACCGTCATCCACGCCAACCTGGCGGACATCGACGACGAAGCGCGCTATGTCGCCGAAGAAATTTTGCGGCTCAAAGAAAGCGATCCCGACGCGGCCTGGGGCGATTTTGCGATTCTGGCGCGCGCCAACTCGCATCTCAAACCTTTCATGGAGGCGCTGACGCGCCGCGGCATCCCGCACCTCTACGTCGCCTCGCGCGGCTTGTACGTCAAACCCGTCATTCAGGATGCCATCTGCTATTTCAAGCTGCTCGACAATTACCACGAAAGCCCGGCGTTGCATCGCGTGCTCTCCTGGCCGATCTTCGGCATTCCAGCGCTCGATGTCATCAAGCTGACGCACGAGGCGGATCGCAAGAGCTGGTCACTGTACGAAACGCTGCACGAGGCCGGAACTCTCGGCTTTTCTCCGGAAACCGTCGAGAAATTCCGGCGCATCGAAGCGCTGATCGAAAAGCACGCCGAACGCGCCCGCAAAACGGCGCCGGCGCGCCTCCTCAAAGAAGTCTTTGTCGATACGGGGTATTACGAGGACCTCTTGAAAGAAGAAACGTCCGAAACCCTTGAGGCGATCAGCTGCTTGAACCAGCTCGTACGACGCATACAAACCTACGAAAACGACGAACCTCGGCCGACGCTCCGCGGTTTCATGCGCGTGCTCGATTGGGAATTGGAATCCGGCGAAGAGGGGAGGATCCCGACCGACCTGGCCGAGGGTCCGGACATGGTAAAACTCATGACCGCACACACCTCGAAAGGACTCGAATTCCAAAACGTTTTTGTCGTCCAATTGGTCGCGCGACGTTTCCCTGGCGATAACCGCCGCGAGCCGATACCGTTCCCCGACGCGCTCGTGAAGGAAACGCCGAACGAAGGCACGGACGCGCATCTTGAAGAAGAGCGCCGCTTGTTTTACGTCGCCTGCACGCGCGCCAAAGATCGCCTCTACCTGACGGCCGCGGAAGACTCCGGCGGCGCGCGAAAAAAGAAGCCGTCGCGTTTCATCGACGAAGTCTTCGCGGACGAGGAGAACAAAGCCGTTATCTCCGTCGTCACGTCGCCCAAGAAATCCGGGTTTCACGAAAGCGAGACGCCTTCTTCCGGCTCTGAACGCGCAATCGTCCTCGAGCTGCCTTCTAGCTTCAGCTTTTCGCAGCTGGCGGCGTTCGAAAACTGCCCTCTGCAATACAAGTTCGCGCACCTGCTCAAGATACCGACCCTCGACAAAGGGCCGCTTCACTTCGGCAAGCTGATTCACGCGGTGCTTGAAACGTTCATCGAAGCCTATAAGGCGAAGCCGGAAGCGCCGATGGCGCTCGACGAGCTGCTCGCCATCTACGAAAGCCAGTGGACGGGTGAGTGGTACGACGACGCCGAGGAACGTGAGCGTTTCCATCGGGCCGGTCGCGAAGCGATCACGCGCGCGCACGCGAGAACGCTTGCCGAGCGACCCACGCCCTGGATGACGGAAGCCCCGTTCACCCTCAAGATCGGCGGCTATGTCCTGAAAGGAAAAATCGACCGTATCGACAAGCTGCCCGACGGAACCGCAGTCATCATCGACTACAAGACGGGTAAATCCAAAGAGCGGCTCGACGCCGGCATGAAAGAACAGCTGCGCATCTACCAGCTGGCGCTTGCCGACGTCTATCAGGTCAAAACGAGTCGGCTGGCGTTCTGGTTCCTTAAAGACGACGTCCTTCAAGAAGTCGAACCTGAGGAAAACCTTGACGAGATACGCGCTTCGATCGATGAAAAAATCACCGAGATCAAAAATTCGAGCTTCGCCCCGACCCCGAGCGAGCACACCTGCAAGTATTGCGACTTCAAGGACATCTGCCGCTACAAAGTGCTATAAAGGATCCATGTTCACCCCGATCGGACGCATTCTTCCTGAAACCGTCAAAAAAAACGGCATGGCCCCGAAAGTGGCGCGTGCGCGCGTTTCTTTGACGTTCGAGGAAGCCGCGCGCGGATTTTTACCGCCGTGCGACGAGCCGGGATTCAAGGTGCTGCGCTTCGCCGATGGAACGCTGACGGTCGCCTGCAAATCCTCCAGCGTTGCGATACTCCTCCGAAACAACGAAAAGACGCTCCTTGAGACAATGAAAGAGGCCGGCGGGGAAAGAATCCAGTTCCTGCTCTCCCCGTGGCGGTGATACAATAGAGCCATGACCTTCCGCCAATACCTTTTTTGGATGGCGCTTTCAACCGCGCTTTGCTGGCTCGGCGTTTTTTCTATCGTAAACATCGTCGACCCCGTCGAAGGCGGCTTGCTCGGGCTCGCGCTTTTTTACGCCGCGCTTTCCTTGGCCCTGATCGGCACGTTTTCCGTCCTTGGCATGCTTTTTCGTGCCATGCTGCGCAAACACGAAGCCGCCACGCGCCACGTCGCCATCTCGTTCCGTCAGAGCCTCCTTCTCACCGTCCTGGTCGTCGGATCTCTGATTCTCCAATCCCGTATGATTTTGACCTGGTGGAACCTCCTGCTGTTTGCTGGCACCCTGACCGTCCTGGAGTTTTTCCTGATTTCCTTTCGTTCAGGCCGTTAGTATGATAGGGTAACATCCTTATCCACACCCTATGCTGAACAGCCTTTTCGGGCGATTTTCAAAGGATCTCGGAATCGATCTCGGCACGTCCTCGACGCGCGTTTTTGTCAAAGAAAAGGGGATTGTGATCAACGAGCCTTCGGTCGTAGCGATCAATACGCGTACGAACCAGATTTTGGCTGTCGGCAAGGAGGCAAAGGAGATGGTTGGCAAGACGCCCTCCCACATCATCACCGCCCGCCCGCTCTCGAAAGGCATCATCTCGGACTTCGAAGTCACGGAGAAAATGCTGCGCTACTTCATCGAGAAGGTGCACCACGACGGATTCACGGTCGTGCCGCGACCACGCATTGTCATCGGCGTACCGCTTGAAATTACCGAAGTCGAGCGCAAAGCCGTCGAAGACGCGGCTCTTTCCGCGGGTGCGCGCGAAGTCTTTCTGATCGAAAGCCCCATGGCCGCCGCGATCGGAGCCCGCCTGCCCATCGAAGAAGCGATTGGCAACATGGTCGTCGACATTGGCGGCGGAAAAACGGAAATCGCCGTCATCTCGTTGCGAGGCGTCGTGACCTGGAAATCGTTGGCCATCGCCGGCGACGAAATGAATAAAAATATTGTTCAGTACGCACGCGATACGTTCAACCTCCTTTTGGGCGAACACGCCGCTGAAACCATCAAGTGCGCGATCGGCTCGGCAGCCGAGCTTGAAACGCCGCTCGAAATCGAAATGCGCGGCCGCGATCTCCTGACAGGCCTCCCCAAAGAAATCATCGTCACGGACGCGCAAATCCGCGAAGCCATTTATCGTTCCATGCGCTCGATCGTTGAAAACATCAAAGCAACCTTGGAACAGACGCCTCCGGAACTCGTCGCCGACATCTACGAACGCGGCATCGTCCTGACTGGCGGGGGAGCCATGCTCAAAGAACTCGACAAGGTCATCTCCAAAGCCGCTGAAATCCCGGTTCGCATCGCCGACGATCCGCTGACATGCGTTGTTCGCGGTACCGGCATGCTGCTTGAAAGCCCGGAGCTTTTGCGCACGATCGCCTTGCCTTCGGCCTCGGAAAACACTAGGGCCTGACAATGACACCCGTTGCCCGTTCCCGCCTGATCATCTTGATCGTCGCCGCGGGCGGCATGCTTTTTTTCTTGCACTTGCTCGGAGCAACCACCTCTGCCGAAGCCTGGCTTCTCAAAAAACTTTCCGGCCAGGAGGCGGCGTTAGCCGAAGCGGGTCGCTCATTACGCGCCGCGATCAGTGCGCCGTTCCGCATCAACTCCGTCATGCAGGAGAACGACGCTTTGCGCGCCGAAAACGCGAATTTGTCGGTTGAAGTCGCCCGTCTCACGACGGTACGAGAAGAAAACGAAGAGCTGGAAAAACTTTTGGGATATACGAAACAGCAGAAGAAAACGCCCGTTATCGCGCGCGTACTTGCGCGCACGCCGGAAGCGGGGACGCACACGATTTTGCTTGATCGAGGCTCCGATGACGGTCTTGCTCCGGACATGCCAGTCGTCGCTTCGAGCGGCGTTTTGATCGGCAAGATCTTTAAGGTCGAACGAACGACGGCGATCGCGCTCCTCTTAACGGATACGCGCAGCCGCGTCGGCGCTTCAGTTCAAAACTCCACGCGCACCCAAGGTGTCGTTCAAGGCAAGCGCGGCTTGAGTTTGGAGATGCGCCTCATTCCACAAAATGAAGAGCTGACGACAGGAGATATGATCGTTACATCCGGCATCGAGCCCATGACGCCTCGGGGGCTCTTGATCGGCCGTATTACG
Organism: Minisyncoccota bacterium; assembly: GCA_052034355.1. Classification (GTDB taxonomy): domain Bacteria; phylum Patescibacteriota; class Patescibacteriia; order SG8-24; family DYFX01; genus DYFX01. Next base: position 31,281 of record JBPOIQ010000084.1, read on the forward strand.
GCCGTGGAAACCCAAGAGAAGAGCCCGTTCAAAACCGCCACGATTTCTTCGCCGATCGCACTTGATCGCCTGGACGTCGTTGCAATCCCTTTCCCGTGATATGTGGAAGGCGCTTCTTCATGTCATCCTGGCCGTGCTTGGAACCATTGTGCAGATCAGTTTTCTGTCCCAGCTGCCATTCCCTTTTTCGGCGCTTTCTCTACCTCTTCTCGCCATCGCCTACGGCATCGTGCGTGATCGTCCGCTCCTTTCCTCGGGTTGGGCGCTCATTGCGGGCATGCTACTCGACATGCACGGTCTTCTCGGTTTTGGGTCGGAAATGTTCGCGCTATTTGTCGCGTTCTTTTCCGCGCGCTTCCTCTTTCAACGCGTCGTGACGAATACCGGCACGCTCGCACTCTTCCTGATCGGCGCAACGACGGCCATCACACACTGGTTCACGCTCTCAGCGCTCGACGGCATGAATGTTCTTTTCGGCGGCGTGCCCGTGCTGATCGATCTTTCAGCCGCTTCCATCTTCGCCCCGCTGCGCCAAGGCTTGGTCGCCGGAGCGGCGTTGCTTCTTGTTGTCGGTATGGAAAATCTTCTTCGTAAAGGCTACCGGCAAACCTTCCTCTCGCATGCCCCCCACGCTTTTTCCTGACGTCGAAGGTCTCGGACACGGCGCAATCGATCAGGCGATCCCAACCATCGACGAATCGTCAGGTGGACCGATCGGCCAGCCGTTTGAAGAGCAACCTCTCGGCCATCACGGCTATATCGGTCCGTCGCTCACTTCTCGGAAGCTGACGATCTCTTTTGTCGTTTTTTTTCTGATGCTTGCCGCACTGGGCGCGCGCGCCGGGTACCTTGATCTCGCCAAAGGTGCGACCTACCGACAACAGGCCGAAGGCAATCGTCTACGCATCGCCGCCGTCCCTTCGGAACGCGGAGTAATCTACGACCGTAACGGCACGCTCCTCGTTCGCAACGTTCCGGATTTTACGCTGACGATCACGCCGGCGGACGTGCCGCGCGAAACGAAAGCGCGCGAGCAGTTGATCGTACAAGTCGCCGAAGCCGTGGGACTCACGCCTGTCGATGTTGAAAAAAGCCTTAGGAACTACCCGGCCAACCTGGCGTCGCCCGTACCGATCAAGGAACACCTCGACTACGAACAGGCTCTCAAACTCGATATTCAGAGCGGGCGAATGACGGGCGTCGCTCTGGCCGCCGGCACCAAGCGCGAAATCCTCTTGAAACCGGAAGGCGCGACGGAACCGATCATGAGCCTTTCGCATGTGATCGGGTACGAAGGCCGTATCAACGAGGCAGAGTATTCCCGCCTCAAGAGCTCCGGCTATTTGCCGACCGATGCCATCGGAAAAGCGGGCGTCGAGGCGTTCTATGAACAAGAGCTGCGCGGCACGTACGGCAAGAAACAGATCGAAGTGGATGCCTTCGGGCGCGAGCAGAAAATCCTGGCGGCAGACGAGCCCGTGCAAGGCAAGGACCTCACCCTCACGATCGACGCCAAACTTCAGGCGGCTGCGGAAACGGCTCTCAAAAATTCCGCCGCCAGAAACGGCTTCGGCCGCGGCTCCGTCGTTGCTATGGACCCGCGCAACGGTGAAATTTTGGCACTGGTCAGCTGGCCGTCCTATGACGCGAACCTTTTCGCACGCGGCATTTCCAACAAGGAGTACCAAGCGCTGCTTCAGGATGCGAACCAGCCATTGTTCCCTCGTGCGGTCTCCGGCGCGTTCCCTCCAGGATCCACGATCAAAACGATTGTTGCCGCTGCAGCGTTGGCTGAAGGTGTCGTTTCGCCATCGACAACCGTGCTTTCGACCGGCGGCATCCACTTCGGCGCGTGGTTTTTCCCGGATTGGAAAGCGGGCGGACACGGCACGACCAACGTCACGAAAGCGATTGCCGAATCCGTAAACACGTTTTTCTATGCCGTGGGCGGTGGCTGGGATCGCATTGAGGGTCTCGGTATCGAACGTCTCGCTTCGTGGTATCGGAAATTCAACATTGGTACGAAGCTCGGCATCGACCTTCCGGGCGAAGCGGCCGGGTTCGTCCCGGACAGCGCCTGGAAAGAGCGCGTGAAAGACGAGGTATGGTATATCGGCGACACCTACCATGTAGCGATCGGCCAAGGTGACATGACATCCACACCGCTCCAAGTTGCAGCGTGGACGTCGGTTTTCGCCAATGGCGGCGATATTGTCCGTCCGCATGTCGTAAAGCAGGTCCGCTCGGACAAAACGATCGAGAAGCACGCGCCTGAAGCCATCGCCAAAGAGGTGGTCTCGAAGGACGTGGTCGACGTCGTACGTCACGGTATGCGCCAAACGGTCTTGGCCGGTTCAGCCCAGGGTCTCAAGACCTCATTCGTCGAAATCGCCGGTAAAACGGGTACCGCCCAGTGGAGCTCGAACAAACCGACCCACGCCTGGTTTGCTGGCTTTGCACCCTACGAGAACCCCGAAATCGTCGTCGTGGTCCTAGTCGAAGCGGGTGGCGAGGGTTTCAGAGCCTCCGCACCTGTCGCCAGGGACATTATCGAGGCCTGGATGCGGCCTAAAAAGGCCTCGGGAACGACCCCAGACGCCTCTGGAAGCCCGATTGACGCGGCGACTTCAAGCGGCCTATACTAGGCATACGAAACGATCGCTCTCGCGACCGGATTTTATGAAGTCATACATCACGACAAAAGAAGGCCTCGAGGCGATGCGCGCCGAGCTCAATGAGCTCAAAACGGTGCGTCGATTTGAGATTGCCGATCGCATCGCCAAAGCCAAAGATCTCGGGGATTTGTCCGAGAACGCCGAGTACCACGACGCCAAAGACGCGCTCGCGTTCATGGAAGGGCGTATCCAGGAGCTTGAAAACTTCTTGGCCCGCGCCGTCGTCTCCGCACCGACGTCGACAGACGTCGTGAATGTCGGCTGCCGCGTGCGCTGCAAGGCCGGTGAAAAGGAAAAGGAGTACCACATCGTCGGTCCGAAGGAATCGGATCCGACCGCCGGCAAAATCTCGAACGAATCGCCGATCGGCATTGCGCTGCTCGGGCGGAAAAAAGGGGAGCGCTTCGAGAACGTCATGCCGAACGGATCGACGGTTGTTTACGAAATTCTGGATATCACCTGCTGATATGCTTGAGGAAGAAATCGTCCGACGCGACAAAGCGAAGCGCCTGCGCGAAGCCGGCACGGATCCGTATCCGGCCGACGCAAAACGAACAGCGACGTGCGAACAAGCCGTCGCCCATTTTGACGCTTGGAGCGGCGAACAAAAAGCGATCACGCTCTCCGGCCGCGTCCGCGCCGTCCGTACCCATGGCGGAGCCTCTTTCGCCGATCTAGCCGATGAATCCGGGAAGCTCCAATTGCATCTCAAACTCGATACCATCGGCGCGGCTTCGTTCGAAATGTTTGCGGCCACGATCGACCTCGGCGATTTCATCGAAGCGGAGGGCGTGTTGTTCCTCACGAAGCGCGGCGAAAAGACCTTGGAGGTGCGCGCCTGGCGCGTGCTCTCGAAGGCACTCTTGCCGATGCCGGAAAAATGGCACGGCCTTTCCGATGTCGAAATCCGCTATCGCAAGCGCCATCTCGACCTGATCGCCAACGAAGAGGTACGCGGCCTTTTCCGCACCCGCAGCTTGATCGTCCGCACGATCCGCGACTTCCTCCACGCCGAAGGCTTTATGGAAGTCGAAACGCCGATCTTGCAAACGCAAGCCGGCGGCGCCGCCGCGCGTCCGTTCACGACGCACCACAACACGCTCGATCTCGATCTCCAGCTGCGCATCGCACCGGAGTTGTTCCTCAAGCGCCTGATCGTCGGCGGCTTCGAAAAAGTTTTTGAAGTGGCGCGTTGCTTCAGGAACGAAGGCATCAGCTTCCAGCACAACCCCGAATTCACGCAGGTCGAGTTTTATTGGGCGTACGCGAACTACGAGAAGCTCATGGATCTCACCGAGCGTCTCGTCTCCACGATCGTCGCAGCGACGCATGGCGGAAAGATGACCGTCGAACGCGACGGCGTTGCACTCGATTTCTCCGGCCCGTACCCGCGCCGCAAGTTTTATGATCTCGTCAAAGAGGAGACCGGGATCGACCTCGAGTCCGCAAAAGACGAGCAATCCTTGAAAGCCGCCATGAGCGACAAGAACCTGAAAGTTGACATGAAAGACTTGCATGGCTTCGGCGAGCTCGTCGACGCGCTCTATAAGACATACGTACGTCCGAAGATCGTCCAACCGACATTCGTCATCGACTATCCCGCTGAAATGATTCCGCTCGCCAAGCGGAAACCGGATCAACCCGACCGCATCGCTTCGGTCCAGCTTCTGGTTCAAGGTATCGAAGTCACCAAAGCTTACAACGAGCTGAACGATCCGCTTGAGCAGGAAGCGCGTTTCATGGAAGAAGCGCAAAAGAAAGAAGCGGGTTCGGAAGAAGCCATGCCGGCCGACGCCGACTTCGTCGAAGCGCTCAAATACGGCATGCCGCCCACGGCCGGTTTCGGCATGGGCATCGACCGCCTGACGGCACTGCTCACGGGCGCGCACTCCATCAAAGAGGTTATCTTGTTCCCGACCCTTCGTCCGGAACAACCGGCTCAAGAAGACGATGTCCAAAAAGCCTAAAACGCTGGTCACGCATCTTTTTCCGCACCGCGACGATGTCGCCGGTTTGTGGCTTTTGAAGCGTTTCGACCCGTCGTTACGCAAGGCTGAAATCGAATTCGTTCCGACCTCCGCAGGCGGCGTCACTCTTCCTTCCGGACATATCGGTATCGGCGTGGGTCGAGGCGCCTACGACGAACACAAAGGCGATCTGAATGATTCGGCTGCGAGTCTCGTTTGGAAAGACCTGAAGCGCCGCGGCAAGCTGCCGTCCGGAGCCGAGGGGAAAGCGCTCGCCGCGTTGATCGAAGACGTTCGCCGAGGCGATATGGGAAGCGGCATCGGCACGCCCGGACATTTCCGTAATGACACCAAAATTTTACAGACCATTGCCGGACTGCCGAGTGGCGATTCGCTCATGGCCACCGGCTGGGGATTCGTCCTCATGGACGCATTGCTTCACCTTTACGTCGAGCGGGAAGAAGCGGTACAGGCGATGAAACGTGGTCTGGTTTTCTCCACAAAACACGGAAAAGGCATTGCTGTTCGCTCGGCAATGCTTCCAGGCATGGCCAGTACGATCTCGGCAGAACAGGGATACGCGCTTATCGTGCTCGAACACCCGACACGCCGTTATCTTCACGTGCGAGCCGCTCCGAGCTCGAAATTCGACCTTACCAAGCTGGCGAAGGCGGTCCGAGTCGAAGAATCCGACAACGAGTGGTACCTTCATCACTCGAAACGCATGCTCTTGCACGGCGACCTCGTCGCACCCACGCCAGTGCGCACAAAGTTCACGCTGAAGTCGATGACAGCCCTGATCAAGAGCTTGTATGCCTAAAGCCATCGCCTTCGGCACCTTCGACGGCTTTCATCCTGGGCACAAGTTCTACCTCGATTCCGCTTCCATGCACGGCGATCTCACGGTCGTTATTGCCCGCGACTCCACAGTCTTGAAAGTGGAGGGTAAGCTTCCGCTGCATGATGAGGCGACGCGCCAAATCGCGGTCAAAGCCGCGGGATACGAAGCCGTGCTTGGTTCGGAAAGTGACAAATACGCCGTGCTCGAACGATTCCGTCCGGACGTCATCTGTCTCGGGTACGATCAAGAGGCTTTCGTCGACAAACTCTCCGAAGCCTGCAAGAAACGCGGCTTGGACGCGGTGATCCTCCGCATGAACGCTTTTCATCCTGAACGCTACAAATCTTCGCTTCTGAACCGCTGATATGCTTGATCTCAATTTCGTCCGCGAAAACCCGGAACTCGTGAAAAACGGCGCTACCGCAAAAGGCGCGCGTGTCGACATTGACGCGCTTCTTGCAGCCGACGAAAAACGGCGCAAGCTGATCGGCCAAGCCGAAGCGATGCGCGCCGAGCAGAATCTAGCGGGTGAGAAAATCGCCAAGGAAAGCGACAAAGAAGCCAAGGCTCAGGCACTCGAAGCCATGCGTACGTTGAAAGAAAGCCTCAAAGCGATCGAGGCCGAGCTGAAAACGGTTGAAGAGGCGCAGCATGCGCTCCTGCTTGAGATTCCCAATTTGCCGCTGTCTGACGTCCGCGTCGGCAAGGACGATTCGGAAAACGTCGTTGCTCGAAAAGTGGGGGAGCCGACCGTTTTTTCATTCGAAGCCAAGGAGTACATGGCGCTTGGCGAATCTCTCGACATCATCGATACGGA
>JBPOIQ010000058.1:0-28714 GCA_052034355.1 Minisyncoccota bacterium
ACGTGTCACGCGTCCGGGTGCTCTTTTTTTATTTTGCGCGTTACGCGATGGCGTTGTGTTCCCGCAATTCTGAGCGCAATTCACCGACGGTTTTGGTGACCGTCCGATCCGTGTGATCCATCAGCCCATGCCGCGTTTCAGCAATCTCGCTCCGCACACCGGCAAGATCATCCTTCGTCACCATCTTCGCTTCCAATAGCTCAAAACCTTCCCGAACAGCCTCCAAAACAGGCTCGAGCTTTTCATCAAGCTTCTTATCAAGCCTCTCGTCTACCACTTGGCCGATCTGTTTCAAATCTTCCTGCGTGAGCATGCCCATATGCGTTAAGGATATGGCAGCGTCCTGCCCGATGTCGATGTGTGCTGTCAAGACAGGCTGCAGCATTGACAAAACCGCCTTTATATACTATCTTTACTCGTCCGAAATCCTCTCCGTATGGCGAGGTCGGCCGCAAGGTACGTCGTTCGCGAACGACGTACCAAGGCTTAGGGGTCGTCTCTGCCCATCAGAGATCGTTCTTACTAGAGGAGGTCGTATGACCACTCCGACGTTGAAGAAGCTGTGTGGTTTCGAGATCCTGTCCGGCCCGTCCAAAATGGAGCTCATGCTCCATGTGTTCGATCGCCTGCAGCACCCCGTCTTCAAGATGACGCTGGGATACACCCATGAGTTCGGCGGCCGGGGGACTACCTTGGAGGAGTTTAGTGTGGTAATTCTGGGACCAGTCGCAGACTCCAACGAAATCTGGAACATCGAGGTAGTCTGTCCGTGGGACGTGTACCTGGACGATCACGGCAAGCCGGCCAGCATCTATCGCGGCCAGTATCGCACCGATACCCGCAAGGGCAACCTTGACCGGCTTGTCCGTGCCGATCAGTAGCACACACCCGCACAAGGAGCCGCCCCATGATCCGACGCGTTCTTTCCTACGTCAGCCTCTCCCTCGCCGCCGCACTGCTCCTTTCCGTACTCGCGAACCACTGCGGCGACGTGGTCGACGACGGCAAGCGCGAGGGCAACACGATCCTCTCGCGCATCGCCGGCCTCGAACGCTACTACCTCTGCGAGCACGTGGACACCATCCACCACGGCGGCAGCGAGTGGGAGTGGGTCTGGGCCTGCGAAGACGCGCCGACCCTGATGCCGAAGAAGAGTTCCGCCGAGCCGCTCGCGGCCGCCACGATCGAGAAGAGCTCGTGGCTCCGTCTCGTCGCCTGGGTCGAAACCTGGCACGAAGGCATCCTCGGCACCATCTTCATCTTGATCGGCTTCGTCTTGTACAGGCGAACCCTGCCGCTCAAGCCGGAAACCACCTTCAAGTAACTCGTAGGCGCACCTCGGTGCGCTTTTTTCTTATAAAAAAGCAACGGGCGCAGACTGAGTCTGCGCCCGGAGGCTGAGGGTTGAGAGCAGGGCGCTCATCGTGAGCGCCCTGCTGCCGGTGGCTGGCCTGCTCTAGGCCTTGGCCCCGGCGCCGTCGTCGGCGTGGTTGCGAGTGTATCGTCCGGCGGTGTTCGCGCCGGCCAGGAGCATGAGCTCCTTCGGAACCTTGGACGGGTGCACGTTGCGAGCCTCCTTTGGAGGGGTGGTCACGACCCAGCATGGATCGTGTTGAGGAGTACGATAGCAGAACTTTCCGCTCCTGTCAAGAGGCCTCAGCCGATCCTTGCTTGTTTTCGGGCTTTTCGCTATAGTAGCTCCCGTAATCAACTTTCCGAGACGGCTCCCCCAATGCGTATCCATCCGAAAAAATTCCGCCGACCCGTCGACGTCGCTCCGCTCTATCGGGCCAACTTGCAAATCCAGGCACCCGAAGTTCGCGTTATCGACGAAAACGGCGTCAACTTGGGGGTTCTTCCGACGGCACAAGCCGCCGCGACGGCGCAGGAACGCGGCTACGACCTCGTCGAGGTCGATCCCCGTCCGCAGCCGCCGATCTGCAAGATCCTGAACCTCGGCCAGTTCAAGTACGAACGCGAGCGCGAAATGCGCAAGCAAAAAGCCAAGGCCAAGCAGGTCGAAGTCAAAGGTATCCGCCTCTCCCCTCGCATCGGAGCCCACGACCGCGAAACGCGCATGAGGCTTGCTGAACGCTTCCTGGAAGAGGGTGATAAGCTCAGAATCGAGATTATCCTGCGCGGCCGCGAAAAGGCCCACGCCGAACTGGCGAAAGGGGTCATCCAAAACTTCGTGAAGTCCCTGCAGGAGAAATACCCCCTGAATATCGAGCAAGCGATCGCGGTTCAGGGAGGCCAGTTGACAATGATCGTCGGAAAGAAGTAAACTACGCCCGCTATGAAAGCCAAAACGAAGAAGGCCTTCGCCAAGCGCATCAAAGTCACCAAAAACGGTAAACTTTTGAAGCGCGCCGCCGGCCAGGATCACTTTAATGCCCGTGATACGGGCACGCAGACCAAGCGCAAGCGCCGGGACACCAATATGTCGGAGTCCTACCGCCACTCGCTCAAGAGCCTGCTTCCTCACCACAACGTCTAATCTATGCCGCGCGTCAAACGAGGTCTCGTCCGCGCCCGCAAGCGCGCCCGCATCTTGAAAAAGACGAAGGGCATGATGTGGGGCCGCAAGAGCAAAATCAAGCTTGCGAAAACCGCCGCTACTAAAGCCGGCGCCTATGCCTACCGCGATCGCCGCGCCAAAAAGCGCGACATGCGCTCGCTCTGGCTCCTGCGCATGAACGCAGGTCTCCGCGAACTCGGCCTGTCCTACAGCAAGTTCGCCGGTATGCTCAAAAAGGCTAAAATCGGTCTCGACCGCAAGGTCCTCTCCGATCTGGCCGCCAACCACCCGGAAATCTTCAAGGCCCTGGTCGAAACGACCGCCAAACTGGCCTCAAAATAAGGCTGATTCCAAAAAGTCAGGGCATCCAAGCGAGCCTTGACTTTTTTGGTATTTCGTGATATCGTCCTCTGTCCCTACAACGTAGGGTCCTTCCGTTCAAAAGAGCGGTTGCAGCGCTTTCTATCAACGTTTCGTACCTTTTTCCACCCCCCCACAAGAGGAGGAAGACCGTGAGTCAAGAAGAAAACTGCCGTAAGTGCGGCGAGGGTTGGGAGAGCCACACGCTCACCCATGACAGTCGCGGAAACTTTGGGTCGGTGTGCGGTCGGCGCAAGAGAGAAGGGATCGATCCCTTCATGCAGCTCTGGCGGGATCACGCGGGGCTGGAGGAGCTCCTCGAGAAGACCCGCACCGACAACGCGTCGGCGCTCGCGAAGCTCAAGAGCGAGCACAAGACCGAGATCGACGGGCGGCAGAAGCAGCTCGACGATCTCAAGGCCGCGGTCCAGAGCGCAGAAGCGCGCGTCCGCGGCTTCGACAATGCCATGAAGGCAGAGCTCGACCGGCTTCGTGAGAACCTCGAGAAGGCTCACAAGGCCGATCTCGAGGCTCGCCTGAAGGCGATGAACACGGCGCACGAGGAGGCGCGGGCGAAGTGGGTGCAGGCACTGGATGATCTCCAGAGCCAGTACAACGCGCTCAGCAAGCGCTTGGACGCCGCGAACGCGCAAGCCACTACCGACGCAGCACATGTCGCCCGCCTCAATGCGAGCCTGACCGCTGCGGAGTTGGGCTTCGTCACGGAACGGCATGCGTTCGAGCAGCGCCACCAGGAGCTGCTCAACACGAACGCGGCGGTCAACAAGGCTCGCGCTCAAGCCGAAGAGGCTCGGGACGAGGCCAAGGCCGCTCAGGTCGAGGCGGAGCGCAAGCTGCGTCACGTGCACGACGCGGAGAAGATGGCCAAGGACGATGCGAAGCGCGCCGAAGAGGAGATCAAGACGCTCAAGGCAACGCTTTGGCGGTACGAGAACCTTCACGGTCCCCTCCCCGCCGAAGAGGCCGTTGTCGACGAGCCGAAGGTTGTCCCGGACGCAACTCCGGAACAGCCCAAAGCTCCGAGCGACGAACCGGCGCCCGTCGAGGTCGTCGCCGTTCCGCAGGACGAACATCCCGCGGATGACGAAGACTTCTCCGATCACGGAACCGATCCCTCGATCGAGATCGGATCCATCGGATCGATGATCGTCGAGCACGACGATCACTGCGACGACGGGGACGACGCGCCTCAGTGCGCTTCGTACGGAGGGTGTCCGAACCATCCGACCTCGTACATCGAGATCGAACTCGACGATGGTGGGCCCGGTCGAATGTACGTCTGCGACAAGCATCAGGGTGACCGAACTGGACTCCTCATGACGCTCAAAGAACAGTACAAGATCGACACCAACGGCCCGGAAGACCTGAATGGCAGGTTCATCCCGATCAACAACGGACAGACCGAACAGGAGGAACCGCATGTCCACTAGCATGCCGCCCGTCATGAAGGGGCCGAGCGCCCCCCGCCGTCACGCGACCATCTGGGTCGTCGGCGGACTGATCCTTGCTCTTCTGGCCTTCATGGGCTGGAGGAGCTGCCGGAGCAACGACTCCGGCGCCACGGTCACGACGACCGTCGTGAACCACGACGGTGGCACGGCGGAGAAGCCGGCCGAGAAGATGGCGGCGGTGCAGGAGAACAACATCTACTGCACCGACCACGCCGACGACGCCGACGCCTTCGCGTCTTGGTACTGCACGGAGTTCCGTGCGTGGGCCAAGCTCGTCGAAGGTTGGCACAAGGACACGGTCGCGGAGCAGAGCAACAAGTGGCTCTGGATCGCGATCATCGTCCTCGGCGCGTTCTACCCCTTCACCTGGGCGGCTATCCGCCGGAAGAAGGACAAGGAGCCGTAGACTCAGAAGCCCGGTGCGTCACTGACGCGCCGGGCCTATTTTTTATTTAAACTCGAGATGTTCCGGTGCCGTGAAAAAATCCTGTTGCGGCGCACCCGGACGAACCATCGCTTGCGGATCGGTCCATGTGTAGCCGAAGCGATTGCCCGCATGATCATACAACGCGTAGACGCCCCGACCGCCGAGTTCGCGGCTTAGAGGATCAAACGCGCGGTACCCGACGAAAGCGCCTTCGGCGTTCGCGACGGGTCGGCAGCGGAGCGGACGTCCGCGTTTACCGACGCACAAAATATCCGTCATCCGTTTTCCGTTCGTTGCGGCGCGCATAAGCGCGTCGCCGGAACGAAACGTTTCCGTACGAAGGTCGGCCGGTTCGATCTCCAGCGCCTCGGCAAAAGAAACCGTTTCGGCGTTCGGGTTGGCTCTGAGCGTCTCGGCAAGCGCCTCGGCCATGAGCCGCTCTACCTCCGATGCGCGTGGATCGGTCGCCTGGCGCTCGAGCGCCTCCGCAGCATCGGACGCAGCCACATGGGAGAAACGCTCATGCCACCGTTCTGGCAGGCGGAACGCGACGGTTGAAGATGCGTCGCGTTTCGGCACATGCGAAGCGTTGCTGCTTCGACCCGTGGCCGCAGCCAACGCCGCGGCGCCGAGACGACGCACGGTTTCGGCGTCATGACCGTCCCAAAACGCGAGCCGCGCCTCATTTTGCTCCGTCATGGCGTCTTTCAACTTTGACAGCGCGTCGGTCTCTGCTCTCACTTCCATTTTTTCGCCGCGCACTAAAGAAGAAGCGGCTGACCCGAGCAGGAGCGCGAGCGAGCGATGCTCTGCGTGTGCGCACAATTCTTCACCCTTCAACACGACCGCCGCCGCCAGCGTGCGCAAAGCCGCGCCTTCGCGGGAATCTCCGTGCGCGCGAGCGTTGCCGGCAAAATGACCGAGCAAGGATTCCAACTTTTTCTCCCACACCGAGACGCCGCCATTCTCGCGACGCAGTGCTTCCTGGCGAACGCCTGCCTCCGGCGTCAGCACCTCGCGAAGCGCGAGGATCAGAGCACTCGCAATGGACGCATCGGCGCGATCGCGCGTTCGAGGCGGCGTGCGCGGCGCGAAGACAGGAGCGAACGAGCCGAGCACGCGGCGCGGCGTCCAAACGCCCCGCTTCAAAAATTCTTCGGAAGCCGCCGCTCGCTCACGCCAATCCCCTCGTGCGTGCAAGAGGCGTGTTTCCGTGTCGTCCTGAATAGATTCGTCATCCAGCAAAAAAGCCGCGAGCCGCGCGATGCGTTCGCGCTCCAAACCCCCTGCCTCAAAAAAACGTTCGCGGTCGGCAAGGCGGTCGACGGCGCTACGAAGCGCTTCCACGACCTCATCGCCTTCCTTCGCTTCCGCGACACGAATAATATCCGCATCCGCAAGCAAGCGGCGTACCGCTTCCGCGTTCATAGATGCAATTCATCGCGCAGCCGGCTTGCGCGTTCCAAACACTCCCGGCCGAATCGGTCGAGCGCGGCCATGACCCGCGTCTGGGCGTCCGGCACCCGCACGTCGAAAAAAGCGATCAGCTCATCCTCGTTCGCCCCCTCTTCCGCCATCCTACGAAACGTCTCAAGCGAATGCGGATCGATCGCATGCATCAATTCGAACCCGACGCGCCTTTGCGCCTCGGCCGTCAGCGCTGCTACCGTTTCGGCGCGCTCTTCCGCAGGCGCGTGCGCGAACCCCGCCTTGGCAACCAAGGCTTCGACGTAGGCCCGGATAGGGTCGTGCGCGAAGACGGAAACGAGCGGGGTCGTCATACCTGAACAGTATAAGGCAAAATCGCCCTTTCGCGAAGGCGTCCGGGGGATCTTGCCGATTAAAAAGGCCTATGCTACACTTGGGCAGTCAAAAAGGGGCCAGTAGCGAAGCCCGGTTATCGCGTCTCCCTGTCACGGAGAAGGTCGCGGGTTCGAATCCCGTCTGGCCCGCCACGTAAAACACCGCTCAAATGAGCGGTGTTTTACGTTAGCTCTCATAAAGATTTGAACTTTCGCCATCTCCACTCATGAGAATTTGACGTTTTTTTGCGATCCGCTACAATAACCCACGCTCAATCGATTGAGCGCTTCGGGCATGCGCCCAAGGCAACCGATATCAGGAGACGTGAGATGAGATTGTTCTTTCAAACAATGGTGTGCGTACTGTTCGCCCTGTCTACCCTCACAGGCTGCGTCATGGACGAGGAAAACGGGGATAAGGACGTGTCGCTCGGCTCCGTCTCGCAATCCTTGGATTCCGCGCATACGCGCGTGATTCAAGAGTGCTCGCAGGCGATGACTGGCAGTTGGTGGACGTACAACGCGACCAATTGGCCAACGGGGACGACGTACGGGACGTACGCGTACATTTCCAACGACCTCGGGGCGTGGGGGAAGTTGCTGGACAATACCTACAACTACGGAATCAGGGGCTGGTGGACGTCGTGCAGGAAGACAAACTCTCCTCCGACGAACAACTACGGTCCTTGCAGTCTCACGTACGGCGACCTGGATACCGCGAGCCTGTATGATAGCCAGGGTGGCAGCTACAAGCATGGCGGCCAATGCAAGCCGTTCATGAACTTGGTAGCGTACCGTTCGGGACTGTACCAGAACCCGGGGTATGCCTGGAAATCATTCCCAAGTGACGCGTGCATCAAGTGCAGCAACTGCGACAACAACAACTGTATCGCACGGTCCGACACCGACACGAACTACCCCAAGGCGACCTACGCGAACATCGTTGAGGGCGATTACCTCCGACGTCCATATGGCCACGCAGCCATTGTCGTCCGAAAGATCAGCAGCTCCCAAGTTATCGTACTGGATTCGAATTGGGTCAACGGCGGTGACGGATATGAGACTATCGGATCACATTCGATGGGATTCACCGGCAGCAACGACAACTACGACCTCGGTGCCTACCGCGTGCTCAAGTGCGCGTATACCGGCGGGTGCTGAAGGCTCGACAACTCGCGGTGGCAGGGAGGAGTCCATTCCTCCCCGCTTTTTTTATTCAGCGGTACATCTTGCTGTATTCGCCCGTACGGTATAGGATTCAAAAATCATCACATGCCTGCCATATGACAAAACGACTGAAAATTTGGGCTGTCACCACCCTAGCCATCGCCGCCTTCGCGCTTGTCTATGCGTTGATCGTTTTACCTAAGCGCCCGTTTGCGCCATCACCCGCAGCCACAGAGCCGCCGCCGGTTCCAGTGGGATCGTTGGTCGATCTCTCCAAGATCATCTACGACGCCAAGACGACCGTTCCTGGCACGGGAGTGACTTTTTCCTACCCGAAGGAAGGCTATTATGGGAAAGGCGTCAGGCTGGTGAATAACAGTTGGCCGTCCGGTTTGAACGTCAATGACGTGGCTCTTTCGGAGATTGAAAGCCTGTATCTTTCGTCCCTCAAGGACGATATGATCAGTGCACAACAAATCAACATCCAAGTATTTAACCTCGATAAAGGAGTGGACCTTGAAAATATTTTGAATGGATTGGGAATACCCGGGCCGTATTACCCCATCCCAGGACGCCTTGAAACGATCAGCGGAACTCGTTTCTATCTCCAGCCCGCAAAAACTTCAGCTATCAACACGTATACTATTTATGGATACAGTGCTTATGCAGTAGTGAACGGTCATCTACTTGTCGTGACCTTCGATGGGGGTTTTGACGGGGGCGACGCCTCCAATACCCCGACTCTCGTCAAGCAATTCCTTTCGCGTTTGGATTTCACATGCATCTCGGATTGCTCCGTCAATTCCGCTTCGATCATCGAGTCGAACGGGAGCGAGCAATAAGCTGGAAATCCTGAAATGGCACATCCGTTTCAAGGTAAATCTGGCTCTGTGCCAAACCTTGATGCCAGCAGCGCAGTTCTAATGTCGTCCACTATGGCCCGCCAGAGAAAGATCCTCAGAAATGGGGATTTTTCTTTTGCTCACTCCTGAGTGCCGACCCCTCTTGGCAAACGGGCGCGTGAGCGTACACTGAAAATGTATGAGACACCCGCTTTCTCCAGAGGCGTTAAAAGCTCGTTTGGAAGCCGTTGCGCCTTTGACGCTTGGCGCGGAGGTTTTAAGCACGATGACCGTCATTACGGACCCGGACGGCAACATCCTCTACGCCAATCCCGCCGCGGAAAAAATCACCGGCTACGCCCGGGAGGAGATGTACGGAAAAAACCCAGCCGATCTCTGGGGCGGGCATATGTCTTTGGATTTCTATCAGGACTTTTGGAAGACCATCAAAACCGAGAAGAAACCGTTTAACGGGGAGATGCATAATCGAAGGAGGGACGGAACGATGTACTGGCAGGATATTTACGTCTCTCCAATTCTTGAAGAGGACGGCGAGGTGCGATTCTTCATCGCCATCGAGCCGGATGTGACCGCGCGCAAGGAACGTGAAAAGTTCAAGGAAGAGTTCATGGGGATTCTGAGCCATCAGCTCAAAAACCCGCTCACGGCCGTCAAATGGACGATCGAGCTTCTGCTTGAACGAAACGGCCTCCGCCCGGAACAGAAAACAGCGCTCCTCGACGCCTACGCCGGCAGCAAGGGCATGATCGATCTGATTGAAGACTTGTTGACACTCTCGCGCCTCGGCCAAAAACCGGCGCAAAACGAGGAGTTGGATGTGGTACAAATACTCAAAGAGACGATCGAGCTCACGCAACACCGGCACCCGAATGTCGAAGTGCGCTGTACGCACCCCGACAAGATCCCTCTCAGGACAAATCGCGTTTTGATCGTGCAGCTTTTTTCAAACATCATTTCCAACGCTTTTGACTACGCCGATCGTAAAAACCCGCGCGTGCGAGTGACGCTTGCCCCCCAAGAAAAATCGATCAGGATTGAAATCGAGAACAACGGCCTCGCGATCAGCGAAGACGCGAAGCGGAAACTTTTCACGCGATTCTATCGCTCGCCGCAGGCCATGGAATACAAATCCGGAGGAACCGGCCTCGGCCTGTTTATCGTCAAGATGATCTGCGACATCTTCGGCTGGAACATCGGTTTCGAAAGCCCGCGTCATGAAGGTGCCGGTACGATGTTTTTCCTGGAAATCCCGCGCACATAAAAACCGCTCCCGATTCGGAAGCGGCGCATCTTACTCGCTGCCATAGCCGGCAGCTCGGAACAAGATAGCTCGAGCTAATTTTTCATCGTATGGGGCGCGTTCGCCCGTTACGGCATTGAACGTTTCTTTTACGTCGCCTCGACGCAGCACATATTGCTCGCGGCGCGCGTCGGGATCACGCTTGATCTCGTCAAACGCCCCCTCGAGTGCGAGAAGCCCATCCTCCCTCCGCACTAACTGCCACGCATTGCCCTTTTGGACGATCGTGAGGGCGTCATCGCGGTCGGCGGAATGCACGTCGTCGTAAACGCCGGAGCCAACCCTTCGACCTTCAGCATCCACCAACAACCAGCCGGATGACTCTTGTACCCAGGCGCGGCCACGATAGAAATCACAAGCTTCTTCGTAACTTTGGCGCCACGCGCGGCGACCGGTAGCGCGCACGAACGCGTATCGGTCGCGAACGCAGACGAGCGCCAGACCGTCCTTGGTGAAATCAGACGCGTATGTGATACCTCTCTCCCCTTTCAGACGACCTTGTGCGGTGAGTAGGCGCCAATATGAACCCCTCTTCACCCAACGTACGTCTTCGAATGGTTCGCGGCTGATGCTGTCGAAGATACCGGCAATCGTGCCGTCCGGGCGCACGGCTGCGTACGGCCCGAGATTCTCTTCGTCGTTTCTCGGACCGATCCACAGGAGCGAGCCAGGACCATCCTTGTACTTCCCGCCTCTTGCGAGCAATACTTCGCCTATTTCCCGACCTCGGACATCGATGTACCACGTTCGAGCATTATGCTGATCGGTAACACTGGCAAGAAAAGGCGCTTTCAAGACTATTACTCGGAGATACGGTTTGCCAAGCCTCTTGCCAGCCGCATCGCGATGATGCCAGTAGCCGTGTTGCCAGGTAAACGTCGTTGATCCGAACGATTCCTGTTCTTCATTCTTCATGAAAGACCTCTTTTCGTGCTGTCAGACAGGCTAGCAGCCGCACCCCCTCTTGGCAAGGAGACTTGGATGCGCAAAACTGCGAATACCATGCTCTTCCTCCACCTCCATTGCGCGAAGGATACGATGGCACCGGATGCGGAAGCCGTTTCGATCGCAGAAGCGGCCGGAATACCGGTTGAATCACTGGTGTCCGTGCGGCCTTTTGACGGTCCTGTTCCCGAAACTTCGCTCGATCACGTCTCAGGAGTCATTATCGGCGGATCCGCCTGGTCGGTCTTTGAAGAAATCCCCCACTACGCCGCCTTCCGTGCTTTGCTGCAGGAAGCGCGTCGTCGCAAACTGCCGATGTTCGGCATCTGTTTCGGTGCCCAAGCTTTGGCGCACGTGTTCGGCGGGAACGTCAAACGAGACGACGCGCGCGCGGAATATGGATCGATCAACGTGCGTCGAGATGAGACAAACGACCCGCTCTTTGACGAGCTTCCGGAATCGTTCCATGTGCAAGCTTGGCACCAGGATCGCATCGTCAGCTTGCCGCAAGGCGCAGTGCCGATCGCTTGGAGCCAGGATGATGTCCTGCAGGCGTTCACGATTCCCGGAGAAGCGATCTGGGGCGTGCAGTTCCACCCCGAACGCACGCAAGCGACGTTCGAGCGCCTACTCGAAACCCGCCCTGCGCCGAACGACGATCATCCGATCGAGCGCATTCGCGCCTCTCTCGTACCGACGCCGCTCGCCACCTCCGTTCTCGCACGCTTCATCCGTGCCGCGACGCGATAAATCAAAACGAGGCTCTCGCCCCGTTTTTTCTTTTTTTACTTGCCCCCGGTGGCCCAAATTTTGAGCGTGTCGTAGTCGACGGCGCCGCAGAGCCGGGCACCTGTCTCTTCGTTGACGAAGAACGGCACGCCGCCGCACATGTTGTCCGCGTCCTTCTGAGCGCGTAGCTTGTTGTTTTCCTCGTCATGCCACGTCTCGAGTTTTTTCACTTCGACGCCCAGCTCCTTTTCGAGTTGCTCGACGAGCGGCATCATGCGAACACAGTGCGGACATTCCTTGCCGTAAAATTCAAGAAGGGCCATGGAAACAGATAATGAATCTTATCCCCAAGGTAACCCAGACCGGACTGGACGGCAACCACGCACGCCGATACGGTGGGGATGACCGCAAAGGAGGCTCGTCATGAGCATGGAGAAGCTCTTCAGCCAATTCGTCAAAGCGACGGAACCGAACGATCGCAAGGTCTATCTCACAAGCGTCTTCTACTCGCTCTTTCATCTGGCGGTTATGTGGTACGTCTACGTGCGCCGGGCGCATACCGCCCCGTATGCGATGGTCATCGTGCACATGGTGTTCGTCGGGGTGCTCTACGCCCTGCCGAAGGAAATCCAGCGCTGGCAGAACGGCGGTTCGTCGAACAGCCCCAAAGCAGGCCACGTCCTGGTACTGCTCTGGCTGCTCAGCTTCATCGTCATGTGCATGATCCAACTCGTCGGTGCCGGCGCCTATCAGCTTCCGGAAGGCATGACGGAAATGACATCTTTCCTGATCGTCGCGCTGGGACTCACCCACGCCTCGAAACGCAAGCACGAGCTCACGCACGGTCCGTGCCCGCCGTCCGCACCTCCCTCGAACGAAAAAACCCCGGCCTAGCGCCGGGGCTTTTATGATTTTGCAGAAGGCAGTTTCACGCTGAAAACCGTTTCCTTATCCGGAACGCTCTTGAACGAAATGACACCGTTCATACCCTCGACAAGACGCTTCACAATGAACAGACCAAGACCACTGCCTTCGACGCCGCTGGAAGCCTTCGCGCGCCAGAACTTTTCAAAAAGGTGCTTCTGCTCATCGATGGCGATGCCGGGGCCGTCATCAATGACGTCGTACCTCAGATACGGCTCTTCACGAACGATACAGATACGCACGTGACCGCCCTTCTTGTTGTATTTCACGGCGTTCGAAACGAGGTTTACGAGCACTTCGTCCACACGACGATCGTCGGCCAGCGCCATCGGCACAAGACCGCTCTCCTCCTCGATCACAAGCGACACGTTTTTCTTAGCGGCGATCGGCTCCATTTCTTTCACGATACCCTTGGCGGCATCGAGCAGATTCACGAACTCTTTCTTGAAAGGAATACGCTTGGCATCGAGACGCGCCATGTTCAACAAGTCTTCCACCAACGTCGCGAGGTTCTTGCTCGCGGAGACAGCGTCTTCAAAAGCCTCGCGGATCTCGGCATTCATCCGGCGGTCAGCGATCGATTCCAAACTCCAGCGAATCGAGGTAACCGGCGTGCGCAATTCGTGAGCGGCAACGAAAAGAAACTCGTCTTTCAGCTTCAAGACTTCCGTCTGGCGCTCAATTTCTTTCTTTTGGGCGTCTTCCAAGGCCCGCGTACGTTCCTTCACCTTGTTTTCCAAAGACTCGCGCTCGGACTTGAGTGCCGCCGCCATCGTATTAAAACGTTCGCTCAAGACTTCCAACTCGTCCCCGGTTTTGACCGTAAGATGGAGGTCGAGGTTCCCCTTCATAATCTCCTCCGTTCCGCGCGTCAGCTGGGTGACGGGGCCAAAAATGCGGGTGATGACCAGGTAGGTGAAATAACCCGCCAAGACCAGCGTCGAGATCAGGATGATCGCGACCAAGTTCTGTCGATCAAGGTTCAAAATGTGCGTGAACGTCTGCTCATCGATGATGATTTGCGTGACGATCATGTACGTCACGATGAGCAGAATCTCGAAGAAGATGACCGTGCCGGCCACTTTCAGTCCGATATTCGGGTGAAGTCCCAAACGTTCCCGAAGCTTCATACCTCAGCAGTATACCACCCTTTACGGCAGCTCGCGGATTTCAACGCGATCAGCGAGCGAACCGATCGGGTCTCCGCCGACAACCACGATCTTGTCGCCGGAATCCGCCAAACCAAGCGCTTTCACGGACGACGCCACTTCCCGGAAAAATTCCTCCGCATCCTTCGGACGCTTTTGCAGGACAGGCAAGATACCCCAGGAGAGATTGAGCTGACGGCGCACTCGAGCATTATCGGTCGTTACGAGGATAGGCATCTCCGGCCGGAAACGGCTGACGACGCGCCCCAAATCCCCGTGCGCCGAAGCGACGACGACGAGTTTGACGTCGACGTCCCGCACCAGCACGTTCGCGATTTCCGAAACGGCTTCTTCCACGGAGCGTGCGTCTCCGCGACGGTGTTCCACGTCCAAATTATCCAAGGTCGAGCTTTCGGTTTCCCGAACGATCTTCGCCATCATTTCAACCGCTTCAAAAGGATGCGCTCCACCCGCCGTTTCGCCGGACAACATGACGGCATCCGCATGATCAATGACGGCATTGGCAACATCGGAGACTTCCGCGCGGGTCGGGCGCGGATTGCGAATCATGGAATCAAGCATCTGGGTCGCCACGATCACAGGCTTCGACGCCGCACGACACTTCGAAACCAACTGCTTTTGCACGATCGGCACGCGCTCAGGAGCCATTTCGATTCCCAGATCACCGCGCGCCACCATGATCACGTCGACCGCTTCGATAATCTCATCCATATGATCGACCGCTTCGCGCTTTTCGATCTTGGCAACGATACGGATTGTCGCTTCTTGAGGCGTTCGCGTAAGTCCTTCGGCGCGGGCGATCAGCTCGCGCAGATCTACGATTTCTTTGGCGGAGCGCACGAAGGAAAGGGCGATAAAATCGACTCCCTGCGCCACGCCGAATTCCAAATCCGCTTTGTCCTTTTCCGTGATCGGCGAAATCGAAAGTTTGGAGTCGGGGAAGTTCACGCCTTTGTGAGACGTGAGCAATCCCCCATCGATCATCTCGCAAACGACGTCTCGTCCGTTGACTTCAAGCACCTTTGCCGACAACAACCCGTCATCCAGCAAGATGCGTTCGCCGGGTTTCACGTCTTGATGCAAAAATTCGTACGTGACCGGCAACCGAAGGTCGTCAACCGCCGCTTCGCCGGTCGTAAACGTCACTCGTGCGCCCGTCTTGAGTTCTACGCCTTCCTTCGGCAACACGCCCGCCCTAATCTTCGGACCTTGGAGGTCTTGAAGAATCGCGATCGGTTCGCCAAGCTCTTCCGCGACGGATCGGATCGTACGGATCAGTTCGGCATGTTCCTCGTAGGTACCGTGTGAAAAATTAAGACGCGCGACGTTCATGCCGGCGCGCATCATGTTCTTCAGCATCTCCGGCGACGAAGAGGCCGGCCCGATCGTACAGACGATTTTTGTGCGTTTGAAATTCATAAACGATTATGGCGCGTCCGGGAGAACGCCGAGCGTCACGGGAACGACGCGTTCCGTTCCATCGCGCAAAATACGCACCTGGACCGTATCCCCCGCCCTCTTTTTGGCGATGACCGTCGACAGCGGATGATCGACCTCCAAACGGGCGCCATCGACGTCGAGCAGCACGTCGCCGGCTTTGAGTCCGGCTTTTTCCGCCGGCGAATCCGGCACGACGGCCGCACCGTCGCCACGCGTCGTTCCGCCGACCAAGAGCGCGCCGTAACTGACTGAAAGGCCGCTTCGCTTAGCCGACTCTGCCGTCAGCATCGAGTACCGCACACCGAGCCACGGACGGACGATTTTTCCATGCGCTTTGACGCTCTCGATCACGATTTTGACCGCATTGATCGGAATCGCGAAACCAATCGACTGTCCGGAACGATTGATCGCCGTATTCACGCCGATAACCTTGCCGCCAAGATTCACGAGCGGTCCTCCGGAGTTGCCGGGATTGATCGCCGCATCGGTTTGCAGCGCCTCTTCCAAAACTTCGGAATCGCCGGACCCGTTTCCGGCGACAACGCGCCGGTTGATGGCCGAGATCACACCTTTGGTCACCGAGTTGCGGTATTCCGAGAGCGAATTACCGATCGCAATGACGGTCTCTCCGGGTGAAAGGGCATCCGAATCACCAAGCGGCGCGACGGTTAGGCCGGTTTTTTCGACTTTAAGAACGGCGATATCGAGGATGGTATCCCGCGCCAGCACCGTCGCCGGAGAAACGCTGCCGTCGGAAAAAACGACCTCGTAGTCCGCTTCGGTATCGGCAGCGACATGGCGGTTCGTGAGAATGAGTCCATCCTCGGAAATGACGAAACCCGTGCCACCGCCAATTTCCTGTTTCTCACCCTGCGCGTTCGGGGCTTTCGGGATTTCAAAACCGAAATACCCGAGAGGCCCGGTGCTCTCGTACAATTTCGAAAGCTCCTTCTTCACGACAACGCTCACGACCGAAGGCGACACGCTTCGTACCGCGTCGATTACGGGACGGTCCTCGTTCGAAACCTGTAACTGAATGGCCGCCGCCGGGTCGGCCGCCTCGCGCCAAGGATAATATTTTTGATTCAGGGAGACGGCAAAAAGAACGCCAAAGGCCGCACCGGAGAAACTCCCTAAAAGAAAGCTTGCCACGATGACGTACGTCAGCGGATTTCGACCTCCTTGTTTTTGAGCGGACATATCCTCCATAAGTCCGTATCAGCGTTTTTTCTTGGACTTGGCCAAATGTTCAAGCGCGTCCTGGAACGTTTTGACGTCTTCGAAAGCGCGATAGACCGAAGCAAAGCGGATATAAGCGACCGTATCCACGTTTTTGAGCCGATTCATGACGATCTCCCCGATCTCTCGGCTGGTCACTTCGTTTTTCTTTCGCTTTTGCAAATCGCGTTCGACCTGATTCACGAGATCTTTGAAAACCTCGGCCGTGATCGGTCGCTTTTGAATTGCCTTGCGAAGCCCGGATTCGAGCTTCTCTCGCATGTACGTTTCGCGCTGACCATCGCGCTTCACGACGGTCAGATCGAGAATTTCGATCTCCTCGACGGTCGAGAAACGGAAATGGCACTTGAGACATTGTCTTCGACGACGAATGCTCATCCCGCCTTGCGACAGGCGGGAGTCGACAACTTTGGTGTCTTTATGATTGCACGCGACGCACCTCACAGCATCTTCTTTCGAATGAAGGCCGGGATATCGAGCTCTTCCTCTTCAGCGGCCGCGCCTGCCGGTTGAGGCGCCGGAGCGGTTCCGCGGAATCGTTGCGGTTCTTGATCGAGCGACTTGATGCGTTTCGGCATGACTGAAGCGCGCGATGCATCAAAGCTCGCTTGGGGCTGAGTTTGGGCTTGGGGTTGCGTTTGGGGCTGCGGCTGAGGTTTGACTTCCAACGGTCGCGCTGCGACAACCGGTTTCTCTTCAACCGGCTTGGCGGCAAAGATGGAAGGTTTCGTGGCGGGGGCGATCGAACCGGCGGAAAGAATGCTCTTCATCGACGTCGTCATCTGCGTGCGTTCCTGGCCATCGAAGCCCGTAGCCACGACCGTCACCTTGATTTCATCCTTCATCGATTCATCGATGACGGCGCCGAAAATAACTTTGGCGCCCTCGTCGGCTTTCTCGGTGATCACGGCAGCGGCGTCGGCGACCTCTTTCATACCCAAACCTTGTCCGCCAGTGACGGTAAACAAAATGCCGCGTGCGCCGTCGATCGAGACCTCAAGAAGAGGGCTCGCAATCGCCTGTTTTGCCGCTTCAACCGCACGACCTTCACCGGCACCGCGGCCGATACCCATAAGCGCCGAGCCCTGTCCAAGCATGATTGCTTTGACGTCGGCGAAGTCGACGTTAATAAGACCGGGAACCGTAATCAGTTCGCTGATGCCTTGAACGCCTTGGCGCAAAACGTCGTCGACGATTTTGAAAGCGTCGAGCAGCGACGTCGTCTTGTCGATGAGGCCGAGAACGCGGTCGTTGGGAATCGTGATGATGGTATCGAGGCGTTCTTTCAATTCCTTGTAACCGGTTTCAGCAACGTCGCGACGCTTCGCGCCCTCGAACGCGAACGGGCGCGTGACGACAGCGACGGTAAGTGCGCCGAGGTCGCGCGCGATTTCCGCCACGACCGGAGCGGCGCCGGTGCCGGTACCGCCTCCGAGACCGCACGTCACGAACACCATGTCGGCATCTTTCAACGCTTCACGAATTTCGTTGGCGCTCTCTTCAGCCGCGCGTTTTCCCATTTCAGGGTCCATGCCCGCGCCAAGGCCGCGCGTGACCGTTTTACCGATATGCAACTTCACAGGCGCGTGCGAGTGATGCAACGCCTGTACATCCGTGTTAACGGCAATAAATTCGACACCGCGGATTTTCGACAGGATCATGCGGTTCACGGCGGAATTGCCGGAACCGCCGACGCCGACGACTTTGATCTTCGCGAATGTTTCTACCGCGGGTTTGACTTCGCCCATAGTGGCGCTGCGCGCGAGTGGTTATAAATCTTCTCTTTCAGCGTACATAAAAAAAGGAGCCTTCTCAAGGCTCCTTGAACACGTTTTTTGTTCACTTTATGCCCATCTTAGGGCAGAAGCGACCGTAGAAGCTTTTTAAAGCGGCTTCCGACCTGCAAATCGCCGAATTTCACCGCCAGGCTGTTTTGTCCGCGAGCGCTCTCCGAAATATGGTGGCCCCAAAGAACAAGGCCGACCGCCGTCGAAAAAGCGATATCGTTGGTGCGATCAGTGATACTTGAAACGTTTACCGGGTATCCGAGCGCCGCCGGGAGGCGGAGTTCCGTCTTGGCCATATCGACCAATCCGCCCAGTTTCGCTCCCCCGCCGGTCAGGATGATGCCGGCCGGAAGGCGCCCGCTGCGATCGATCTTCTTCAATTCCTTGTCGATTTTTCCAAAAATCTCTTCGACGCGCGCTTCGATGATTTCCGCGACGAATTTTTTGCTGACGATTTCATCTTCTTCCGCACCGAGATCGGCCAGGCGGATATCCTCGCGCTTCGCTTCGCGCGACGATGCGATACCGTGCTCGACCTTCACGCGCTCGGCAACTTCAATCGAGGTACGGAGACCGATCGCCACGTCGGACGTAATGTGATCACTGCCGATCGGAAGAACGACCGTGCGAAGCACGTCGCCGTCTTCGTAGACCGCGAGCGAAGTGGTCGAACTGCCGATATTGGCGACGGCGACGCCCAGTTCTTTTTGGCGCGGACTCGCGACCGCTTCGGAGGCAGCTAAAATCCCGAGCACAACATCGTCGATCTCGATACCGGTGCGGTACACGCACTTGGAAAGGTTTTTGAGCTGCGAGGAAAGACTCTGGATGATTTGCGCATCGACTTCCAAGCGGATGCCGGTCATGCCGACCGGATCCTTGATGCCGGACTGCCCGTCGACGATAAAACTCTTGGGCAGGACGTGCAGAATTTCATAGTTCAAAGGCGTGGCAACCGTGCGGGCCGCCTCAAGCGCGCGCTCGACATCTTCTTCGCGAATCTCGCCATCGGAGCGCGAAACCGCCACGACACCTTTCGATTCTTGGGAAACGATATGGCTTCCGGAAATACCGACGAACGCGCGTTCGATCTGCACGCCCGTCATGCGTTCAACTTTTTCTAAACAGGTCGAGACCGAAGAAATCGCGTCTTCGATCGAAGTAATGACGCCTTTATTCACGCCGACGGAAGGAGCCTCGGCCGCGCCGATGATTTGGATCGATTCGCGTCCTCCCCCGGACGAACTGCGCTGTCCGACAGCAACACGCACCGACGAAGAGCCGATGTCGAGACCTGCGACAATTTCGTTCGAGGAAGACTTTGCCATAGAGTTCACTTGAAGACGTGCGGCCAAAACACCAAAATGCCCGCGAGAAGCGCGCCGACCGAACTGACGAGCACGGCGCCCGCCATCATATCCTTAATTTGTTCGGCGTAGGCGTGAATGCGCGGCTTGAACAAATCAACAAGCCGCTCGACGGCGCCGTTGAGTAATTCTAGCACGAGCGTCATTGCGGCGACAACGACAAGCAGCGCCGTTTCAGCGCGCGAGAGCTTGAAAATGAAAATAAGCGCAGTAAGCGCGACGGCCGCCAAGAGTTGCAGGCGAAAACTTTGCTCTTCACGAGCCAAGGTGACGATCCCTTTCATCGCAAAGCGCAGACTGCGCAAGAAACGTCCAGTATCAACCATATTTTTGGGATTTCAGGATGCGCGCCTGGAGCGGAAACATGACGTTTTCGTCCTTGAGCGTCTCGTGATCGTATCCCAAGAGGTGTAGCACGCCGTGTACGACAATCATCGCGATCTCGTTCCGCAAGGGTTTCTTCGCTTCTTTCGCCTGGCGCTCGGCTTGAGCGACGGAAATCACGACATCCCCAAGCAACCCGTGCGCTCCGTCCGCGAATGAGAGCACATCCGTCGTCTTCTTCTTGTTACGATGCACGGTGTTGAGTTTCGTCATCTCGCGGTCGGAAACGAACACGACCCCGACTTCGACGGAGGTTTTTACCTTTGCGCCACGAAGCGCGGCCTCAACGATTTTCTTCAACCACGCGTCGCTGACGGGCGCCTTGACGCGCCGAGCGACAGGAACAGTAACGATCATGGCTTCTTGCTGAAGCTGTTCATGAGCATGACGAACGTCGTGAGGTGGCGCGGCGATACCCCTTGCAAAGCACTGTAGTTTAGCAAGACAATATTTCCTTCAACCTCGACAACAGCCGTCAAGCCATCGGGACCCTTTACTGCGTCCAACCCGAACTTCGTCGTAAATGATTGCACTTGGGATGGTGAGGCGGTGGGGGTATTGGTGAGATACCAGTCGAGCGCGGATTGCTTGTTACGGTTGGCGTACACCCGTACAACAACACCCTCGCCATCGGCAGCTTGCAGCACCAAGCCATCGTCGCCGTAGACTTTTGTCCAACCACTTGGCATGTACGCTTCGTACGTGCCGGTCGCAGCGAACGTCACCACCAACCCAGCTTCAATCAGCTTTGTTGGTTTGAAACCTGTCGGATTGTACAAATTGATCACTTCAAGACCATCCGAATATCCATCACCATCCGAATCGCCGTTCAGCGGTCCTGTACCATAGAGCGTTTCCTCAGCATTGGTCAGACCATCGCCATCAGGATCGAGCGCACCATCGTCGACTGGCGTCTGCGGCGTGGTCGTGGCGGGCTCAGGCTGCGGTTCGGGCTGGGGCTCAGGTTGTGGTTGAGGTTCGGGCTGCGGGACCGGCAACGTCACGGTGGGCTGCACGGGCTGCGGCGCCGGGGCCGGACGCAAGAACCACCAGATCGCAAAACCCATGCCGCCCAGAAGCAGCACGGCAATCACCGGAATAAGAACCCACTTCTTGCTTCCGGATTCTTTTTTCGGTTTCGGAGGTTCGTTCGATGCGGGGCCCGAAGGAATCGCCGCCCCCGTTGTCGGAGCAGGCGCGTCTTTCGGCAAATGCGCTTTTGCCGCCACGCCGTAAAACTGCTCCGGGATCGTGTAGATGACCGGATCTTTCTGCGCGGTTGGTTGCGGCGCCGGCTGCTCGGACATAGCTTTCAAGCGTGATTACGGAGCGGGCGGAATCTCCAGGAGTTTGCCCGGACCCTTGGGATTGTAACCGTTCCGGATTTCGTCGCCGTCCTTGAAGGTATCGGCGTCCGTATCGCTGTTATTCGGATCCGTCATGTACACCTCGACTTCTTCGCGGTCGGAGAGTCCATCATTGTCCGTGTCGACCATGCCGGCATTCGTGCCGAGCTGTGCCTCTCTCGTATCGCTCAAGCCATCGCCATCGCTATCGATTTCCGGTTGAGGCTGGGGCTGGGGTTCGGGTTGCGGCTCAGGCTGAGGTTGTGGCTGTGGCTCGGGTTGCGGCTCCGGCTGAGGTTCAGGAATCTGAACTGCGGGTTCCGCTGGAGTCTTGCTGCCGCTCAACGAGAAGTATGCTGCGGCACCGCCGCCAATCAGCACGACAACGAGTGCAAGAATGAGTATCCCCTTTTTGCCGAACGCGGCCTGTTGCAGTACCACCCCCGTCGCGGGAGCAGCTGCCTGCGGAACAGGCGCCGCGCCGCCAGGGGTTTGCGGCGGAACGCTTGTCGGTTTTTCGGAAGGAATCTCGGCGAAGATGTCGGCCGGTTCGGTTTTGTCGTCGAAGAGGAAGAAGATCATACCTTTTTATTCTACACAAAATACCGGACGCTGTCCCGCGGCACGCGCCTCTTCTTGGCGCGTCGTGACCCAAGTTTTATCCGGAGTCTTTCCGTCCGTCATCGCTTTGAGAGGATTGGTGCAGAAGGAGCGCACTTCATCAAGATCTCCGAGGCCGTCGCCGTCCGTATCCTTGCGATTCGGATCCGTGCGCAGCATCGCCTCTTCCCCATCAACCAGACCGTCGCCGTCGCTGTCCTTTTGGGATGTTTCCGAAAAAAGCGGCGGCGCGTCTTCTTCGCGAGGCACAATGCCTTCAGTTTTGGACGGCGAGGAAGTCCCCGGCGTTTTTGACGGTTCATTTTCCGTTCCGCTGGTCGGCACGGAAGGCGTTCCGCCGGGAACCGCAAGGCGTGCCGCGCGAGCGCGGATAATGATCACGGCCGTTGCGGCTCCCGCCAGGAGGACGACGACGAGACTCAGGATGATGACGAAGCGTTTCATATTAGTCGTTCGCATTCGGGCCGTCCGTCCTGTTGACGTACTTGTTCTTGAGAGTGAATCTTCCTTCGCTTGAAGCAGCCGTTTTATCGATGCGCCCGATGTACCAAAGGCACGGGCTGCCGGAAGCGTCAGGCACGCTTGCAAGCGTGCGCGTCGTACCGTTCGAGATACCGGAGACGCTCGCCGCCGAACCGGTTTCGATCGTGAAGATCGAATTCGATTTGATCGTCGCGGTCGCGCCTTTCCACCAACCGGTATTGCGATCGAAGAGCGGCGCTTTACTATAGTCGCCGTCTACGAAGCAGCTACCGCCGTTTGCGAACACGTGATAGGTACCTTGCGGCAACGATTGCGTCGACAACACCATGATTTCAGGATCGGTCGCGTGCGTGCCGCCCGTCACGTCCCAGAAGAGCCGGATGTGATCGGTCGAGAAGTTACCGTTGCCGACGTAGCGCGCATCCGTCGAACCGTCTTTCCAGCCGAAGTAGCGCGTCTGCCCCGCAAGAGGACCGGAGCTGTACACGGCTTTCACGTACAAGTCGACTTCGTTCGCCGCGTTGTGCGGCGTCGGCCACGAGATCTTGAAGCGGAAATCTCCGGGGAGAAGCGTTCCATTGTCGCAGCCGCCGGTATACAAGCCGCAACCCCTCGAGCACAGCACCTGACCGGCCGTTCCAGCGCCTTGAGAGGCGCAAGAAGGGGCCGCACCTCCGGCAAACGTGTTCGCATCGCAGACTTCGCCGTGCGAGGCATCGATCGTACCGTCGCCGCAGTAGCCGCCGTTCGGATCGTAGACGCAGTCGTTACGGCATACGTAGGTCGTGCCTTGGCCACGTGCTTCCGGATCGCCCTGGCCGTCGCACTGCTCGCCATACAACCCCTGTTTCACGCCGTCGCCGCAGAACGCCGCGCTCTTCGCGTTCGTGCCGAAGCACGCGTTCGAACAATAGTTGCAAGAGCCGTCGAGACGATAACCGACGCAAGGTCCATTCGCTCCGCACTCGCCGTCATTCGTGCAAAGACGCCCGTTCACCTTGCATTTTTTGGCCGTCGCCGTTGCTTGCGTGTTGGTGTAGGGCTCCGGCTGGCACTGGGTATTGAATGCGATGCACTGACCCTCGCCGCCCTGGCAGTACTGACCCGCGGCGCAATCACCGGCCGCGCGGCACGGAGCGCCTTCCGGAGCGGACGTGCCCGTGCCCGTATACGGCGTGTAGGTTCCAGGGTCGAGCTCAAATCCCGTACCAACACCGGAATCAGCGCGAGGAACCGTCGTTCCGGCCGTAACAACCAAGTTCTGCGTACGCGCAGACATGTTGCCGTTCCCATCGAAAGCATTGATCGTGATGATGTGGATGCCTTCCGTGAGCTGACCGACGTTGACCGAACACGCCGCCGACGCCAAGCGCGGATTGAAGCGGCAGGTCGTTCGCAAAACCTGCACGGCCGCCGTCGTGAGATAGATGTCGATGTTGTCGACCAAAGCGGCCGCATCCGTCACGTTCGAAACCGTGATGATGACGGAATCGCTGGCCGTCGGGCTAGCTGGAACCGTCGTAATCGCGCCGATTGCCGGAGGTGTCGTGTCACCCGGAACGCCCGCATTGCATTCTCCAGGTCCGCATGTCGCGAAGGTGACGATCGACCCGACAAAGCGTCTCGCTGCTTCGCCAAAGGGACCAAACATCGGAATTTCGACGTCGGAACGCGCGAATGTGGAAGAAGCGGGCGCGGCGCTTGAACTCGTTGAGGCGCCCGGATAATTGCGGCAGACGCCCGGCAAGCAGTCGTTGTTTGTTGTGCATCCTTTCACGCCGCTCGGATCGGAAGGGTTTTGGTACGTACGGCTGCACCAGGCCGTCACCGGGCCAGGATCGCACGTTTCCGGAGGAGCCGTGATCGTCCTGTCTCCGCAGAACGCGCCGGAGATCGTTTCGATCGAGCAGTCGTTTTTGCAGTAATTGCAGACGGAACCGTACTGAGGCGTGCAGAGTACGCCGTTCGCCGCGCCATTGTCGCATTGTTCGACGCCCGTGCGCACGAAACCGTCGTTGCAGACATTGAGCCTGCACGTCGTCAGGCACGTGCCGTTCGGCGAGTTTGCCGCTCCGGCATCGCATTGCTCGGCGCCTTCGACAACACCGTTACCGCACGCGCCGGAAGGGCGGCACATCGACCAGTCGTTGAAGGTACACGCTTCGCCGACCGGCTCCGTCGCCGCTTTGCAGCTCTTGGTACGCGTCTGCGGAAGTCCTGTCGCCGTGGGTGCGCATAGCGCGCAGGTTTCACCCGAAGCACAATCGGACGCTCGCGCGCAGGACGCGAAATCACGCGACGCCGTGCTCGTGTCGGTCAAAGACACTCCGGTCGGAATACAGACGCCCTGAGCGCTCAGCTGGTTCGCGTCACACTGCTCACCGCCGTTCGTACTGCCATCTCCGCAACGAGGTCCCGGACCGCGGCAGTCCCAGGCACAGAAGCCGTACTCTCCGTTTCTACCGCCATCGTCACACACCTCCGTACCATTCTTCACGCCGTCGCCGCAGAAATTCATGCGATCAGTGCAAACCGAAGGATTCGGCAAACCGGCGCAGTCGGCGTTCGTACTGCATGCCTGTCCGAGATCGCAGCTGCCATCGGAGCAATTGCCGTCGAAAGAGGCGCGCTTGGCGATATTCACGCAGCGCTTCACGCAACCAAGACTTCCGCTGCGGCACCGGCCGTATTGGCCGTTCTGTGCACCGTCGTCGCACGACTCCCCTGCAAAGGTCTCAAGCGATCCGTTACCGCACGCTGCGGCTCCAGGGCAGGCCGTTTGTACCTGCCACGTGCAAGACGCGTTGCAGCGTTCGAAATCCTGACCACCGGAAGGGCAAGCGACGTTCCGTGTCATGCCGACTTCGCATTCTTCGGCGCCTTCAAGCAATCCGTTGCCGCACGCGCCGCCGGCAGCGGGTCCGACGAGCGGCACGCCGACCGGCATGCAAGCATCACCCGAAGCGCACTGACTGGAAGAGGCACAGCTCGCGCCCGTCGCGAGACAGGCTTTTGCCGCCGACGAAGGCTGGCCTGCGCACACGGGAGAGGTCGTAATGCGCGTCTGGCACGTGCCCGTCGTAGGGCCGGAAGGAATCCACGAGCAACCCAATGCCGCGTCACAAGCGAAAGCGCTCGGTTTTGAGGCGCACGAAGAGCCGAGCCACTGATAGGTCACGTATTCGAAGTCGACAGCCATGCGGTAATCAACGCCGCCGATCGCGCGATACTGATACACGTGCGAGTTCGCCGGGCAGGCAAAGACGCCGATCTTGTCGTTGTAGCACGTTTCAGCTTCGAAGGTTGCGCGGCAGACATCCCCTGTGCCGCCCGTGCAATCCGAGTCGGTGGAGCACGAAGCGCGGCTGATCGAACACTCCGAACCGAACGCTTCGCAGCGATTGAACGCGTTGATCGGATCGACGACGCTTCCCGCATTGCCGAGTTGCTGGCTCCAGGAAGGCCACTTCGACGTCGTGAATCCGCGAACAAAGCTTCCGGATTCCAGTTTCGGATAGAAGCCGGTCTGCTCGCGAGACGTCTCGAGGGACTGTTCGATGACGCGCATGTCCTGCCAGCGGCGCATGTCGCGGCGGATCTTGTCTTTATCCGCATCGCAATGCATGCCGGAGGGACCATTCGGCAGTGCGCGATCGCAGTCCAAGTTGCTGCTGCAAGCGATCGGTGCCGCGGTCTCGGCCGTGAGATGGAGCAATTCGCCCGCCGCGTTCTTACACACGTTCGTGACGCGATCGGAAGGCACCAAGTTCGTATTGAAGTTCACGTTGCCGACCAAGCGGTTGAAAATTTCCGCCGTGCGGGGATCCGCATGATCGTTAAACGCGAAGACATAAATGTACGAACGGAGATCCGGATCGCCGTATTTATCGGCTGCTCCGACATACACCGTACGCTCGTCTTTGATGGCCATGTACCCGTCGACCGTCGCGTTTTGGGTCTTGCCCGAGAAACGCTGGGCCGCGTACCACTCTTGCGGCGTGAGGCGATCGTTATTCTCGTACACGCGCACACCGATCGCATCCGAAACCTTCCACTCCGGCTGGAAGCGGTACAGAAGATCTTTCGAACGGCAGGTGTCGCCGGCGTTGCAGTCGGCATTTGTCGTGCAAGCGCGCGGCTGTGAGAAATCCGTCGTCGCCGCGCAGAAGCGCAGGAGGCCGGAACCGCCGACCGATTGTCCCTGTGTAGGAACGCTCATGAGTTCCGGCAAAAGAGCACCGGCGTTGTCGCGGCAATAATAGAATTCGAAGTGCGTCTGCGGATCGACATACGGCGCCCACGCACCGGTCGATACGTTGCGGCGAGGCCACGGCATCTGGCAGAGCATGACCGTAATGGTCGACTTGCCGACCTTGTCTTGTCCCGCCGTGCTCGGCGTCAGCGCCGTATCCGTCGTAATGCGCGCGGTCGCAGCGACTTGCTCTTGGCCGTTCAAACCCTTTTTCGCCTGCACGACCACGGACGGAGCTCCTGGAACCGTCGTCATGTCGAGCAGAGCTCCGACACTGGCGCTTTCGGGAATATTCGCCCAGCTCCACGTCCATTCGTAGACGCCTGCCACCGGTGAAATCGCCTCAAGCCGGCCGCCGCGATTCGTCATCGCCGTTGCCGTAATCGTGAGCGGAATCGCTGAATCCTGAATCAACTCGGTCGCGGGCGACGTCTGCACGACGTCGAAGCGGCAGACATCCGAACCTGTCGTGAAATCCTGCACCGTATCGGCGCCTTGCGGATACCCGACGCCCTTCGCGGTCTTCACCCCCGTCGCTCCACCGCGCACCGTGACGCGATACAGGCGGTTGGGGCTGAGCATCTGTTTCGGAGCGAATTTCGAAATTGTCCGCACCGTGCCATCCGGAGCCGTGACGTTCACGTGCGTGAAGGCACCTTCGATCGGAGCGCAGACATGCGAGGCTGAGGCTTCCATACCCACAAGCGACCGGAAGAAGTTTCCGACCGAGGAAGCCGCGCGCGCGAACCAGGAGCGCGGACCGTTCTCGTTATACGCGTGGCTCGGGCACGATTCGACAACCAAGCCGCCTTGGAGAGAGCCGGTGTTCATTTCCTCGCCGAAGGCGACGCTGATCTGCGCATTGCGGCACTCGTTTCCTCCTTTAGGGTTGATGTCCGGGGCATCCGGGCGCTGGAAGCAGCAGGCGCCTGCGCCACATGAAAGATTCGGACCGAACGCAGAGCAGTCGCTGTCGGCGCGGCACGAACATTCGACGTTCACGCTCCCCTGTCCGGAGACCGTGCCGATCGCCGCCGTCACCGAGGCGCTGCAATTATTGCGAGCGTCGCACTGATTGCGAGCTTCAATAACTTGCGTCGGATCGATATTCGCGTCGAGTGTCGGAGCTTCGCATTCTTCGCCGCCTCCGTTTTGCGCGCTTGTGAGCGGATCGGCCG
This sequence comes from Minisyncoccota bacterium, assembly GCA_052034355.1. GTDB lineage: Bacteria > Patescibacteriota > Patescibacteriia > SG8-24 > DYFX01 > DYFX01. Next base: position 27,774 of record JBPOIQ010000058.1, read on the forward strand.
ACTGCACGGTTACAACCGTGTCGCCGCAGAAAGCGCGGAGCTCCGGATTGGAACCCGTCTTCGTGCAGCGCGACGAGCAGCCGGACGAGGCTTCGCCGTTCTTAGAACCCGCGTCGCAATTTTCACCCTTTGCCGGCTCGATCACGCCGTTGCCGCAGCAGTTGGTACCGGCGGCGCAGGTGACGGAATTCCCGCGCAGCAAGCAGCTCTGTCCGCATGCGAAATTCGGACGCGTCGGATTGCGTTCATCCGTCGCTCCCAACGCCGCGGGCGGACGTCCGGCGACCAGCAGTTGCGTCGCGAGCCCGCCGGCGCCGAGCGTGTAATCGCATTGTTCTCCCGGTTCCAAAACGCCGTTGCCGCAGACATAGACATTCTGGCGGGAACCTTCAAGCAAGCAGCGCGAGCTGCAGCCGTCGCCATCCTGAGTATTGCCGTCGTCGCACGCTTCGCCGACGCCGACGGAACCGTTGCCGCAAGCCGAGAGTCCCGGTGTTGAGCCGACCAGCAAGCAAGCTGTCGTACAACCCGCAGCCGCCGTGCCGTTGGCGGCGCCGGCATCGCACTCTTCTCCGCGATCGGCCTGGACCGTACTGTCGCCGCAACCGTTCACAACCGTGTTTCCCGTCGACAAGCAGTTGGCGTTGCAGCCGTTGAGTCCGGGGGTATCACAAGCCTCGCCGCGCTCGAGCGTGCCGTTGCCACATGAAGGCGTGCCCGCAGGCTGGCTTCCGGTCATCAAACAATTCGTCGAACAGCCGGCCGGAAGAACCGGGTTCGTATTCAAAAGCGTTCCCGGAGGCACGTCCGGCAGGAGACTGATCGCCACAGGCGAAGCCGGGTTTTGCGCCTTGCTCCACGCCCAGTTATAGGAGGAAGCATTCAACATCTGGCCGTTCGCGGCGCACGTGTCGGGAGAGCTAAGCGGCATGGCCGTGATC